>DASPYR010000075.1:0-10107 GCA_035636675.1 Rugosimonospora sp. | reverse complement strand
CCGAAGAAAAACTCATTAGCCGAAAGGGAAGCCATGGGCCCAAGGGGTAGGGCCAAGGTCTCCACGGATTGAACAGGCAATTTCCTCATTTTGAGAATAGCTAGCCCGCGCCCGGAGAAGCGGCAAGGAGGAGTGTGCTGGGAGGCTACTCGTACGCCGCAGTATGTACTTACCCTGATGTTTTCGTCTGCACAATAGGTGACATGCCATATTACAGTTCCGCTATAGCGTTGGCATTTGCCTCTTGAACCCTTCGGCAGGTCTATTTACGATCTAGCTAAGGGCCTGCCCCGCAACCCAACCGGCCCTTAATGGAGCGAAGGCGCCGATTTATGACGAGTGCGGCTCGTTCTCAGGGGACCGACGTAATCGCGGAAACCAGCACCTGGTACCCCCAGCGCGCGGGACTTCGTTATAGCTTCGTCGCAGCCGTCGAAGTCGTAGACCGCAAATCAGGCCAACAGGTCATGTCCAAGACCGCTAATGTTAGCCACTCCGGTTGTCATGTGAGGACCCCCAAGCCGTTTAATCCCGGAACGATTGTCAAACTGACAGCCATGGCCAGAGGCAAGAGGTTCCACAGCGAAGGCAAGGTCATCTATTCGATCAGCAATGAGGGAATGGGCATTCGCTTCGATAACGTCGAGAGCGCGGAACAGATCACCCTGAACGAATGGTTGATGCACGCGAGCCGCGAGGCGCAGGAACGCCAGTTGCTAAAGAATATAACGGCAACCGGTTCCGGGAAACGTAAGACTGTGTTTGTTCTTGGTGTCCTCGTCCTAGTGGCAATTGTTGCGGGGCTGTTCGCATGGCTGAGCCTGCCGTAACGCGATATGCCGGACCCACCGCCGCTTGGCAACCGAAGAATCACCTGCCCGAAAATAGTGCGAGTTTCTCCGCGAATCGGAAGGGATGACGCAGAGGGCGCGCTGATACATTTTTTAGCTGCGTACCCATGCCACGAGCAGCAAAACGAGACTGATTACGACGCAAATTCCGGGCAGCCAATCGCCCCAGCGCGTGTAGACCGTGTTATCGCTGCGAAACGCGTAAGGAGCATCCAACTCTCCGCGGATATCCGGGGCCAGGCTGGCGACGATGCGCCCGTAAGGATCCACCGAAACGGTGAACCCGTTATTCGTATCGCGCAGCAGCCAGCGGCGATGTTCCACGGCGCGAACGCGGGCCATCTGCAGATGCTGTGCGGGCGCCGCGGAGCGCCCGAACCACCCGTCATCCGAGAGATTGATCAGCAGGTTTGCGCCGTTTAAGACAAACCGCCGGACCTCGTTTGGAAATACTGCCTCGTAACAGATAAAAGTGCCGAAATGCCCGCCAGGCAAGTCCCCTACAGCGTAGCGTGTGCCATGGCGAAAATCGCCCGCAAGTCCCGTGAGATTCTTGGCGAACCAGAAGAAGTCGCGCCAAGGCACGTATTCGCTGAAGGGGACTAAGTGAATCTTATTGTACTGAAATTCCTCGCGGCCCTGGAGATCCAGCAGGGCCGCGCTGTTATAAGCGGCCAGCCGGCCGTCTGGACCGGGTTCCCAGCCCACCACGCCGAGCAGGAAATTGCTTTTGGAATCGCGCGCAATCTCCTGCGCACGACGGGCGAAATCCGTCTGGCGGAGCGAAAAAGGTGCGGGAACTTCGGGCCAGACGACGAGCCCGGGATCCTTCTGCCCCGCCGCGATGCTGATGCGATCGAGCTCAGACATGTCCCCGGCATGAACAGCATCCCAATTGGCCGGGTACTCCATCGACTGCGGCAAATCCGTTTGCACCAGATGGGCGACCTGCGAAGCGTGAGCTGCGGGGACAAATCGCGGGCCTATGAACGCGGCGGCAAGGACGAGCGCGCTGAAGGCGGCCAGCACGCTGGCAGGAAGGCGCCATGGCCTCTGGCCGCGCAAGGCGATGACGGAGCCGATCAGCCAGGCTACGGCCGCGTTATATGCGGCCACAACAAAGGACAGACCGTAAATTCCGGTGATCGCCGTCAATTGCACCAGCGCGAGATTGCCCGCGGCGGAATAGCCGAGGAGTTCCCACGGGAAGGCGATGTCGGGCATGCGTGCCCGGGCAAGTTCGAGAGCGGTCCAAAGAAATGGCGCGGCGAATAACGCGAGGTTCTTATCGCGACGGGCGATCCAGGTAAGGAGGAGAGTAAACGCCACGAAGTAAGGCGATGCCGCCAGAATCATCAACGCCATCACTCCGGCGGCTTCCCATCGAGGCAACGGCCCATACTGGCGCATGACCGTATAAATCCAGGGGATGGAGAACAGATAAAACGCGACGCCAAAAAGCAAACCACGGAGGGCCGCTTCGCCCACGCCTCCTTCGAGCGAGGCGATGATCAGTACCGCAACCGCAATCCATGCCAGAAACGGCAGATTGAAATTGGGGAAGGCCAGAGCCAGCAAGACGCCGGAAATGAAGGAAAGCAAGAGGCGCCATTTCCGCGGAAGGATTTGGCCAAAGGGGCGGGTTTGCGCAGAGGGGCGCGTTTGCACGCGACTTTGGCTTCGCTCCGCTGCCCCCGTCGCGCGGCGCGCGTCAACGACGGGTGATGGCCTTGAAACCTTGACTCTCAAGTTTCTGCCGCGCGAAATCGGCGGATTGCGCGTCGGGATACGGTCCGACTCGCACGCGATAATAACGGCCGGCTCTGGGCGGCAGCACGAAGGCGGGGAATTTCTTGCGCTGTAATGCCTGCGCCAACGCAACGGCGTCGGCCTGGCGGGCCATGGCCGCGATCTGCAAAACGACGGCGCCCCGCGGGACGGTCGGCGGATCCAGCGATTTGGTGTTTGATCGCGCGGACTGGATGCGCGAAGCAGATTTCCCTGCCACGGGGGCGTTCGCGCGGCTAGGCACCACG
The DNA here is from genome assembly GCA_035636675.1 of Rugosimonospora sp. Classification (GTDB taxonomy): domain Bacteria; phylum Acidobacteriota; class Terriglobia; order Acidiferrales; family UBA7541; genus Palsa-189. The sequence continues at coordinate 7,220 of DASPYR010000075.1, read as the reverse complement.
GATTTCGGTGGCTCGGGCATGGGCTCGGCGGGCTTTGCCGGTTCCGCGGAATGATAAAAATCCCAATCCGCAGGCGCGAGCGGCTTCTCGAGTTTATCAGTCTCCGCCGGACCGCGCCTTGCCTTCACCGGCTTATCGCTCACGCTGTCTGGTTTGCCGGGAAGAGTGCTCGCAGCTGCGCGGAGCTGCGCATCGTATTGATTGCGTCCGAGGAGGTAACCGAGCGTAAACACCATCCCGAATAATACGACGAGCAAGACGAAGATGCCGGCGAGATGGCGTCCTCCGAGCACCCAATCGCGACCTCGGCGATTCCCTGCTGCCATCAGCGCCCCGGCTCGAGTGACTTCTTCACCCAAGCATTGATGATGTCGATGGGGATCGGAAAAATGATGGTGGTGTTTTTCTCCGCCCCGATTTCCGTCAGCGTCTGGAGGTAGCGGAGCTGAATGGCAGCGGGCTGAGTCTCCAGCACGCCGGCCGCTTCGGCGAGCTTCGCGGAGGCTTGCATTTCGCCCTCAGCATGGATGATCTTGGCGCGCCGCTCGCGTTCGGCTTCCGCCTGCCGCGCGATGGCCCGCTGCATCTGCTCCGGGATGTCAACTTGCTTCACTTCCACCTTGGTTACCTTAATACCCCAGGGCTCGGTGTCCTGGTCAAGGATGATTTGCAGCTTGGCGTTTACCTTTTCGCGTTCGGCGAGGATTTCGTCGAGCTCAAATTGGCCCACAATGCTGCGGATCGTCGTTTGCGCTTTCTGCGATGTGGCGTAGAGGTAGTTCTGCACCTGAGAAAGCGCCAGGTTCGCGTCCACCACGCGGAAATAGCACACCGCGTTTACTTTGACGGAGACGTTATCGCGCGTGATGATGTCCTGCGCGGGCACGTCAAGAGTTTCGATGCGCAACGAGATGCGATAGAGAGTCTCGATCGGCCAGAAAACCAGGCGCAGCCCGGCCGGCTTGGCGTCGGGCAACATGCGTCCGAGACGCAAAACGACTCCACGCTCCCACTCCTTGATGACGTAGAGAGAGTTCCAGAACCAGATCAGGAAGATGATTATGGCAATGAGCGGCCCCGTGAAGCTGAAGTCCATCAGCGTCTCCTTCCGCAGGCAGCAAAAATCCAAGTGCGGTGCTTCTCAACGCCCCGCGCGATCATATCAGCGTGCGCCCGATTCCGCAGGCACGACGTGCACCGTCAGTCCCGAGACCCGCACGACTCGCACCTGCGCGCCCGCCGGAATGGCTACCGGGGCCACCGCCCGCCAGAGCTCTCCACGCAAGCGCACCATGCCTTGAAATGACGCAGGCGCTGCGTCGCCGCCCACGGGCGCAATGGCTTCGGTAACTTCGGCCTGCACGCCCACCACTTGCTCCGCTCCAGTCGACTGCTTCCAGTCGCGCGAACGCAGCACCAAGCGCATGAGAAAGATCGTGACTACCGCGGCGGGCCCAGTCACCCCGAGCGCCACGCCGAAGCTGACGCCGGCCCCCGTGAGTGGCGAGCGGATCAGCATAAACGCGCCCAGCAGCATGGCGATGACGCCGCCGGCGGCCAGGACCCCGTGGCTGGTGTACTTCGCCTCCAAAATAAACAAGCCCAGCGCCACGATGATCAAAAGCAGGCCCGCAAAGTTTACCGGAAGAATGTGCATCGCGAACAGCGCCAAAACCAGTGCGATTGCGCCGATCACTCCCGGGGCGATCATGCCCGGATGCGTGAATTCGACGTACAGGCCGAGCACGCCGGCGATCAGCAGAATGAAAAAGACGTCGGGCTGCACGATGCGCGCCAGAAAGCGCTGCCGGGCGGACATTTGCATGGTTACGATTTCGGGATTGTCCAGGCTGAGGCGCGTTTCCGAGCCGTCAAATCGCTTGATCGTCTGCCCGTTGAGCTTGGAGAACAAATCCTCCGGCGAGTTGGCGACAAGATCCACGAGCTTGTCGCTGAGCGCTTCGGTTTCCGTGAAAGCCTTGCCATCGGTAACCGCCGTCTCCGCAATCTGCACGTTGCGCCCCCGCTTCCCGGTATAGCTGCGCAGGAAGGCGGTGGCATCGTTCAGAATTTTTTTCTTCAGCGTCTCGTCTACGTTCAAGGGAACGCCGCCCACAGCGATCAAGGGCGAGGCCGCCCCGGCGTGCGTCCCGGGAGCCATGGCGGCCACATCGGCGGAGAGAAGAATAAAAAATCCGGCAGACGCACCGCGCGCGCCGACCGGAGAGACGTACACCACCACGGGCACGGGCGAAGAGAGGATGTGCTGGATGATATCTTCCATGGAGGTTCCCAGGCCCCCGGGCGTATCCATGGTGATCAAGATCAAGCTGGCATGCTGCTTAGCCGCATCGCTGATGCCGCCATCGATGTATTCGGCCATGATCGGCTCGATTTCATCGCCGATCCTCAATTCGACCACCCGCGGCCGCGCCGCCGAATCTGAGGCGCGGCTCGTCTGTGCGCTCGCGCCGGCGCCAAAAGCGAATAGCAGCGCCAGAATCAAGAGAACCAGACGCATCATGCTGGCGACCGTTCGTTGCGGATTCACTATCGGGTGTGAAGACAGATGAGCCAGGGAAGGAACCCAAAAACAGGAATGCCCTTGCGGAGTCAGCGGGACCGCAAGCGCATCAGCCGGAACGCAGCGGCAGCACATTCCGGCCTCATTGTACCAAAGTGCCTTCCATTCGCAGCTATGGTAGTGTCACCGCGATGATACGCGTGGTAGCGGGGATCATTGAGCAGAACGGCCGAGTGCTGATCTGCCAGCGGCAGGCGGGCAGAATCCTTGGTGGCAAGTGGGAGTTTCCCGGTGGGAAGATGCGTCCGAGCGAGACGCCGCGCCAGGCGCTCGAGCGCGAGTTACGCGAGGAGCTGGGCGCCGCCCCGAATATCGGCGATTTGGTACAGATGGTGCGACATCGCTATGCGGAGATGAGCGAGGCCGTGCAGATCTCCTTTCTCTCTGCCGCACTCAAGGACCCGCCGCGAAACCTCGCGTTCCAACGAATTATATGGGCGCCGAGGACGGAATTGCCGCGCTACGACTTTTTGCCCGCGGACCGGCAGGTGATTTCGCGGCTCGTGCGCGGAGAAAATTTGACTAATACCGAGGGCTTTCAAGGCGCCCGTCTAGGACGGGATTGACGAGCCGCCATCGACAACCAGGACTTGGCCGGTGACGAATCCCGCGCCGATTAAGTAGACGACGGCACTGGCAATATCTTCGGCGGAGCCGGTGCGGCGCAAGGGAGCGCCGCGGATGGCGCGTTCGGCAATCTCGGGCGCGTCTTCGGGGAACGAGATGGTTCCGGGAGCGATGGCGTTTACGGTGACGGCTGGCGCAAGAGCGCGGGCCAGGCAGCGCGTGAGCATGATCACGCCCGCTTTCGAAACACTGTAGGCGGTGTACTTGGGCCACGCCTGGAGGCCACCAAGCGAAGCGAAATTGATGATTCGGCCGCGTCCGGTTTGAACGAGGAGGGGCGCGGCACGTTGTGCAGCAAAGAACTGCGCTTTGAGGTTAGTGTCGAGGATCGCATCCCATTGTGCTTCCTGCGTCCGGCCGACGGGAGTTGGGGAAAAGATTGCCGCGTTGTTCACCAGAATGTCGAGTCGCCCGAAGCGCTGTTCGATCTGCTCGAAAAGGCGGTCGATTTCGGCGACGCGGGTGAGTTCGGCTCGCATGCAAAGGGCTTCACCGCCGGCGCGGACGATTTCCGCGGCAACGGCTTCGGCTTCGGATGGCGAATTGCGATAGTGCACGACCATTCGAGCGCCCTCGGCCGCCAGCCGCAGAGCGATGGTGCGTCCGATGCGGCGCCCTGCGCCGGTAACTAAAGCGACTTGTCCCTGGAGGTTCACGCCGAGGCAGCAATCTAACACAGAGTCGAGGAACCCACGGGGTCGGGAGCAGTTCGCATAAGGCGCCGGTGCCTGGGGCATGCGCTACAATCGGCCGCCTAAATTCAGGAGGCGCAATGAAATTGGATCTGTTGGCGATAGCCGCACATCCCGATGACGTGGAACTCACCTGCGGCGGAACGTTGATCAAGATGGTCCGCCGCGGCTATGCCGTGGGAATCCTGGATTTGACCGGAGGAGAGATGGGCACACGCGGCTCGGTGGAGAGGCGCCGGAAGGAGGCTGCGGCCGCGGCGCGCATCCTGGGCGTGGCCCATCGCGAGAACCTGGGCCTTCCCGATGCGCACCTGGAGATGCGCATGGAATACAAGCTGGCCATGGCGCGGCGAATCCGGGCGTTGCGGCCGCGAACCGTGATCTTGCCGTACTGGGAGGGGCGGCATCCCGACCATTACACGGCATCCCGGCTGGGCTATGAGGGCTGCTTTCTGGCCGGACTGAAGCGGCTGGAATTAGAGGGCGAGGCGTACCGGCCGTTCAAGGTGCTGTATTCGACGACCTATGATCGCAGCGTGCGCCCTTCGTTTGTGGTGGATATATCGCGCGAGTTTTCACGGCGCACCAAGGCAATCCTCGCCTACCGATCGCAGTTCCAGCCGAAGGGACGCGAGCGGCGCTCGAAGGTCTATCTACCGCTCGACCGGCTGGTGCACGAAGTGCATCTTGTAGCGCGATTTTACGGCGAACTGGTCGGAGTAGAGCACGCCGAGCCTTTTTTGGTTAAAGAAGTGATGCAAGTGGAAGACGTGGTGGAATTGCCGGTGCGGTCGATCTAGAATTCGTCGGAATCCTGGGCCATAGAGAAGCCGGGGAGGGCCTGGGCAGCGCCTTTTCGTATCACCTTGACGCGAAGCAGCGCGGCGGTTTCCTTGCCGGCGGGACGAAGGACGGCGAAGGTAGCGAGGGCCTCGCTATACAGGCGGGTCACGAGGAAACTCTCCTCGCTTCCTGCCTTTTTCCACACCTGACCAACCTGTATTTTGGAAACTGACATTTTGGCCGTGTGTTTCGAACTGAATCTTGGGGGAAGGGGCGTCCAGTGTCAACTGAACGAAGGTACAGGTTGTTACAGGCGGGACGCACACGAACGGGAGGCTGGAAAACAGGGGTTTTGGCGCGGCAGGCGAGGGCTAAACGGCCACGTCTACCCATGGGCCGGGCGCCTAAATGCTTTCAGGGGCGGATCATAAATTCTTGTACTTCATGGAAAAAGGCGGGAAACCCGGGGTGACCTGAGGCCATCAAAAAGAAGGAATCTATCTTCAAGCGTTGAGCGTCCAAGGCGGAAATGGTAGCTTGCGCTACCCGCGGCGCACGCGTGGATGTATAATTGCCTGGAGCAGCAGCGGCCGGAGCAAACCATGACACAGTCGCGTTTAGTGATTCCTAGCGGCTTATTGAGCCGAGGCCTTTTGGGGCTGGCGTTGTCAGCGGCGCTGGCCTTTCCTATTTTGGCGGCACCGCAGGCACCCTCGCAGCCGGCGCCACCTCCGGCCAATCCCACGCCTCAAACTGCACCAACCGCCGGGCCGACGCAGGATTCCGGGCCGCAGCAGCCGCAGGCCTCGCCGAGCGATTCGCAACAGACCGATTCGCAAGCGTCGCAGAAGAAGGCGAAGAATAAAGATAAAGACAAGGAAACAAAGAAGCCGAAATCGACAGAAAGCGACAAACAGCAGTCGCAAGCGAAAGATTCAAAAGACGAAACTCCCATTCCGCAAAAGGACAAGCCTGACGTCAAGCCGGGCTCGAAAGCGGACGTGGAGGCCATCGGGAATCGTGGAGTCGGCAGAGGTGTCAACTTCTATTCCCTCGAGCGCGAAATGGCACTCGGTAAGAGCCTGGCGCAGGAAGTGGAGCGGTCGTCGAAGCTGATCGATGATCCCGTCGTCACGGAATATGTGAACCGCGTGGGGCAGAACCTGGTGCGCAACTCGGATGCAAAGGTTCCGTTCACGATCAAAGTGATTGACTCCGACGCGGTAAACGCGTTTGCGCTGCCGGGCGGATTTTTCTACGTGCATAGCGGGCTGATCCTGCGCGCCGATTCCGAGGCGGAACTCGCGGGCGTGATGGCTCATGAGATCGCGCACGTAGCCGCGCGGCACGGCACCAAGAACGCCACCAAGGGCGAACTGGCGCAGATGGCCACGATTCCGCTGATCCTGCTCGGCCCGGGGGGCTGGGCGGGCTATGGACTTTATGAGGGACTGAACTTCGCCATTCCCATGTCCTTCTTGAAATTTTCGCGCGATGCCGAATTCGAGGCCGACTACCTTGGCTTGCAATATATGTATGCGGCGGGGTATGACCCGAATGCGTTCGTGACGTTCTTCGAGAAGGTGGAGGCCGAGGAGAAGCGGCAGCCAGGAACGGTGCCGAAGTTTTTCTCGACGCATCCGCCGACGCCGGAGCGCGTCGTATCCATTCAGAAGGAAATTGGCAACGTATTGCCCGCGCGAGAGCAGTACATCGTGACTACTTCGGAATTCGACACCGTGAAGGCGCGGCTGCGGGGCATCGAGAACCGCAATAAGCTGCAAGAAAGTAAGACCAACAAAGACAAGCCTACGCTGCGCACGCGCACCGAGCGGCAGCAGCCGCAAGCCGGTCAGGGCGGGCAGCAACAGCCCGGCGCGCAAGGCGGCGATAGTCCATCGGACGATCCGGATCGGCCGACGCTGAAGAGGCGTCCCGAGGACGATCCCAACAGCCAGAACAATCCGTAAGCTTCGGAATTAAAGCGAAAAAGACGGACTTCACAACGCGCCGAGCGCATCTTCTAGTGCCGTTCCAACTATTTGGGCCAAGCGCTTCGCCCTGACGACGCAAAAGTTCAACAAGGGCCGAACGAAACCGAACCTGTCCCCGAACGGGGACCGGTCGGGATACAAGTTTCGTTCGGTCCAAGGTCGCGGACAGGCATTCTTTGGTGAGACAAGTTGGAACGGCACCAGCCACAGCGATGAGTGATCGCGCGGCCCTGGCCTGATCACTCATATAGAATGGCATATAGAATGGCTGGAGTTGGAGGATCGCACGTGAAACCGAAGAGCTGCTTCACAGCATGGATGATTTTTCTTTGTGTCCCCGCTTTCGTGTGTAGCATGCCCGCACAGGATACCAGCGCCGGTGGTTCTAATGCCGGGCCGCCGAAGTTCCTGAACATGATTCATCAGGAGCTCAAACCCGGAAGAATCGGAGCATACGATGAGCTGGAGACGTCCATCGCACGAATCTACAACCGCGAGAACATAGCGTTTTTTTGGGTGGAGCTGGAATCGATAACCGGC
>DASPYR010000074.1:0-14746 GCA_035636675.1 Rugosimonospora sp. | reverse complement strand
ACCATGGCCGATTTCGAGATGTCCAAAGACAAAGTTTTGATGGGCGTCGAACGTAAGTCCATGATCCTCTCGGAAGAGGAGAAGCGGAACACTGCCTATCATGAAGCCGGGCATGCCCTGGTGGCGGCCATGACCCCCGGCGCCGATCCGCTGCACAAAGTCACCATCATTCCGCGCGGCATGGCGCTGGGCCTGACGATGCAGCTGCCGATCGACGACAAGCACACTTACACGAGAGACTATCTCATCGGGACACTCACTGTATTGATGGGCGGCCGCTCGGCGGAGGAGATTTTCCTTGGCCATATCACCACGGGCGCGGGGAACGACATCGAGCGAGCTACGGACATCGCGCGGAAGATGGTGTGCGACTGGGGCATGAGCGAACTCGGGCCGCTGGCTTTCGGCAAGAAAGAGGAAGCCATCTTCCTCGGACGCGAAATTGCGCAGCATCGTGATTATTCCGAAGACACCGCGATTCACATCGATGGGGAAGTTCGGAAAATTGTGACGCAGGCTTACGAAACCGCGCGCAACATCCTCGACGGCAATAAAGACACCCTCGAACGCATTGCCCAGGCCCTGCTTGTCCGCGAAGTCCTGGATGCCGCTGACTTGAGGCTGCTGATCGATGGCAAGCCGCTGCCGGAGAAGGTCAAACCGGCTGCGCCCGTGCCGCCGACGCAACCGCTTCCTGGAGTCGAGCCGAAGCCCGCTCCGCGGCCCGAACTCCGTCCTGCTCCCGGTTTCAGCAAGGGATAGCGAGGCAATCCGATCCAAGCGGCCTTCTCAGGGCGCCTTCGGGCGCCCTTTTTTCTTTTCCCGCGAGCTTTGGAGACCGCATGCAACGAGGCCCGGAAGGCGTACAATGGGGCCATGGCCAAGAAATCCGCGCCCATTGAAGTTGTCTGCCCGTGCTGCCACTCGAAGCTTGTCGTTGACGCACAGTTAGCTGCAGTTTTGTCGCACGCCCCGCCGCCCAGGGCTGCGCCCGATGTGGATATCTCGGATGCGGCGCGGATTCTGGCGGAGCAAGCCCGGCGCCGCGAGGATAAGTTCCGCGAATCCTGGGAAGCGGAAAACAAGAAGGAAGATGTTCTCGCGCGCAAGTTCGAGGAAGGACTGAAGAAGGCCCGCGAAGGACCGGCGGAAAAGCCGCTGCGCGATTTTGATCTTGAGTAATCTCTTTCCTTGTCGCCTCCCTGGCGGCTGAAATCGCCGTGGTGCCACCCGCGATGAAATTGCTTGCGAAATCCTGCATTCGGTTCAGACGTTTTCTCGTGCCTGCCTTTACTTTCGTGCTGGGAGCAAGCATCGTGGCCCCGGCGCAGAGGCCCAAGCTTCCCCGGCCGCGCATACTCGAGCACGAGATACGAATCTCACGCGATCCCGCGACCGGCGAGATGCGGCCGATTCCCGCCGGCGAATCCGCATCCGCGCCCTCAGGGCTCGCCCCCGTCATCCGTTCGCGAGTGGACCTGGTGGAAGCGCAGTGCACCGTCACCGCACCCGACGGCACGCGCGTGCGAGGCCTCACGCAAGACGATTTTCGCCTGTGGGAGGATGGCACAGAACAGAAGGTTAGCGCCTTCGACGCTGCGACTACTCCCGCGAGCATCGCGCTCGTGATTGACGCCAGCCCCAGCATTTATCGCGAACTTCGAGATATGCGCGGCGTTGCCCAATCCCTTACAGAATCACTGCGGCCCGAGGACGAGGTTGCGGTTGTGGCTTTTGCCGGCGAAACTGAGGTGCTGCTGCCCTTTTCGCGTGATCGCCGCCTGCTCCAGGCCGCGCTCACCTCGCCGCGGCTCGCGCAGGTGGCCAACTCTTCCCAATCCTTCATCTATCAGGCGGCCTATCTCACCGCTGTCCGGCTTTTTAGCGGACGCGCCGGCCGCAAAGCCATCGTTCTTCTGACCGATGGCCAGGACAGCGCCCTGGGCCTCACCTGGGATCCGCAAAGTATGTCGCCCGCGGCGGGGGCAGATAAATCTCTGACGTTTCAGGATGTGACGCGCGCGATCGCGGCCAGCGGTATCGAGCTGTACGTGATTTCGACTGAGCCGCGGCCCCGCGCAATGACCGGCGAGTGGTTATCCGCGCAACGCGAACAGCCGCTCGTGACGCCGGCGGCGCGACGCTCCGGAATTCCGCTTTACACGCTCTACCTGGCCGAGCTCACCCGGCAGGTCGACGGCGAATTATATTTTCTGCGCGAGCTTGGCAGCCTGGCCGAAATTTATCACGGCATCGCCCTGAAGCTGGAAGCGGAATACACATTGGGGTATTACCCCGCCGCGGGCGTTGCGAAACCCGGCTGGCGAAAGTTGAAGGTGGAGCTGCGCCCCGACGAGCGCTCGAATGCGCGGGTCCCCGCGAACTCACAAATCACGCATCGCACTGCGTATTACGTCCCCGCCTCCTCCCGCTAGCAAAGTCCATAAATTGCCATCTAAGATGTACGCCTATGTTCGCGCGCTTGCGGTACCGCTTGCGCTTGCCTTCGCGCACGCTCCGGCTCGGCGAGCGCACGCTAATCATGGGAATCCTCAATGTCACGCCCGATAGTTTTTATGCCGGAGGCCGTTATCCCGGCGCGCAATCGGCCGTAAGGCGGGCCTTCGAGATGGAGCAGGCTGGCGCGGACATCCTCGATATAGGCGGCGAATCCACGCGTCCCGGAGCCCATCCGATCAGCGCCGGCGAGGAGATCGCGCGTGTCTTGCCGGTGCTCGAGAGTTTGCAGGGCAAATTGCGAATTCCTATTTCGCTCGATACGCAGAAAGCCGAGGTTGCCGAAGCGGGTTTGAAAACAGGAGTAGAAATTATCAATGACGTGAGCGGCCTTCGAACCGATCCCCAACTCGCCCATCTCGTAAAGAGTCGAGGCGCCGCTTTGGTTCTCGTGCACATGCGCGGCTCTCCCAGGTCGATGCACAAGGGGCCCTTCGCGCGCGACGTCATCCGCGATATCGCGCAAGGCTTGCGTGCGTCAATCGCCGGCGCGCGCCGGGCGGGCATCTCGGAATCGAAGCTTCTCCTGGATCCCGGCATCGGCTTTGGCAAGAACTATAAGCAGAATTTCGAGACCCTCGCCCGGCTGCCTGAGTTAGCCCGCCTGGGCTGCCCGCTCGTGGTGGGCGCTTCGAGAAAAATGTTCATCGGCTGGGCGCTAGGCGACAAGCGGCAAGTGTGGCCTGCGGAAAAGCGGCAATGGGGAACCGCCGCCGCGGTAACCACGGCAATCTTAAATGGCGCGCATATTGTTCGCGTTCACGATGTCAGCGAGATGGCGCAAATCGCCCGCGTCGCGGATTCGGTTCTTTGGGCGGCCGGCCGGCGATGATGGGGGCGAGAATTTGCGCTAGGCTATAATTGGTGATTGGATATGAATCGCTTCCCGATTGGCCGGCCGTACATGTATACACGCAATGGCTTATGGGGCTTCCTTGCCGCGCTGTTCGTTGTCGCGGTATCAGCGGCTGCACAGATTTCACCGCCGGAACCCGACCCGTTGGCCCGCATGCGGCAAGCAGCAGCGGCCAGCACACAGGCCTGTTCGGAAAGTGAGATATCCGCTTGCGCGCAAGCGGCGCCGAAAATAATCGCCAACGCGCTGGGCGCATCGCCGTTGGCCGAAAACCTTCGACGCCTGACCGATGGAATCGGCGGCCGCCTGACCGGATCGCCGGCCATGGCGAAGGCAGTGGAATGGGCTGTGACCGCCTTCCACGACGCCGGCGTTGAGAATGTGCACACGGAAAAATTCACTATTCCTCATACCTGGGGTGAAGGGGCTACGCACATCGCGATACTCTCACCGTCTGCTTTTCCGGTGCACGCCGTATCCGTGGCCTGGTCGCCGGCAACGCCGCCCGGCGGAATCGAGGCAGATCTCCTGGACGCCGGCGATGGCGCTCCGGAAGATTTCGCGCGCATGGGCTCCGCCGCTCGCGGAGCGATTCTGCTCATCCACACGGAGGCCCTCCGCACGTTTAACGATCTCTTTGCCGAATACTTGCGCAATCCGGCCATCATCGAGCGTGCAGCTTCCGCTGGCGCCGGCGCCATTCTCTGGATGGGAACGCGCGAAGGCCTGGTTCTCTATCGCCACCTCACCGGCCTGGGCCAGGACGGCTCGGTCGAGAAGCTGCCGCAGGCCATCGTCGCACGCGAAGATGCCCAGCGCCTGGCGCGCGACCTCGCAGCCGGAGAGCGAATTCGCCTCCGGCTGGAACTTCCGAACCGAATCGGCGGGCCGGCAGAGGAACAAAACGTCATCGCGGAAATTCGAGGCAGGGAGCGCCCCAACGAGTTTGTCGTGTTGGGCGCGCACCTCGACTCTTTTGAACTAGGCACGGGAGCCCTCGACGACGGCTGCAATGCAGCGCTGGTCATCGAGGCGGCTCGCGATATTCATCTGACGGGCTTGCGGCCAAAGCGCACGATACGCTTTGTGCTGTTCAGCGGCGAGGAAGAAGGCATGCTGGGATCCTGGGCCTACGTACGTACGCACCGCGACGATCTGGATCGTACCGATGCGGCCATCCTATTCGATGAAGGAAGCGGGCGCGTAACCGGATTTTCGCTCGGCGGCCGCCACGACTTACAGCCCGAAGTCCTCCGCCAGGCATTGACTCCGCTCAATTCCTGGGGCGTCAATCGCTTCACGGACGATGCCATTCTCGGCACCGATAATCTGGACTTCCTGCTGGAAGGCGTCCCCAATCTGGTGGCGAACCAGGAAGAGGCTAATTACGTTCCCAATTACCACGCCTCCTCCGATACCTACGACAAGGTTGATATCCTCAGCCTGAAACTGAATACCGCCGTCGCCGGCGTGCTTGCCTTCAGCCTGGCCGAATATGCCGCACCGCTGGGGCCCAGGCTCTCCCGGCCTGAAATCGAAGCTCTTCTGAAGAAGACCGGGCTCGATTCTCAGTTAAAAACTCTCGATGTGTGGCCTTATTGGGAAGGCGGACGGCGCGGGCGGCAACCATAGTAACCGCCGCGTGGTTGCCTCGGTCTAGCCCTCTCCCAGGGATTATAATCAAACCATGGGTTTGTCCGTGTTTGCGTCCCAAATGGCTACGGATTCGCGCGCCGGGCGCGTGTTAGCCATCGATTACGGCCGAAGGCGCCTGGGCCTGGCGGTATCGGACCCCTTACGCCTGACCGCCCGGCCTTTGGCGACCTGGAATCGCTCAAACCGGCGGCACGATCTTGCTCGGCTGCGTCGCTTTTGCCGCGAACAGGAAATTAGCCTCGTCGTGGTTGGCTGGCCTTTACAGCTCGGTGGCACTCCCGGCGAAATGGCCTCGGAAGCATCCCGGTTTGCCGAACGCCTTCGCTCGGATCTGGGCGTTCCCGTTGAATTGTTCGACGAGCGGCTGAGCAGCTGGGAAGCGGAACAGGCGCTTACCCAGGCCGCCTCCCGAAAGTCTCGATCTCACAACCGCAAACGGCACAGGCTCGATGAGCTGGCCGCTGCGGTGATCCTGCGTGATTACCTGAATCGCACGGGCAGGACGGCCTAGGACAATATGCGTCGAGCCGTTACCATTCTCTTCCTTGCAGCCGTGCTCTTGGCTGGGTGGGTCGCCGCCTCACTCTCTCTTCCCTATCAGAAATTCCCATCCCAGGGCGTTTTCGTGGATGTCCCTCATGGTGCTTCCCGGCGTGCGGTTGCGCGCCTGCTCGCCAATGACGGAGTCGTGCGCAGCCGGTGGGTTTTTGAAGGATTGTCCCGCTGGCGCTCACGAAGCACCTTGCAGGCCGGCGAATATTTTTTCGATCATCCCGTCGCGACCTTCCAGGTTTTTGACGCGATTGCCAACGGGCGTGTTTACGTCCGGGAATTGGTCATACCGGAAGGCTTATCCATGTTTGACATCGCCGATCTGGTGCAGCGCGAGAATTTCACCAGCCGGGAGAATTTCCTGAACGCGGCTCGCAATCCCGCGCTGATACGCGATCTTGTTCCGGGAGCGCCCAGCCTGGAAGGCTTTCTCTTCCCGGCAACCTACGAATTCCCCCGCCATCCGTCTGGTGAACAGATGGTGGCTGCGATGGTGGCTCACTTCCGCCAGGAATGGGCGGCAATTAGCGCCCAGCAGCCCAATCTTTCAGGCCTGCCGCTCCGGCAAGTCGTGACGCTCGCTTCTCTCGTCGAACGCGAAACTCCCAAACCGGAAGAACGGCCCCTGGTCGCGGGCGTTTTCATCAATCGCCTTCACCGGCGCGTGCCCTTGCAGTGCGATCCAACCGTCGTTTACGCACTCGAATTGGCTGGAAACTACAATGGAAGCCTGGCTGCAACTAGCCTGCCCTTTGATTCGCCGTACAACACCTATCGCCATATCGGATTTCCCCCTGGTCCCATTGCCAACCCAGGTACCGCATCGCTGAAAGCCGCGCTCGGCCCTGACGGAAGCGATTATCTCTACTTCGTCGCCAATACCGAAGGAGGCCATTTCTTCGGCAAGACGCTCGCCGAGCACAATCGCAATGTAGCTCTCTACCGCCAAAGGCTTGCGGCTCAGCGCCATGCTGCCCCTGCAAGCACCTCGGCAACGCCGCTGCGCCCCGATTCTATTTCGTCGCCGCCCCAGAGGCTCCCATGAGCGGGCATGCCGCGGAGACGAAAAAACAGGCCATTCTGCAGATTGCCGAAGGTCTCGGACTGGAGAAATTCACGCCCGCGGAAGTAGAACAGATTCGGCGGCAACTCGTCGTCAAGTTGGGAACGTCGGGGAAAACCTCGCCCGACTACATCACCGAAGTTCTCGCCGGAGCCGGGCTGCGCGTCGTATTGGCCACTCAGGCCGATACACAGGACCAGTATGAAGAGGAATTCCGTGACCTTCTCCATTTTGCGACTCTGGAAGAGGCGGAAATATGCTTGATGCGCCTCGATGAGCTTTGGCGCAAGTTCCGTTCCGAAGGCCAGCGCGCGGCGGCCGAACGCGTGCTGGAGGTGGCCCGGCTGGGCCGGCGCCGGGCCGAAATGATCGCCCGCAACCCGCGCGTCGACGCGCACAAACGCGATCAGAAGCAGGAAATTCTGGAGTGGTTCCGAATCTGGCTGGAAACGCCTGACGCCTTCTTTGATTGGCTGGATCTGCGCAAACAATCCTCCGAATATCAGCGCCGTTTTGGCCAGGATGCCTCTCCCATCGAGGAGTAGCCAAAATACGTGGAGAACCGATACCGGCTGGAGATCGAGGCGCTCGATTTGGGCGCGGATGTGCGCGCCGTCGGGCTGGAACTCCTCCAGCCGGAAACCCGCGAGCCGGTGACGGGAAGCGAAGCAGCCGGCATCTGGGCCGCGCTCCTGCCTGCGCTTGCCGCCGGACAGCCTTGGGCCATCGATTTTTTCGCTCATTTAGAGCGCGTGCGCGATTTTTGTTGCCGGCGAACGATCGCCTTTCGCGAGCCAAACGCCCATGCCATCGTCATACCTCAACCCGAACACGCCCAGCTTCAGCCGCTATTGGAGCGTTTTGCGGGCCAGACCTTTGGGGTGCGCGCCGGCGCCCCGCTGCTCGCCGGTGATGCATGGGTGGAAGGCGCCTTGGCTGAACGCGGGGTGGACGCTTATCATGCCGCCTTCCCGCAATATCTGTTTTGTTGCGTGTGCGATTTTGAAGGCGGATTTCTGACGGTTTTGAGTAACCAGCTCTGGGCTTCGGAGGTGATCCGGCGCGCGCGAGGCGCCCTGGAGAATTTGCAGGTAGAAGTCACCCGTCCGGCTTAGCACCCTGCCGTCGGCTCCGCATTGACCATATATCGGCGGCCTGATACTTTTTTCGCTTTGCTGCACGTGAGGGAGAAGCGACTGAACCGTCCTCTCATCCGATTCCGCTTCGCTGAGCTTGTGCTGCTTTCGCTGGCGCTCGTGGGATGTGCGGTTAGCCAGAAGCGTGCCGTTCCGCAAAATGCCATTCGGCCGGCCTTGGATGCTGACCAGACGCAGCTTGTCGATTCCTATAACCGGCAGGCCAACGCGGTGCGTACTCTGAATGCTTCCGTGCAGATGAGTCCCACGGCGGGTTCCACGTATAGCGGAGTAATCCACGAGTACCACCAGGTGGGCGGCTTCGTATTGGCCGCGAGGCCGGCCATGATTCGCGTCATAGGACAGGCGCCCGTCGTCGCCACCAACATATTTGACATGGTGAGCGACGGTCAGACCTTCCGCATCTTTATTCCTTCGAAGAACGAATTCCTGGTGGGACCCACCCAACTGGAACGCGCCACAAAAAATCCCATCGAAAATCTCCGGCCTCAGCACCTCCTGGATGCTTTTTTTTGGACTCCCATCCCCGCCGCCGAGCCCGTTGTGCTGGAACAGGTTGAAGCGCCACCGGCGCGCTACTATGTTCTGAGCGTCTTGCGCGGTACCGGCTCCGGCCTCGAAATGGCGCGCAAGATTTGGTTCGATCGATCGGATTTGCGGGTCTCCCGACTCCAAATTTATGGGCCTGCCGGAAGACTCGATTCCGATATCAGCTATGCGGATTGGCAGGACGTGCCGCCCCCCAATCCCCAGGAAAACGGCGCGCCAGCAGCGCCGAGCGGCAATCCGGGAGCGACTCCGCTCGTCTTTCCGCGCACATTTCGAATCGCGCGGCCGCAGCAGGATTATCAGCTCTCGTTAGTCATCACCAAGCTGGCCCTCAATACCGGAATCCCGGCCGATCGTTTCAGCCTCATGCAGCCGGCCGGCACCGAACTTGTAAACTTGGGCGCGGGGCAGCAGGAGCCCCAACCGTGATCGGGCGCTTTATTTTGGCGAATATCTTGCATCGGCCGCTGAGGACCATGGTGAGCGTTCTGGCCGTCAGCGTCGAGGTCGCTCTGGTCATAATCATCGTGGGCCTGACCAGCGGGATGATGCAGGAAACGGCCAAGCGCATCGAAGGCGTGGGCGCAGATATCATGCTGCAGCCCCCTTCGGCATCGATATTCCTCGCCTTCAACGGCGCGCCAATGCCCATCCGTATCGCCGACCGCTTGCGGCAATTGCGATACGTTCAAGCGGTCGCTCCGGTTCTGCTGCAGTTCAATTCCACCGGGGGCATCGACATCGTCTACGGTATCGATCCGGAAAGCTTTCGCGCGGTCTCCGGCGGCTTCGTCTTTCTTCAAGGGCGCGATATGGATGGCCCGGATGACTTGCTCGTGGATGATTGGGCGGCGCGCTCCAAGAACATCAAAGTCGGCGAGACGTTGCGCATGCTGGAGCACGATTTTCACGTCGCCGGTATCGTGGAACACGGAAAAGGCGCCCGCATCTTCGTGCCGCTCGCCACTTTGCAGGAACTCTCCGGCGCCCGGGACAAAGCTTCGATTTTTTTCCTGAAGTGCACCCGCACCGGCCATACTGCCGCGGTTATGGACCAGATGAAGGCCATCCTGCAGGGCTATGAAATCCGGCCGCTCAAGGATTTCTTATCGCTGATGACTTCCACGAGCCTTCCTGGTCTGGACGCCTTCGTGCGCAGCATGATTGCGCTTGCCGTAGCCATCGGATTTCTGGTGATTTTCCTTTCCATGTATAGCTCCGTTGTGGAGCGCACTCGCGATATCGGCGTGCTCAAATCCTTGGGCGCCTCCAAGGGTTACATTGTCCAGGCGCTGCTCAGCGAAATTGGGGCCATCTGTGGCGCGGGGATTCTTTTCGGAATCGGCCTGAGCTACCTCGCCCGCGCCTTTTTTCTCTCCGCTTTTCCCACACTCTCGATCCTCATTACAGCCGATTGGATCATGCGCGCCGCGCTGATCGCCGTAGGCGGCGGGATGCTCGGCGCTCTTTATCCCGCATGGCTCGCCAGCCGCAAAGATGTCGTCGAAGCGCTGGCCTGCGAATGACGCCTTCGAACGCGAGAGGCTAAATCGCTAGGTTGCGGCGCCCACTCCGGCTAGAATATTTTCATTCAGTGGCGCCATTTCTCTAGGGAAGGCAGTGGAGCCGATACTCAGGACGGAAAATCTCTGGAAGACTTATCGCTTAGGCAAGGTCCAGGTTCCGGCATTACGGGGCGTGAATTTTGACGTTCTGCCGGGCGAATTCGTCGCGGTCATGGGACCCTCAGGATGTGGTAAATCTACTCTGCTCTATGTGATTGGGGGGCTGGCTCAAGCGACCAAAGGGCGGGTACTCGTCGACGGAAACGATCTTGCCGCAATGGGCGATGCGGCGCGTACCCGGTTGCGGCGCCACAAAGTTGGTTTTGTTTTCCAGCGATTCAACCTGCTGCCGACGCTGGACGCTTTCGGCAATATCGCCATCGCCCAGCATATTCACGGCGATGGATTCGATCCGCACCGCTTCGAGGTCGTCTCCGGCTTGCTCGGGCTCAGTGGAAGGCTGCGCCACCGGCCCGCGGAACTTTCGGGAGGCGAGCAGCAGCGTGTGGCCATCGCCCGCGCCATTATCAACGAGCCCAAAATCTTGCTGGCCGACGAGCCCACAGGTAACCTGGACACCAAGAACTCGGAGAATGTGCTGGGGATGCTGCGCCAGCTCAATCACGAGCTCGGCCAAACGATCGTGATGATCACACATAATCCGGAAGCCGCCGCCTATTCCGATCGCGTGGTGCACATGCGGGACGGCATCATCGTAGACGGCGTACCGGCCGACTGAGTTATGCGGACGATTTGGCGCATCTTCCTGCGAACCGTCTTCTGGTCCTTCGAGCGGGGCACCTGGCCCTACGACATCGCCGTCGCCGTCATTGTCGTTTTTGTTCTCTTGTCACCGCGCTCCTGGTTTCACGACCAGCCGCCCCTCGGGCCGGCCCGCGATGCCGCCCTGGTGGAGCTTCGAGATGCCGATCTGAGGGGTGGCACCAGAACCTATCGCGTCAGCGCCAAACTGCTGCTTTCCTCGGCGAAAGTCCCCGAATCCGAGCTGGAGCACGAACTACACGAAGCCGTGAGTCGAAACGTGGAGACCTTGCAGAAGAGCCGTTTTGAGATCGTCAGAATCCAGCCGATCCGGGCGGATGACGGGTCGATCGCCTATTACGATGTCTCCGTCAAACCCTGAGATCCGGCGCGACGAAATGCTTGAGCGTATCTGTTAAGAAATGAGAAACTGCGCGTCAGCGCAGCTCATCTTATACGTTGTGTTAGCATGCGCAAGAAAGGTCGGCGCCATTCTAAATGAGAACTTATCGATTCCTATTTTGCTCCGCGTTCGTGTTCCTGGTCCTCGCCGGGTCCGCCATTTTTCCTTCCGGGCTGGCCGCCGGCCCGTTGGCGCTGGACGACGTTCTCAAGCAAATGGATCGCGAGCAAAATCAATTTGAAAGCCTCACGGCCAGTATTGAGCGTACTAAGGTGACCGTGGTCGTCAATGACCGCTCCACGGAGTCTGGTCAGATCGAAGTCCGCCGCGACGGCAGGATGCGCATCGATCTGATCTCTCCGGACCAGAAAACCATCTTACGTGACGGCGATCGTATCTACGTTTACACTCCGAAAATCCGCCGGGTCGAGGAGTACGATCTCAGCAAACACCGTGATCTGGTGGATCAGCTTCTCCTCTTGGGCTTTGGCACCTCTGGCGAAAGCCTCAAAAAGAGCTATCTCATAACGCTGCAAGGGGAAGACAGTTTGAACGGCCAGAAGGTGGTGCGTCTGGAACTGACGCCGCGTTCCGACGACGTGCGCAAGCAAATCTCGAAGATCGAGCTCTGGCTGAATGAAGCAAACTGGCTTCCCGCCCAGCAGCAATTTTACGAGACCGGATCGGGAGATTACTCGATCATTCGCTATCTGAATGTCGCCCGAAATGTTCCCATCTCCGATGCGCGTTTTCGCCCGGCATGGCCCAAGGGCGTCACTCGGGTTAAGCCGCAAGATTAGCGGGCAGCCCCAGCCTCACTTCAGCTCGATTTTGCGCGTGCGCCTTTTTGCGCCTCAGCGGCCAGCAGCGCCTGTTTGCGTTTGATCCCCCAGCGGTATCCGCCCAAGCCTCCGTCTTCCCGCACCACGCGATGGCAGGGAATCAAAATCGCCGCTGGGTTGGTGGCACAGGCGCGTGCCACCGCGCGTTGGCCCTTGGGCAGCCCAATGGCGCGAGCGATATCGGTGTAGCTGCGCGTCCTGCCGCGGGGAATTTGTTGCAGCGCCTCCCAAACCCGGCGCTGAAATGCAGTGGCTTTGACGTCCAGAGGCAGATCCAGATCCGGCTGCTGGCCGGAGAGGTGCCGTACGAGCTGCCGGAGCCATTGCGAAACCTGAGCGGGATTTTTCGATATGTTTGCCGCGGGGTACTCGCGGCGAAGCGCTGCTTCCAAGCGCTCCTCGGAATCGCCCACATAAATCGCCGAGACGCCTTTAACGGTACCGGCCACGAGCAGCCGCCCGAGGCGGCTAGGCCCGGTGGTATAGCCGATTTCCATGCCCCGCCCGCCGCGCCGATAGGTAGCGGGAGTCATGCCCAAATGCCCATTGGAACGTTCGTATAGACGGCTTGATGAACCATACCCGGCTTCGTATAGTGCGTTGGTCACGTCGCTACCCTCACGTAAGAGTGTCTTGAAACGCCGCAGGCGAACCGACTGAACATAGGCGCCCGGACTGATCCCCACCAGGCGGCGAAACATTCGCTGCAGCCGAAAAGGGCTTATGCCCATCTGGCGTGCCACACTCGCAATCCGCACTGGATCGCCGGAGTCTTGCTCCATGAGAAGGCAGGCTTGCCTGATTAAATGCGATTCCGCGATTCCTGGCACGCCCCGCGGATGGCAACGGCGACACGCCCGAAATCCCTCGCGCTCCGCGGCGTCGGGCGCCGCAAAAAACAGCACCCGCTCGCGTCGCGGGCGGCGCGATGGGCACGATGGGCGGCAATAAATCCCGGTGGAGCGAACCGCATAGACGAACGTTCCGTCGTATCGGCCGTCGCGCGCCGCGACAGCGCGCCAGAATCGGCGTTCCGATAGCCTTGGCGCGTCGCCGCGTTTTGTCGGCTGATTCTCGATCCCCATCTGAGTGCTCTGTTTCATGTCCCCAAAATACATTCTTGGCGGAACCGCCGCTATCCGATTTTTGCGTTCAAATCGCGCCGAACCCCTCTGCCCGGAGTTCATAAAGAAGTTTACACATTGGTACGCCTAGCGCCCGCAATTCATTGACCTCCGATCAACGCGGCGGCATAGTCTCGCCAGCAGCGCCGGAAACGCATCCTTAATCCCTAAAGGGGGAATTATGCGCATGTCTCGGCCTGCCCCAGCCGCAGGCTCGGCCGGATCGGTAGTTCAAGATCCACAAGCTCCATCTGCTCCCGCGCGTGCCGCGGATACGGAATGGCCCAATCGGCCGCGGGGGATCAAGCGCGTGCCCACGCATGCGGTGGGTCGCGCTCGCGAACGGCGGGCCTACGCCCGCGCCCGGCTCTCCCTGCCGCTCCACTTGGAGCGGGTAGCCGGACAACGCCATACCCAGCAATACTCCTTGCAAACGGCAAATATCAGTTCGAGCGGCCTTTTCTTTCTTTCGCCGCTTCGCATGGATGCCGGCACGCCCATCGAACTGGAGGTCCAACTGATTGGTCAACCTCTTGCGCGAGCCACAGTGCGCATGAGCGCTGCGGCTCATGTGACTCGCACCGAACCAGCAGAGAAGGTCGGCTGGTACGGCGTGGCCGCTGCTTTCGATGATATCAGCTACCGGCGGGATGAAAATCTCCTGGAACGATTTTCGCCCTGACCTGCATCCGTCTTCGGCGTGTCTCGATCAGGGTGCAGGCCGCGGGTTGAGGCGCGTACCGCCATCCTGGGCGGGTGGGTCATCCTTGAGGCGAGAAGGTTTGGCGGGTGCCGCACCCTACTTGCCCTGAGCCTCGAAGGGCGCTTTCAAGGGTGCGGGCTTTGACCTTTATTTCTTCCCCCGCGGCGGAGTCTATGGGAATCAGACCCTCCTTGCCGTTTTCATAGTGCGACCAACTGCTCCACGGCCAGTGTTCCGGATGCTCGACCAATTTTCGCTTCACGGGGTTGGCGTGCATGTATTCTAATTTTTCACGCACCTTTCCCGAGCTCCATACATTGAAGTCATAAAAGCGCCGCTGCCAAAAATGGAGTCCCTGCGCTCTGGAGCCGACCAATTCAAAGGAAAGGACGGGTGGGTCGCTGGGCGAGAAGGCTTTGCGTGTGCCGCACCCTTCGCTTTCAAGGGTGCGGGTTTTGAGCCCAGCTCGCGGGAGACTTTCTGTTTGAGCACTTGCAGAGCTTTTGAGGGATTGGCCGTTTTCGGTTCGCTGATCAGCAGGTGCACGTGCTCGGGCATGACCACGTAGCCGATGAGCCGAAATCCGAATCGCGACCGAACCTGATCCAGAATTTTGACAAAGCGATCTCGCGCCCGCCGCGTGCCCAGCAATGGCCGCCGGCGATAACAGCTAAAGGTCACGAAGTGAAGGTCCCCGCGTCCGTAGTAGCGCCGCAAAGGGTTGCGCATGAAAGAAACCGCACCCTTGAAACCGAAGGGTGCGGCACCCAACCTCCAAACCCGTCCATTGCCGGAATGCTACGCTGCCCCTCGAATGAAACGCAAGTTACCCTCTATGGACCACCCGTCCCGAGGTGTGATCCCGTTGCGCAAAGCGAGAGCGGAGTGGAGATGGCAACAACTCTGCGAAATTCCGAGGCCTCCGCAATTGTCCTTGGGAGCCAAGAACACCAGTGTCATACTCGGGCCGATGACTTTGGCGACATCAAGTCCTAAG
>DASPYR010000073.1:0-16586 GCA_035636675.1 Rugosimonospora sp. | reverse complement strand
ACAAATCTTCCTTGGCAGAACTCCTACGATGTCGAATTTGTCCTTGTAGGGAAGTTCGTCACTAAGAAGAAGCATGCCGATGTCGATGTCTCCGCTTTCGAGCCGCTGATACGTGGTGACCGCTCCGGCCGTGGCGGTCGGCGAGATGCCTGCGCCTCCGGGTCCAAGCATGACTTTGCTCTTCGTGGCGATCTGGTCGGCGATTCCGAGCTTATTGATCGCCTCCATGGGTCCCTCGCCGGCGACCGTGAAATCGGGGTCTTCATATCCGATGGACTTGGCCGCGAGGAGTGCTTTTTTGACTGCTGCGGGCGTGGAGATGTCGGGCTTGGGCGCGCCCTTCGGCACGGCGACTCCTGTGAGAAAGCTCGCAATGGGTGTCGCACTGCTGACCATGATGGTTCCGGAGGCGATTGCTCCCGGAAAGGGCGCGATGATCAGTGACACGTCCAGCGCCTGGCCCTTGGCCACCGATTGCCGGGTGGCCACGCCATTGACGTAAGTCACTTTTACCTTGTAGCTTGTTTTAGCCTGGAAGTTCGCAAGGATCGTATCGATCGGCTTCCGGGCGATCGTGGGCGCCAGAAGTGTGATTTCATTCTGGGCCAACGCGCTCGCTGAAATGCCGAACACAAGCGCGACGCCAAAGAGCGCTGAAAACAAATATCTCATGTGTTTCATGGAATCCTCCTGGTCATAGGCAGGGCATTCCGCTTTCGGATCTTGGCCGTGCTTATACACCAAGGGCGCCTATTGCAACCACACTTTTTCCATCCATGTGGAAGTCGGCGGCAACAGAGGCGGATCGCGGTCCTTACTTTGGTTGTCGTGCACGGGGACCGCGGTTGGATGAGGCAGCGGCCTGGGAAAATCCTTAATTGTGGTGCTATCGAAAATATGGTACACGGAGTTAGCATTGGCGGTAGTTTGTCCAGAGGAGCGTCACATGAAAGCTAAGCTACTAACGTCTTTGGCCTTGGTTGTGGGTCTCCTGGCGCTTTGCAGTCCGATCTTCGCGCATCACGGGAGTGCGGCGTACGACAACACTAAGCTAGTCGTCTTGAAGAACGCCACCGTTACAAAAGTCAATTGGGGCAACCCCCACACCTTAGTTTTGTTTGATGTAAAGGATGATAAGGGGAACATCGAACATTGGGTTGTGGAAGGGGGTGCGGCCTCCGCGGTTAGCACCACGGGCTGGACCAAGAATGCAGTTCAGCCTGGGGACGTAATCACCGTTTACATGTATCAGGTCAAGAATGGCGCGCATATCGGGCGTACGGGCAAGGTGGTGCTCGCCAATGGCACGGTTTTCGGCAGTGGGGAGCTGGAAGGCGATCGGGCATCTCAGTGCGATAAGGAGTTCGGACCCGGCGGAGATGAGGCGGCAGCTTGCCGCCCCGACGGGCGTAAGACGACCAACAAAGAGTAAGAGCCGCAACGGGAGTGCTGAAATGAAACTTCTTTCCAAGTACTCAACGGCTGGTCTGCTCGCATTTTTCGCGGTCTGGTCCGTGGTTGCAGCGGCCCAGGAGCCTGCGAATCAGAACCACCCGCCCAAACCAGGCGAAGACACCGGGGGGCCGGCGCCTGTGCACGATCTCAATGGGACTTGGCTAGGGCCCGGCGAACCGGAACTGAACAACCGGATTCCGCCCATGACGGCTGAAGGGCAAGCGAAATTAAAGCTCAATATCCCAGATCCGTTTAGCGCGACGTCAAACGACCCCTGGAAAACATGTGACCCGCTCGGCATGCCGCGCATCGTCAATAACGAAATAAGAGAAATTGGGTTCGCCACCATGCCTGATCGCATCGTGATCCTGGAAAACTACGCAAAAGTTTGGCGCGAAGTCTGGACGGACGGCCGGCCGCTCCCCAAGAACGTAGGCCACACGGGCGGGCCCTCCACCATGTATTTCGGATATTCGGTGGGCCACTGGGAGGGAAACAACACACTGGTTGTGGATACCGTGGGCATGGACGACAAAACCTGGGTCGACCGCCGCGGCTATCCACATAGCATCGATGCGCACGTGATCGAACGCTACACGCGTACCGACCACAACCACTTGACTGTAACCGAAACATTGGACGATCCGGCCTACTACACCGCGCCTTTTGTGATCGCCAAGGCCGACTACAGGTGGATTGCCGGCCAGGACAACCCCAAGGTTGCGGTCCCCTTTTCTAACGAGTATATGTGCATCCCGTCGGAGGCCATTGAGTATATGAAGCTGGTCGGTAGTCCCGCCGATGAGGATGCGGCCACCGGCGTTAAGAAATAGAAAGAACGCCCAAGCCTGGGCGCAAGCCCACGCAATTACAAGGGCAACGGCTCAGTGCGCCGGTTCCATCCTGGCTGCTTTGTAGGCCGCTTCCGCCTCGGGTGATTTGAGGTATTGCAAGAGCGCCTTGGCGGCTTTCGGATCTTTCGCCTTCGTGGAAACGAACCCCACAGCATCAACCGGAGTCGAAACTCCCCTCGGCAGCCCCCCGACAAGATCAACGCCGTCGCGGAGGGTATCGCTGACCTGGGGACCCAAAAAAAGCTCGACCTCACCTTTGGCGACCGCCGCCTCCGCTTCCTGGCTGCCTTCGACGATTTTCATCTTCGGCTTCACTTGCTCGGCGAGGCCGAGCTTCTTGAGGGCATCCATGGCCTCGCCTCCGAGGGTCCCCTGCGCGGGGTCCACAATCACGATGGACTTCGCCGCCAGCAGCGTCCGCTTCACCGCCGCGGGTGTGGAGATGTCCGGCTTGGGCGCGCCCTTTTTCACGGTGACTCCCAGAACAAGTCTCGCCAGCGTGGTCGCGGTTTTCGGGTCGACGTTGCCCGAGGCGACCGCTTGCGGGTAGGGTGCAAATATGATGGATACGTCCAAAGCCTGCCCGCGCGCCACCAACTGCCTGGTTCCATAGGGCGGGGTATCCCTGCTGCCCTGGCCGTAGGTCACCTTGACCTTGTCGCCTGTTTTGCTCTCGAACCCCGCGATTAACTTGTCCATCGTTTCCCTGCCCATGGGGCCCGGCGCCAGGAGAGTGATTTCAGTCTGGGCGCGCGCGACGCATGCATTGCCGAGCAAAAGCGCGACGACAACTGCTGACGAAAGCAGATATTTCATGGTTTCCTCCTCCCGTCGGCCGGGCATTTGAGTTCGGCGTTCCGCCGTTATACACCAAGCGCGCGCGGCGGCCAACCACACGAGCTTTGCTGAGACACCGCTAGCGCCTCTCGCAGCCGCGCCAAAACCGCTATGCGCGAGGAATTTTTCCGGATTATTGCAGGGGCTGGCCCAGGGTGCGTTGCGCCATCACCTTGCGCACGTTCTGATACAGCGCGCGGGCGGGCGGAATCGATTCGATGGCTCGAAGGACCTGCGGATCATCCTGCAGATCTACCTCGAAGCCAGCCGGAAGGCCAAATACGGACATGAAAACTTCTTTCTTGATCTCGCGCTTGATCCAGTCGAGGTTCTGCTCCATGTCGGCATCGCTATAGGAGATTTTTTCCTTGTCCAGATCGCGGCGGAAGAGCGCCAGCACGCTATCAGTCACCACGAAATTCTTGCTGATCTCCGGCTTCGTTCCCAGGAAATAAGTGGTGAAGCTGCCCACGCCTCCCTGGCCCTGGTAGGGGAAGAAAATATCGCGCCGCAAAAGCAGTTGCTCGAAATCGTTGAGTTTTGGCTCGCTGACAACCACGTCCGGGGTGATGCCCCCGCCGCCATACACCTGCCGGCCTCCGTCGGTCAGTTTGACTTCGGTTGGTTGCGGATTCTTGTGATTGTAGAGGTAATCATAAAGTGATACGTCTTTGTAATCGCGCTGAATCAACCGGCCGCTCGGTGTGTAGTAGCGGGCCGTCGTAAGCGCGAGCCCGGTATTCTCACTGAGAGGCGATACTGTTTGTACCAGTCCCTTGCCGAAGGTTTGTTCGCCAACCACCAGCCCGCGATCGTGATCCTGCACGGCCCCGGTCACGATTTCAGAAGCGGAAGCGGAACCGCCATTGACCAGGACGACGAGCGGCACCTGCACTCCGCGATTGCCGCGAACTGCGTAATAGCGCCGTTCCTGCGAAGCCCGCCCGTGGTGCGACACGATGAGCTGATTCTTATCCAGGAACATGTCGGAGACCGAAACCGCTTCGTTCAGCAATCCTCCGGGATTGCCCCGCAGGTCCAGAATCAATCCATCGAGATTGGCAAGGTCGAGCTGCTTCAGTGCCGCCGCAAGTTCCGTATCGGTCTCTTCGTTGAATGCGGAAAGCCGCACGTAGCCGGTTCCAGGGCGCACCTGAAAAGCCACATCCACCGAGTGCTTCGGAATTTCATCCCGCGTGATCGTGAAGCTGAGCGGCTGGGAATAACCTTCCCGCGCCATGTTCACGTGGACCACGGTCCCCTTCGGCCCTTTCAGCAAATCGGCGACCTCGGAAGTGGTCAGCCCTTCGCACGATTTGCCGTCCACACTTTGAATGATGTCGCCGGGTCGAATGCCTGCTTTTGCGGCGGGCGAGCCCGGCATGGGAGCGAGAACCACGGTGTGGTTTTCCTGCGGACCAACGTTCATCCCTACGCCGTAGTATTTACCGCGCTGGTCTTCGCGCAAGAGCGCGTACTGGCGCGGATCGAAAAACGTGGAATGCGGATCGAGCACCCGCAGCAGTCCAGGAATGGCTCCATCGTAAAGAGCATGGTCGGTATCTACCGGAAGCGCGTACTCCTGCTGGACGGCCGAGAGCACCTTGGTGAAATTCTTTATGGACTCCTGCAGGTCGGTCGTTCCCGCCACCGTCGCGCGGACCGACGGCCCGTAGATCCCGCCAAGCGCGGCAGATACGACCAATACGCCCAACACGAGCAGAGCCCCACGCCTCTCGCCTTTCATCCCAACCTCGCTTTCGGCGCACAGTATAGCATGGTTTTCTTAACCGATTTGACACCCCTCCGGGGCTACTCTATGATGCAGACGTAGAGCCTCTTTTCGGCCGGGAACGCCTGACCAGTGCGACTACTGCTTGGACGCTCTCAGGCTGAGTTTGGCTTCACAGCGAGTGCATGCTCAGCATCCCTCATCTCGTCGTCATTTTCCTCATCGCCTTGATTGTGCTAGGCCCGGAGAAGCTTCCTCAGGTGGCGCGTGTCCTGGGCAAGGTCATGGCGGATTTCCGCCGCATTACCACTGATTTCCGTATCCAAATCGAAGATGAAATGCGCGAGATGGAGCGGCACACTCGAGTGCAGCAAATGGGCACGCCCGAAGCGTCGCCTTACCGACCCACCGATCCGGAACTGCTGGGGGCCGTGCCCGCGGAAGCCTCGCCGCCAGCGGCCCCGGCGCCGGCGGATGCGGCGCCAGCGGCCCCGGTGCCAGCGGCTCCGGCGCCGGCCACCGTTCCCGAGAAACCCGCCGATGGCGAATCCCAGCCCGCCTAGCCGTCTTGAATCCGAAGACGGCGGCAAGATGTCGTTTTTTGAACATCTCACCGAGCTGCGCACGCGCCTGATCCACGCTTGCGGGGCCATCGTCGCGGGCACGTTTATCGGCATCTACGTCGCCAAGCATTTCCTCGAATTCGTCGCCCGCCCGATGGTCGATGCGCTGCGCGCCGCGAATCTGCAGGACAAACTGATTTTTACGCATCCCGCCGGTTATCTCTATCAAGTCATTACCTTGGGGCTGTACCTGGGGATTGTGATTGCCTCGCCGTATGTTCTCTATCAGGTTTGGCTCTTTGTTGCGCCGGGGCTGTATCGGAATGAGAAAAAGGCCGTCGCGGGCTTTGTGATCTCATCGGTAGCCCTGTTTCTATGCGGGATCGCGTTTGCTTATTACGTAATCCTGCCGTATTTGCTGAAGTTTCTGGTGAATTTTCAGACTGGCGGCCCGTTTACTCCGCTGATTAGCGTGAACGAATACTTCGATCTTGTCCTGAACGTGCTCCTCGGCGTCGGTATCGTCTTCGAACTGCCGGTGCTGGCATTTTTGCTGTCGCTCTTCGGCATCGTGACGCCGCAGTTCCTTTGGAAAAACTTCCGTTATGCCATCTTGCTCATCGCTATCCTGGCTGCGGTCATTACGCCCACTCCTGACGCAATCACGATGTTGGTTTTTATGGCCCCCATGATCGTGCTCTACTTTCTGAGCATCGGCGTTTCGGCCGCGGTGGTGCGCAGAAAGCGCCGTGCCGAAGCGATCGCTCGCCAAGGAGCCACCTAGCGTGCCCAAGCAGCTTTTTCATCTACGGATACTGGTTCTCTTTGTCGCTTCGCTTTTCCTTGCCGCATGCGGCGGCAAGGGCGCCGTCACACCTGAGGCGACCAGCGAAGCTGCGGCGGCGCCCGCTTCTACCCCTCAGCCGCAGCAAACTGCTCCGCCAGCTGACAAAACCGGCGGCTTTGATGGCCTTCTGGCCTTTCAGCACGTCGCCGATCTAGTAGCCATCGGCCCCCGCACTGCCGGAACCGAGGGCAATCATCGCGCCCAGGATTACATCATCGGGCAGCTCAAGGCCTTCGGCTGCCCCGTTGACCCGGAGGCTTTCCATACTCCGACGCCGCTCGGCGACCTGGAGATGAGAAATGTTCTGGTCAAAATTCCGGGGACCTCTCCCGGCATTGTGCTCTTCCTCACGCACTACGACACCAAGCGCCTGCCGAATTTCGTTGGCGCCGATGATAGCGGTTCGTCTACTGGAGTGATGCTGGAACTGGCGCGGCTGCTGTGCCCGCGAAAGAATGCGGT
Organism: Rugosimonospora sp.; assembly: GCA_035636675.1. Taxonomy (GTDB): domain Bacteria; phylum Acidobacteriota; class Terriglobia; order Acidiferrales; family UBA7541; genus Palsa-189. Next base: position 9,836 of record DASPYR010000073.1, on the reverse strand, counting down.
TACGACATGGATCGCCTTTCTGGATGGTGAAGAAGCTTTTAACCTGCAATGGCACGATCCCGACAACACTTATGGCAGCCGCGAACTGGCTGCCCGCATGGCGCTTTCCGGCGATCTCTCCCGCACCAAGGCGGTGCTGTTGGTGGATATGATTGGCAGCCGGGACCTGCGCATCAAGCGCGATACGAATTCGACCTCCTGGCTTACCGACCTCGTTTGGTCCACGGCCTCACGGCTCGGATACGGCGATATTTTTGTTTCCAATGCAACCGCCGTCGAAGATGACCACATACCTTTTGTTCGACGCAGCGTCGCTTCCGTGGACATCATTGATCTGGAAATCCCGTATTGGCACACCCCGCAAGACACGCTCGACAAGCTCAGCCCCAGAAGCCTGGCTGTTGTGGGCCACGTCTTGATCGCGGTCGTCCCGCAGCTCGAGCAAAAGTTTGCTCGCCCCGGCGCCGCCCAGCTTCCGTGAGTCCGCGGCGCGTTGCCATAGATTCGGAGAACGGTCGCTACGAAGTCGTTTATGGCGCAGGCGCGTTGTCCGGCGCCGGGCACCGAATCAAATCCCTCGGCAAGAATACCGGTGTCTTTTTGCTTTGCTCGCCCCGCGTCGCCCGGCATTGGCGCCGCAAGCTCGAACGCGCATTGCGAAACGCCGGCCTGCGGCATACGGTCCTTTTCGATGATCGCGAAAAATCCAAAGATATTTCCACAGTCGAACGCGTCTGCAGGGAATTAGTGCGGGCCGGAGCGGATCGGCGCGCGCTGCTCGTTGCCGCGGGCGGAGGCGTTGTCGGAGATGTAGCCGGATTCGTCGCCGCCAGCTACCTACGCGGCGTCGGGCTTGTCCACATACCCACAACGGTTGTCGCGCAGGTCGATAGCGCCATCGGCGGCAAGACCGGTGTCAATCTGCCGGAAGGGAAGAACCTGGTTGGCGCGTTTTACTCTCCCCGCCTTGTGCTCGCGGATCGTGTGACGCTCTCGACGCTGCCTCCTCGGGAGTTCCGCTCGGGATTGTACGAAGTAATTAAATACGGGGTGATCGCGGACGAGCGCCTGTTTGCGTTTCTCGAAAATTCACTCCAGGCGCTCGCGAATCGCGACGCCAGAGCTCTGGATTTCGTGATCCCTCGCTGCATTCAGGCCAAGGCTAAAGTGGTCAGCCGCGATGAACGCGAATCCGGGCTGCGCGAAATCCTCAATTTCGGCCATACTTTCGCCCATGCCTTTGAAACGGCCACGGCCTATCGCCAGTATCTGCACGGTGAAGCCGTCGGTTGGGGAATGATTGCCGCATCCCGGCTGGCCGCACGCATGGGCCTGCTGGCGCCCGAGAGCGCCGCCCGAATTGAGCGACTCGTGCGCCGTCTCGGTCCGCTTCCTGCTTTACCAAACACAACACTCTCGCGACTGCTGAAGATCATGCATGCGGATAAGAAGACGCGCGGGGGCAAGTTGCGCTTGGTCTTGAGCCGCAAAATCGGCAGCGCCGAAACCTTTGGCCCCGTTGCGCCTAAGCTGGTGGTTGAAGTTCTCGGCCATCTCGGCCGGCAAACATAATCCGACCATGAACCCACCCGGTTCCAGTCGCGCCCGCTTGTCCGGCACGCGCCCGTCAGGAACCCACGACGAGACCGCCGCCTCGCGTGAGGTGCGGGAAATGTTTAGCCGCATCGCGCCGCGTTACGACCTGCTGAATCATCTTCTCTCTCTGCGCTTCGATGTAATGTGGCGGAAGCGCTTGGCGCGCCGCTTTGCGCACATCCTCGCGCGACCTGACGCCCGCGTTCTCGACGTCTGCTGTGGGACAGGAGACCTCGCGCTGGCTCTGGCGAACGCGCCGATCACTTCCGCCAGTTCCGAACCCGCCTCGCTGGTGGGCGCGGATTTTGCTCACCCTATGCTCGTGCGCGCGCGGGAAAAGGCCGCCGGGGGTGCTCGTCGCCGGCTCGAATTCCTGGAAGCGGATGCACTGTCGCTTCCTTTTCCCGGCGCTACGTTCGATCTGGTGGCCACCGCCTTTGGATTCCGCAACCTGGCGAACTACGCGGCCGGACTCCGTGAATTGCGGCGTATCCTCGCACCCGGCGGCTCGCTGGCAATTCTCGAATTCGCGGAACCGCGCGGCGCGCTCTTCCGCCATCTTTTCAACTTCTATTTTAAGCGCGTGCTTCCGGCGGTGGGCGCTGTGGTTTCAGGCCACGCGCAAGCCTACAGCTATCTGCCGGAATCGGTGGCGCGTTTTCCAGATCCGAGTGAGCTTGTGGAATTGATGAAGCGAACCGGTTTTTGCGAAGTTGCTTTCGAGTCTTGGAGCGCCGGAATCGCGACGCTGCACAGCGGGCGCGCCCGCGGCAACACAGCTTAGGCGCGCATCGCCTTTCATCTGGCCCTCCCGAGCAGACTTAAGCTAAATAGCACCGCCGAGAGGACCGCGATCGTGGGTCCGGCGGTAGAGAATTGGAATACCAAAGCATTCAAAAGAAACCCTGCCGTCACCGACAGCAGGCCAGCCACTACTGCGAGAAGAAAGAAGCGCGAGAGCTTATTCGTTAGCTGCCGGGCCGTCGCTGAAGGCACGATGATCAAGGCACTCGCCAGCAGCGCGCCCATGAAGCGAAGTCCTACGAGCACCGTCAGGCTGAAGAGGAGGAGAAAGTAGAGGTCGAGGCGGGCGATACGCACGCCGGTCGCGGCGGCCAGGTCTGCGGAGAAAATGCTGAGCGACAATTGATCCCTCAGGAGAAAAATGCACAGGATTACAAATAAGACGGCGGCCGAACCTAGAAAAAAACCGGTCAGCGAAATCCTTTCTAGCTGGCCGAAGAGAGATTGGGCCAGGTCCTCCCTCGGTGTAACGGCAGCTCCGATGGCCAGGGCTGCCGCAAAGACCACGCCTATGGCGGCTTCGGTGGCCAAGCCGGTCTTTTTCTGAAGCTGCCAAACCAGGAACGTCCCCAGAAACAACGTCGCGGCGCCGCCCATCAGCGGATTTAGTTTGAAAGCAAAAGCGAGTCCGAGTCCAGGGAGCGCCAAATGCGAGATCACGTCGCCTGCGAGAAGCATGCGTCTCATCAGCGCGATACATCCCACCAGGCCGGCAGCCAGCGAAAAGAACAGCGCAAGCACGAGCAGCAGGCCCTGGTCCCTCACCATTTTTCGCGCCCCTCCGCGATTCGCGAATCGCGCTCTCGCTCGCGCTCGTGGACATGTTGATAGTATTGCGGTGGTGAGGCGTACAACTCCTGCAGCATCGCTGGTGTGAGAATCTCCTTGGGCGGACCCATGCACGTCTTGCCTTTGCTCAGGCACAGGACCATGTTCGCATTTCGAAAGACGATGCTCAGGTCATGCGACACCAGCAGAATCGTCATCCCGCGGTCTTTTTGCAACGAGTGCAGCAGTTCGTAGATGCGTTCTTCCGTGAGTTCGTCGAGGCTGGCCGTCGGCTCGTCAAAAAGCAATACGTTCGGCCTTCCCAAAAGGGCAAAGGCAATCAACACTTTTTGAAATTGCCCTCCCGATAAGGCCCCGATGCTTGTGCCTAGAAGCTCATTCGTGAGACTAAGCTCGGCTGAAACCTCCCGCAATTCCGTCGCCGGCAAGTTTAGGAATCTGGCTTTTGCGGTGAGCAGGTCCTTCGCGCTGAGGGGTAACTGCCGGTCCGCCGCAACCTTCTGCGGAACGTATCCCAGCCGAGCCTCAGGGCTCCAGCGAATCTCTCCGCGATAGGGAATCAGCTTTAGCAGCGCTTTGAGCAGAACGGTCTTTCCAGCGCCGTTCGGTCCTATAATCGCGACGCAATCGCCCTCCTGCACCTCGAAGCTCAAGTCATGAATGACTTCACGATTCTCGAAGCCGACGTTCAGGTGCGTGACAGTCAGCAACCGATTTGTCATGGCGACATTTGCCTGCGAATGCATTCAATCCGGCTCGCGCCGGCACACCAGGGCGAACTGTAAGCATAATTCAGAATCCGCCTGCGGATCAGAAGGAAGTGATGTTTCTGTCGCTCGACGCAGCCGTGGGCTTCACGCCTTTGAAGGCGTTCCCGCATGGTCAGCGCGGGGCAGATCGCCCGGCTTGCAACTTATGACGCCGTGGCGCCGGGCGGGTGCTGCGAGCCCGGGAAGAAAATCGAAGATCTGCGCTGCCTGGCGCTGCATACCCTGTTGCTTTTGCTGCAGGCTGGACCGGACGTGCGCTACAATCCTCTGCCACCGACCTGACGGGAAGGAGATCAACATGTTCAAAGCAACGCTCGGCGGTCTCATGCTTCTGCTGGCGTCCTCCGTACTCGCGGCACAGGATGTCCGGCCTACCTGCAACAAGTGTCCTGCTACCTACATTCCGAATCAGGAAATTCAGGCCTATGCGAAGAGGGCCATCGCCGACAAATTGATCGATCAGCAGATTCGCGCCGTTGACGCTGGGAAGACCAATGTCGACGTCGGTCTCGTCTATCGCGGCAAACTTACGGCGCCGGCGCCCGATTCCGTCGCCGAGCACGACCAGGTGAGTGAGGTCTATCACGTCATCGACGGCTCGGCAACGCTCGTCACCGGACCGGATCTCGTTGGCACGAAGCGGAGACCGGCCGACGATCGCGCCGTCAAGATGTTAAACGGGCCCGGCAGCAATTCTGCCTCGATTCGTGATGGCGTCACGCATCAACTCAAGGCCGGCGACGTGGTCATCATTCCCGCAGGCACTGGGCACTGGTTTACCAAAATCGACGATCACATCACCTACCTCATGGTGCGCATCGATCCCGATAAGATTACGCCGCATAAGGACGAAGCGGCATCGAAGGCGGACCTTGCCAGCAGCGGGAAGTGAACTCGATTCGTATTGAACGCTCCTAGAGCTGTCATCCCGAGCGACTTTGCAATTGGCGTTGTCGGGCGCCAAAAGGCCGTGGCAATCACGGCGCTTTTGGCGCGTAACAAAGGCCGAGGGATCTGCTTCTTCCTTGGCGATCAAAAGGCGGTCACGGAAACTTCAGGAATTGGCGCAAGCTCTGCGGCGCATTGCCGATGCCGCGCGCCAGGCTCAGTTTGGCCACGTTGTGCGCAAAGACGCTGTTGATGTAATCAAGTTCCGCGCTGGCCACGGATTCCTGTGCTTGCGTGACCACCACGTCATTGCTCACGCCGGCCTCCAAGCGCTGCCGCTCTTGCGCCAGCGTCTGTCGCGTGACTTCCAGATTCTGTTGAGCCACTTGCACCTGGCTCGAGGCGGCCTGCAAATCCAGATACGCGTTGCGCACTTCGCTTTCGATCTGGCTTTTCTGATCTTCCAGTTCTGCCCGGCGCTGCTGCAGCGCCGCGTCGGCTTCTTCGATGTCTCCCGCGGCGCGGCCGCCTCGCCAGATCGGCACGGTAAGCGTGGCTACGGCCGTGAACGTCGCGTGCGCCTGCCCGGGATTGGTTCCGATCTCCCCATAATCGGCGCTGACGGAAAGCGTGGGATAGCGTTCATCGCGCGCCGCGGTGAGCGCGCGTTCCGCCGCGCGCACCTGGGCCTCCGCCGCTTTCAAGTCGGCACGCTGGTCCAAGGCTTGCTTCACCGCGTCTTCCAGGCTGATTGCCGGCGCCGCTGCGAAGGGAACCTCATCGGAGATGTCGTACTGCTCGTTTGGCGGCAGGCCCGTGAGACGCGCCAGATTGATTTTTTGTTTGGCAACGTCATTTTGCAAGGAAACCAGGCGCTGTTGTCGCGTCAGGACCTCCACCTGGCTGCGATTCACGTCAATCTGCGGGACTTTGCCGAACTGAAGCTGCATCTGCGTCTGCTGGAAAACGGCGTTGGCCGTCTCGAGTTGCGCCTGCGCGGACTGCACGCGCGCCTTCGCCGCGATCACTTGCAGGTAAGCGCCGCCCGTTGCCAGGACCACCAGGTCGCGGGCATCCTGCGCTGAGAGTTGCGTGGCGCGCAAGCTCTCCTGAGCGGCACGGTAATTATTCAGCGCGGTAAAATCGGCCACCGTCTGCGTGAGCCGCGCGCGCAGGTCCATGTAATTGAATGGCCCCACCACCGTCGGTATGCTGAAGCCCGGGAAGCCGAAACGCACGCCCAGCGCGGCCAGGTTCACGCTTTCGTCTGTTTCTGAAAAGTCTCCGTTCACATTCGGAAGCAAGGCACTGCGCGCAACCCTGGTTTGGCCGTGGACCTGACGCACCGCTTGCATCATGCCTACGGCTCCAAGGTTGTACTCGATGGCTCGCTCCACGGCCTCTTGGAGAGAGAGTTTGCCGGAAAAAGGCCTCGTCGCCGTGCTGTTGGCACTTCCCGAGTAAGCCCCGGAAACTTGAATGGTGGGATTCAGTGTATTCACGCTCGTGGTGGTTCCCGGTATGGCCGTCTGAGTTGCTGCCACCCCGCCACTCGCGCCGCTGCGTCCGGAAAGCGGCAGCGGATTCGCCTGCGAGCCTTGCTGCGACTGAGCGGCTGCCGCGCCGAATTGCGCGTAAGCCGAGCCGGTGAATAGGCACAGTGCGAATGCCCATATCGCCGCGTAACTGCCCATTCGGGCTGTGAACTTTGCGAGTTTGCTCATTTGCCTTGGTCCACACCTTTCTGGATCGCCGACGTATTTGCGGGAATGCCGCGGCAAAAGTCACCTACAGGATGAGCTTTTGCCGCTTCACAAAGTCGCGCTAGATCTGGCGCTTGAAGAGCGCGATACATCCGCTGATGAGAACGATAGCGAATGCGGACAGAATTCCCACATCCAGATAGATCCCCTCGAAGCCGGTATTCTTGAGCAAAAGATTCTTCAGCGCGTGCACGGCGTAAGTGAATGGATCGATCACGGAGATCCATCTCAGCCACACGGGAAACCCCTCTGTCGGGTAAATGGCCCCCGAAGGAAAGTAGAGCAGGGTATTGAGCACGCCGAAGATGGCGCGCGGCACGAGCGGATCGCTCACTCGGACCATCAGCAAAAACATGAAGCTGATCATCGCCAGCGCCGTTACCCCCAGGACGATCACCAGATACACCAGCCGCACCGGGTCCCACAGCCGCTCGATGCCGGCGATCAAGCCGCCGATGATGGTGATGGTGAATCCGGCCATCAGCCCCTTGATGGCGCCGGAAGAGACCAGGCCCAGGACGAGATCCGCTTTGCTCAAAGGCGTCGCCAGATAGCCTTCGTGCAGCCCGCGCGCTTTGTCGTCGATGAAGACGATGCCGCCGCCGATCATGGCCACCACGAAAATCGAAATGGAGATGGATCCCGCCAGCAGATACTTGATGTATTCGATATAGGGATAGACTTCCACGGTTTGGATTTCGATTTTTCCCGGCAGCCGCTCGGGGCTGAACATTCCGCTCATGCTGGCTGCCAGCGATTCTCCGGGCTGCAAAGGCGGCAACACCGGCCCGTTCAGACTGGTCTGAATCTCTTGGATGCGTTCCAAAATCCCGCTGGCCGTAAAGTTGTCCGTGTTGTCTTCGATGAAGGCCAGCCGCGGCTTTTCATTGCGCAGCACGCGCTCGGAGAAGTCCGGCGGAATGTCCAGAACAGCCTTCACGAAGCCGGCCCGCAGATCGGTCATGGCGTCGGGCAGATTGCGGTATTCGGAGGTGCGGAAGGTTTGCGGGCCCTGGACAATCGCGTTCAGCCGCCCGCGCAGAACCCGGGATTCGGCGCTGCGGTCCTCGTCCACCAGGGCCAGGCGCACGTTTTTGATTTTCCCGCCGAAGGCATAGCCCAAGACGATGAGCTGCATCAGCGGGAAGACCATGGAGGTCATCATCAACGCGGGACTGCGGAAAAACTTGCGCATGTCGCGTTCGATGATGGCCTGCACTCGATAAAGCTTCATCTCCGTCGCTCCTGCTGGTCAGGCCTCATTTGTACAGGTGCCCTCATTTGTATAAATGCTTGATGTCCAGCCGCGCTCCGGCCCCTACTTCGTCGCGGAGTTGGCGGCCGGTGTAGTGCAGAAACACGTCGTCCAGCGTCGTGCCCTGCACGGTGACGCGCTTCACGGTAACGCCGGCCTTGCGCGCGGCCTCCATCAGGGCGCCCACCGTGTCCGGACCGCTGTGCGAGGAGATGTGTGTTACTCCGTCGCGCTCCGTTACGCTAACCACCTTCGGCAAGGCCTTCAGCGTCTCTTGCCAATGGGGCGGCTCATGGGCAAACTCCGCCTCCACCACGTCGTTGCCGGGAATGCTGTCCTTCAACTGCGTCGGCGTATCCAATGCCGCCAGTTTGCCGTGGTCCACGATGGCGATGCGATCGCAAAGCTTGTCCGCCTCGTCCATATAGTGTGTCGTCAGCAGGATCGTTAAGTGCGAGCTCTCCTGCAGCTTGTCGATCATCTCCCAGACGTTGGTTCGCGAGACCGGATCGAGACCCGTGGTCGGCTCATCGAGAAAGAGAATCTTCGGCGAGTGCACCAGGCCGCGCGCGATCTCCAGGCGCCGGCGCATGCCGCCGGAGAATGTTCCCACCAGGGCCTTGGCGAATCGCGTCAGGTCCACGGCTTCCAGCAGGTCGCGGATGAGCTTGGTGCGCCGGTTGGCGGGCACTCCATAGAGCTTGGCGTGAATCAACAGATTTTCTTCCGCGGTCAATTCCGGATCGGAAGTGAGCGCCTGGGGAATGACGCCGATGGAATTGCGCACCCCGTCCGCGTCTCTTCGCACGTCATGTCCGGCCACGCGCGCCGAGCCTTCCGTAGGGGGTGTGAGCGTGGTGAGCATGCGAATCAACGTTGTTTTCCCCGCGCCGTTCGGTCCCAACAAGCCAAAGATTTCGCCCTCTTCCACGGTGAAATGAACGTGGTCCACGGCCACGAAGGTGCCGAAGCGTTTCGTCAACCCATCCACTTCGATCGCCAGCATCACGGCGTCCTTTTCCGCTAGAAGTGGAACCAACGGCGCTCCCTGGGTGGCTGGGGCAGCAGCACGTATGCGGTCATCCCCGCGAACAGGCGCCGGTCCTGATTGGGAACGGCAACTTTGATGGTGAACGCTTTAATATCGCGTTTGGTCCGGCTGACGTCTCGCTGCGTGGCGAAATCGCTTTCCACGCCCTTGAAAAAGACGGTTCCCTCGATGGTATTGCCGGAGGGCAACCGCACCTGTAGCTTTTGCCCAAAACCGATCTGGTCGATGTAAGTCTCTTCCACGTCGGCCTGCACCCACAAGTGGTCTACGTCCAGGACGGTGACGACGGGCCCTCCGGCTTGCACCACCTCGCCTTGGCGAGCCACGCGAACCGAGACGATGCCGCTGATGGGTGCATCAATTTTCGTGTAGCCCAGTTGCGTATCTGCCTGATCGCGTTGCGCCGAGGCCTGCGCCAATTGCGCCCGCGTGGCGGCTATGTCGGCCTGCTGTACGTCCACTTGCTGGCGATTGGCTCGCGCCGCCTCGAGTTGCGCCTCGGCCGCCTTGATCTGTTCCTCGAGCGCTTTCACGTTCGCCTGCGAAGCAAGATAGTTGGACTCGGCCGTGTCGCGGTCCTGCGCGGCAATGGCCCCGCCTTGAAATAGTCCTTGATTGCGTTTGTAGGTGACGTCATTCAGGGCTAGGGTAGCTTTCGCTTGTTCCAGTTGGGCGCGAGCGGCCGTCAGCGAGGCTTCCGCCTGCTGCACTGCCGCCGCGGTCTGCCGGTCATTCATGGCCAGCGTGGTATTGGCCTGCAATAACCGCGCCTGCAGCGTGCGGATATTTTGTGTCGCCGAATCTCGCACCGTTTTGAGTTCGGTTGGATCGATCTCCGCGATCAGTTGCCCCGCCTTCACTTCCGACCCTTCGTCCACCAGCAGCTTCTGCAGCCGGCCCTGCACCAGCGGACTGACGAT
>DASPYR010000072.1:0-3255 GCA_035636675.1 Rugosimonospora sp. | reverse complement strand
TTTGGACTCCTGGCACAGCGTGGGCTCGGGTGGTTTCGGTCCGAGCAGCTTAATGAGATAATGGATCTACTCCGTTCAGGGCCCAGCCAGGCACCGGGACCTCGCCCGGTGAGGATTAGGATGCGACAGCGCATACAGGTCGGCTTCGGCTTGCTGGCCATTCTGGCAGCCGGCATGACCCTATCGGCGGCGTGGCCCAGCGGCCTGCTTTTAGGCGAGGTGGATGGCGACGGGAAACACTCCGAAACCCCACTTACCGCGCAGCAGATTCACGACCTGGTCGATCGTGCCCTGGAGAACCAACGCCATAATGACCTCATGCTGGATCAGTACGCCCGTACCGAACATTCTTTGTTCCACGGAAACGGCAAAGAGCCCGACAGAGATGTCGTTTCCAGGGTGATCCCAGCGGGCCAGGGAATCATTCGCGTAGAACTTGAACGCAATGGCAAGACGAGCGATGCCGCCTATCTTGAGGAGCAATGGCATGGCGTTGCGCAGGCTCTTCTTGCCGAGGCCCACGGGCGGTACCCCCACGTCGGCAATTTCTTCGAGACAGAACGGCACAGGCGCGAGCGAGCCGATATGGTCACTGCGATCGGCAAGGCGTTTGTTTTCCGGTGGGCGGGGCGCGTCTCGATTAACGGCCGTCCGGCGGTAAAACTGAATTTCGCGCCCGATCCGACTTATCGGTCGTCAGCACGATTTGCCGCGCTCTACGCGCACAGCAGGGGCACAGCGTGGGTGGATGAATCCAGCGGGCAGCTGATCCGGGCCGAAGCGGAACTGACCGACGATGTCTCCTGGGGCGCGGGAATCATTGCCAAGCTCTACCGCGGCGGACAATTCACTTTCGAGCAGCGCGAAGTTGCCCCCAACGTCTGGATGCCGACGCACTATTCCTATGATTTCGACGGGCGAAAATTTATTTTTAGCCTGAACGTGCACGAACGGATGGAATACACGGACTACCTGCGCGTGGGGCCGCCGGAAGAAGCTCTAGCCGTGATCCGGCGCGAACATCCCAGCATCTTCGCGAATCAGAATTAAATCGTATTCCTCGTCAGGATATAGTAACGAGCGCGCCCGATTCGGATTCGAACTCGATGCGCATCAGCCACTCGTAGTGAAATCCTTCGGCTTCGAGCCACGCTCGGACGGTATCCCGATCCGACGCTTCGAATTCGACAAGCATCTTTCCTTCCATCATATTCAGCTGCACGCGACGCGCTTTGACGCTCCCCGAAGAAAATATGCGTTGGGTCAGTTGGGCAGCGCCCTGGCGCGTCAGGCAAGCGAGCGTGTGGAGAGATAGATAGCGCGGCATGGAACCTCCCGGGAAGCTGCGGCGACGAGAACGCGCCACAATACCGAGATGCGGCAGTGTCTGCAACTCCTTCGGCTGAGTCGCTAGAAACGCCGGTGGCCGTGCGGACAGTTGACGTTTTGGTCCCATGAGTGAGTGGTGCTTTGCTCAGGCAGGATAAAATGAGCGTAACGGGCAGGTTCGAGGTCTACCATGCGAAAACCTGGTTTTGCCGCGCTAGCCTTTGCTCTACTGTCGCTCGCAGCATTTGCATACGGCGCAACTACGGAAGGCATCCTGGATGGAGTTGTGCTCAGCGGCAGAGGTACTCCTGTGGCCTTTGCGGAGGTCTTCTGGCAAACAGCGGACGGCAGGGCGCCGCACGCTGTGCGCACGAATGGGAGCGGGCGGTTCCGGATCGCCGGCATTAGCCAAGGCCTATACGAGGTGCGCGCCCAAGGTTTAGGGATGACCTCCGAGTGGGAGCACAATGTGTGGGTCCGTTCCGGCAGCGTGGTTACTGTGACGCTGCGTTTAACTCATTTCACAGCACGGAGCGGCTCTCGCAAATAGACGCAAGCCCGCTGCACTGTATCTTTCGTACTAAAACGCCGGTACCCTCTTTTTGGGGCTTGCGATCCATGGGCGGGACTTCATCCTGCCAGCGATCATAGTGCGCGGGTTGGGAGCCGCTGCGGGGACGACGGCTCCGAGTGATCGAAGTCGTAGGCAGCTTCCCAACCCGCTTGAATCCACTAGCCGCCCTGCGCGAAGCCACTGAGACCTCCGAAATACTCCGGCAACACATCCCTAGCCTAGGCATCTAACTCGCTTATGCGAGCATTGCTTATGAGCGCCGAGAGAGACAGCCGCGGCAAGCTGGGCGGGCGATGCAAGTTATTGCGCTCCAGCTCAAATCGCCGGTCGGGCCGAGGCGCCTGCTCATTGTTGCTCGCCGTGTGTATGACGGCTCCGCTGCCGAACGCTACGGCTCGAGCTCGATGGCCAACTGCAGGCGGGGAAAGAACACCCGCTGGGCTAAACGTCACGAGCGATCCGGAGCTGGGCGCCGGATTTCGGCTCCTCTATGAGCTGAAATTCGATCAGGCGCGGGAGCGTTTTGCGAAATGGGAGCAGGCGCGGCCTTCCGAGCCTCTCGGGCCTGCCTTCGAAGCGGCTTCCGATCTCTTCGAGGAGTTCTATCGCAAGGGCGTGCTTACCTCGGAATTTTTCCTCGATGACAAACGCTTGCTTGGCGGGATTAAGGAAAAGCCTGACGCGCCGCTCGAACGGCAATTTGCCTCCGCCGTGCATCGCGCCGAAAGCCTGGCCCGCGGACGCCTGGCGAAACAACCGAAGGACCCGAATGCGCTCTTCGCTTTGACGCTGATTGCCGGCATGCAAGCCAACGATCTCTTTTTGATCCAAAGACGCCAGATCGAAAGCCTGCGCAGCTTGCGCGAAGCGGACCGCCATGCCCGCATCCTGCTTCGTGTGGCGCCGGATACAGACGACGCCTACGTTGCGCTCGGCGCCGCTAACTACATCATTGGGTGTATGCCGTCATATAAGCGAGCCATGCTGTGGATGGGCGGTGTCCACGGCGACAAGGCGCTGGGCATGCAGCAACTCGCGCGCGCGGCTTCGAGCGAGCATGCGCATTACCTGCGTCCATTCGCTAGATTGATGCTGGCGCTGGCCGCGCTGCGAGAAAGAAATTCCGATCTGGCGCGGCGGGAACTTCAGGAGCTGACGAGGGAATTTCCAGAAAATCCGCTATTTGCAAAAGAGCTGGCGAAAATTACTCCGGTGATGAGGGGCGCCTCGTCTCACGATAGGCCCTGAGCGGGTGGGCTCCGATGTTAGACATACCTGAAGACTAGCGCGATTCTGCTGCGCTTCGAGATGCTTTCTCGAGAAGCTCTTTGCCTGTGAACAGGGCGAAGTAA
>DASPYR010000071.1:0-16887 GCA_035636675.1 Rugosimonospora sp. | reverse complement strand
CGTGCCGCACTGCCCGGCGGGAAGATGCCGGGGAAGAGGATGAGTCCCGCAGCCAGAATGATCAGGCCAAAAAGAATGAGCAAAGCTGCTGTTCTCCGCATGGCGGCCTCCGGAAAAGTTCCTGGTCGTCCGAGATGCCCGATCGTTCCAGAATAGTTGCCTGCCCGCCCCGAGTCAAACCGTGGCCGCTCTGCTCGGCAGCGGTACTTTCGCGCCGCAGCCCCCATCATTCTGGTCGAACTGGCCTCTGAAAGGCAGACGGTCACACCTTCTGGCAGGAAAAGACTGGAAAATCGGCAAAGTGTTATGATCAGCGTGGGCAAATTAAGCTAACGGAATCTAGTCGAGGAGGATGAGCATGAGAGCGCATTTCCTGATGGCGGCGGGTTTGCTGGCGGCTTCGTGGGTGGCGCCGGCGCGGGCCCAGGAAGTCACCAAGGACAACCTTGACGGCATCACCAATTTCCATCGAATCCAGAGCGTCGTGGCATGCACCGGGGCCATCAAGCCGGAAGTGGTGCCGCAGATCAAGCAGATGGGCTTTGTGTCCATCATCAATCTGCGCGAGCCGACCGAGGAGGGCGCAAACATTGAAGGCGAGGGCGAGGCGGCGAAAGCCGTGGGCCTGCGCTACTACAGTATTCCTTTCAACGCCATGAACCCTGATCCCGCCGCGGCGGACAAGTTCCTCGACGCGATCATCACGAAGGGCACCGAACCGGCGTTCATTCACTGCGCAGGCGGCGGGCGCGCGGCCACCATGTGGTTCATCAAGCGCATGGTCGTGGATCATTGGGACGTCGACCGCGCCGCCAAAGAAGCCACCGACCTGGGCATGAACAGTCCCAAGCTCAAGCAATTCGCCATCGACTACGCGATGACCCACAAGCGCTAGGCGGCAGGGTCTTTTCGGCTGTCATCCCGAGGGCTGGCTTTTGCCCGAGGGATCTGCTTTTAAGAAAGCCAAAACGGCAGGTTCCTCGTCGTCCGCCGCGCAACAGCTTTCCGGACGCAACCAACTGATCGTGGCGGACTCCACGGAATGAGAGGTTTTTGTGCGTGTGCCGCCCTGAATGGAGGCGCTATAAAATGTCGCGGCTAAGGCCGCGCCCCCTGTCTAGCTGCCGGTTGCTGCTGGGTCATGCAGTGCAAGGTGCCCAAGCCGAGGACCAGATCGCGCGCGGCGATGCCGATCACTTCGCGATCCGGGAATAGCGCAGCCAGAGTATTGACCGCGGCGCGATCGTTCGCATCGCTGAACGTGGGAACCAGCACGATTTTATTGGCGACGTAGAAGTTCGCGTAGCTTGCGGGAAGCCGCTGTCCATCGAACCATACCGGCTGCGGCATGGGCAGGGTTTCGATGCGCAGCGGGCGGCCGTCCTGATCTTTCATCTCGCGCAGCCGCGCGAGATTCTCCTGCAACCGCTCGTAGTTGGCCTCGGAGCGATCCGCCTCAATGACCGTCACCACGGTCGTGGGATTGACAAAGCGCGCCAGATCGTCGACGTGGCCGTGCGTATCGTCACCGGCGATGCCGCGGGCAAGCCAGAGAATATTCGTCGCGCCCAGATAATCGCGGAAAATGGCCTCCCAATCGGCGCGCTCGAAGCCGGGATTTCGCGCCTGCTCGGTGCTGAGCAGGCATTCTTCGGTGGTGAGCAGCGATCCGACGCCGTTGACTTCGATGCTGCCGCCTTCGAGCACAACCGGTCGGCCCTGATACCGCGGCTCCCAGACGGGCATTTTCAGCTTGGGCAGAATGCGCTTCATGGCGGCGTTGTCTTTCTGCCAGTCGTCGTACTTGGCCCAGGCGTTGAAGCGCCACTTCGTGGCGGCGACGCCGGTAGAACCTGGAGTGCCGCCAGCGGCGGCGCATTTTTTAACAAAAATTGTTCCGAAATCGCGCGTCCACCCGCGATTGGTCGGCGCGATGAAAAAATCCACGGCGGCGAGATCCGCGCCGCTCTTTTGCAAAACGCGGCGCGCGACGCGCTCTTCGGCGCGATCCTGCACCAGAATGCGCACGCGTTCCACGCGCGCCAGATGCCGCACGATATCGGCATAGACCCAGGGAATCGGCGCGAATTTGCCGGGCCAGTCGGTGCGTTCGTGGGGCCAGGCGAGCCAGGTGGCTTCGTGCGGCTCCCACTCGGCGGGCATGCGGTAACCGAGTGCTGTGGGCGCAGGCTCGCCACGAGCGGGCGTGCGCCGCACGGGCTCGCGGGGCGCGCGTTCGTGCGGGGCGCGCTCGCGGAGCTGCGGTCCGCGAGGCGCAGAAGCTTTCGTGCTCCGCGATTTCAACCGAGCCACCGCTCGAGCAGCGGCGCGTAAGCGTCGGTGCGGCGATCGCGCAGGAAGGGCCAGTTACGGCGCACTTCCTCCATGCGGCGCAGGTCGCATTCCACGACCAGCGTTTCCTCTTTGTCGCGGGAGGCTTCGGCGATGATCTGCCCGAAAGGATCGGCCACAAACGAAGATCCCCAGAATTCCAAGCCGCTCTCCGGCGGCCCCTCGAAGCCCACGCGGTTCACTGCGGCGACAAAAATCCCGTTGGCGATGGCGTGGGAACGCTGGATCGTGCGCCAGGCGTCGAGCTGCGCCGCGCCGAACTGCGCCTTTTCCGCAGGATGCCAGCCGATGGCCGTGGGATAAAAAAGAATGTTCGCGCCGCGCAGGCTCGAGAGCCGCGCGCCTTCGGGATACCACTGGTCCCAGCAGACCAGCACGCCAATCCTGCCGTAGCGCGTGTCGAAGTTGGGGAAGCCGAGGTCGCCCGGCGTGAAATAGAACTTCTCGTAGTAGAGCGGATCGTCGGGAATGTGCATCTTGCGGTAGAGCCCGAGCAGCGCGCCATCGGCATCGAGCACGGCGGCGGTGTTGTGATAGAGCCCGGCGGCGCGGCGCTCGAAAATCGACGCGATGATAACCACATTCAGCTCGCGCGCGAGTTTGCTGAGCGCCTCGGTAGTTGGCCCGGGAATCGGTTCGGCCAAATCGAAGCGCTCGGCATTTTCTTCGCGACAAAAATATTGAGAACGAAACAGCTCCTCGAGGCAAATGATCTGGCCTCCGCGTTTGGCCGCTTCGCGAACGGCATCGACTGTGCGCGCAAAATTTGCGCCCGGATCGGTGGAACATTTCCGCTGCAGCAGTCCTACCGTCAGCTTCTCGCTCATGAGGGGAATACTACCAGATCAACGGCGCGGATTTTTTGTTTCCCTTGCGACGATGCGGCGGATACGGCGCAGCACGCCATCGAACATCGCCGGCGTGAGCCGGCCGGTCTGCGTATTTTGCTGGCTGGGGTGATAGCTGGCGAAAAGATGCGGCAGATCGCCGGGCAGCTTGAACTCGGCGCCGTGAGAGAAAATATAAGTGACGCGGGAGGCGAGCAGCCCTTGCTTCACCAGCAGGCGCAGGTAGGTATAAAAAGCGATAGCGCCCAGCGCGAGCACGGCGCGAGGGTGCAGGATCGCCAACTCCTCTTCCAGGTAGCCGGCGCAGTTGCGCAACTCCTCGGGCAGCGGCCGATTATCGGGCGGCGCGCAACGCGCGGCAGCCGAGATATAGGCATCGCGGAGCTTGAGGCCGTCGGTTACATTCGTGGAAGTCGGCTGATTGGCAAATCCAGCGTCGTAGAGCCGGGCATAGAGAAAATCGCCGGAGCGATCGCCGGTGAACATGCGCCCAGTGCGATTGGCGCCGTGCGCGGCGGGCGCGAGGCCGATGATCAGAAGCTTGGCGTGCGCGTCGCCGAAGCCGGGCACCGGCCGTCCCCAGTAGGTCCACTCGCGAAAGGCGCGGCGCTTGGCGCGGGCCACTTCTTCGCGATACTGCACCAGGCGCGGGCATCTGCGGCAGGCCACAACCACTTCGCGCAGATGCGCGAGACGCTGCTCCTGCGATTGGCCGAGGGGGGGTGCGCTCATCCGCAGGCCTTCTCGTGCGCTCGTCTGCGCTCGCTCTTGTCCGCTCGTCTCCGTTCGCTTCTGCGCGGGCGCTTCGCGAGAAAATCGCGCAACACGACGGCCTGATTGCGCTCCTCATCACGAACGGAGAAGACGAGCGTGACCACGCCATGTTCGTTTTCCAGTTGCTTGATGCGGGCGGCCAGCTCCGACTTATCGCGCAGCTCCTGCCGGTAGCGCTTTTGGAACTCGGGCCAGTGTTTGGGGTGGTGGCCATCGGAAGGCTGTGGGGCTTCGTAAATGCGCTTGATCTGCAACACGGCGAGGAAATTGTAGCGCGCGGGAAAATATCGGCGGCAAAAAAGATGCCCGCAAAAAGAGACCGCCTCCGCAGGAGATCGAGTGGGAAGAAGGGTCTTGCCCGCGGAGGCGGTTCCAGTGGTCTTTGGCTGCACGCACATTACCTCACGAGATATGTCGTGTCAAGATATAGTGTTTGGCTGATACCGCGGTCCCCGGCACACGCCGATTTTGCGTGTGCTGGGGTGGTAAGAGTGGCTGTGCCACCAAAGCAGCCAAACTAGGCCTGCCGCGCGCTGCGGCCCCAAATTGACATCGGCAAGGGCGCAGCATAGCATTCATGGTTTACCCGCTATGCGCTGAAAGCGCCGGAGCGGAGCTGCGTGTCTATCTCCGAGATCAAAACGGGAACGATCCTCAGCCGGATCATCGAGAGCCGCTGGGCCGAAGTGGCGCGGCGGCGGCGGATCATGCCGGAGACGGTGCTGCGCATAGCCGCCGGAAAGGCCGATGCGCCGCGCGATTTTGCGGGCGCGCTCGTGCGGGACAAAGTCAACCTGATCGCGGAAATCAAAAAAGCGTCGCCTTCGGCGGGAGTGCTGCGCCGTGAATTCGAGCCGGTGTCGCTCGCTCGAGCTTTTGAGCAATCGGGTGCGGCGGCACTTTCGGTGCTCACCGAAGAGGAGAATTTCCAGGGTGCGCTGGCGCATTTGCGTGATGCGCGTGCGGCGGTGTCGCTTCCGGTTCTCCGGAAGGATTTCATCGTGGATCCGTGGCAGGTGTGGGAGGCGCGAGCCGCCAACGCGGACTCGTTTCTGCTGATCGCGGCCGCATTGGATGACGCCGCGCTCGCGGGGCTGCTCAATCTGGGACGAGAACTGGGAATGGAAGCGCTGGTCGAGGTGCACACGGCCGAGGAACTCGAGCGCGTTCTGGCCGCGGGCGCCCGCATCCTCGGCGTGAATAACCGAAATTTGCACACACTCGAAGTGCGCGTGGAGACGTCGCTGGAGCTCGCCGGAATGATTCCGGAAGACCGCGTCGCCGTAAGCGAATCGGGACTGCGCTCGGCGGAAGATTTGCGAAAATTGAGCGCCGCCGGCTTCGACGCTTTTTTGATTGGCGAGAGTCTGATGCGCGAGCCTGACCCGGGCGCGGCGCTGAAGCGTCTGATCGCCACCGCCGTACCCGAGCGAAGCGGCGATTCGGGCGCGGGGAGTTCCGATCGTTCACGTTAAGATTTGCGGCGTCACGAATTGGCCCGATGCCAGGCTGGCGGTGGATTTGGGGGCGCACGCGCTGGGCTTTAACTTCTATCCTCCCAGCCCGCGCTCGATCAGCCCGGCAGCCGCCTGGGAGATCGCGCGGAAGCTGCCGCCGCTGGTGGCGACGGTCGGCGTATTTGTGAACTGGCCCGCGGAGGTCGTTGCCGCGCTGGCCGGCGCGTTGCGTCTGGATGGCGTGCAGCTCCATGGCGACGAGCAGCCCGGCGAAGTCAGGGATTTGGCCGCGCGTTTTCGCGTGATCAAGGCGTTTGCGGCGGGGACGCGATTCAAGCTGGAAACGCTGGCGAGATACAAAGCTGCTTCCGCCTTTCTGCTCGACGGCTATCGCAGCGGCCTTTACGGCGGCACGGGATATACAGGCGATTGGCGGCTGGCGCGCGAAGCCCGGCGCTATGGCCGTGTGATCGTGGCGGGTGGCTTGCGGCCGGACAATGTCGCGCAGGCCATTGCCGAGGCGCAGCCTTTCGGGATCGATGTGGCTAGCGGCGTGGAGTCGCGGCCGGGGAAAAAAGATCCTGACGCGCTGCGGGAGTTGATGCGCGAAGTGGAGGCCGCGAATCGTGCCGCAAACAGCGGGCCGATCCGCGCTTTTCGGGAGAGGATTCGGGAAAAGAAATGACCACGGCCGTAAAAACTTGGCCGGACGTGCACGGCCGCTTCGGCCCTTACGGAGGGCGTTACGTTCCGGAGACCCTGGTCGCGCCGCTCGAGGAACTGGAGCAGGCCTATGCCGCGGCGCGCGGGGATGCGAGCTTCCAGCGGGAGCTCGATGAATTATTGCGAAATTTTGCCGGGCGCCCGACGCCGCTGCAATTCGCATCGCGGCTGACCGAACACCTCGGCGGCCCGCGTATTTACATCAAGCGCGAAGATCTGCTGCATACCGGCGCGCACAAGATCAACAACTGCCTGGGCCAGGCGCTGCTGGCGAAAAGAATGGGCAAGCGCCGCATTATCGCGGAAACGGGCGCGGGACAGCACGGCGTGGCCACGGCGGCAGTGGCGGCGCGCTTTGGCATGGAATGCGTCGTATACATGGGCACGGAGGACATGGAGCGGCAGCGGCTCAACGTCTCGCGCATGAAGCTGATGGGCGCGGAGGTCGTCGGGGTGAATGCGGGCAGCCGCACGCTGAAAGACGCAATCAACGAAGCCATGCGCGATTGGGTCACGAACGTGCGCACCACGCACTATTTGCTCGGATCGGTTTTAGGCGCGCATCCCTATCCTCAGATGGTGCGCGATTTTCACAAAGTGATTGGCGAAGAGGCGCGGCGGCAGATTCTGCAAGCCGAAGGCCGCCTGCCGGATTTGCTCGTGGCGTGCGTCGGCGGTGGCTCCAATGCCATCGGGCTCTTTCACGCGTTCCTGGAAGATGCGAGCGTAAAAATGCTCGGCGTGGAAGCGGGCGGGCGCGGGCACCAGCTTGGCGAACACGCGGCGCGGCTCGCGGAAGCCATGGGCTTCACCGGCGCGCGGCCCGGCGTCCTGCAGGGAACCTACACCTACGTTTTGCAAACGGCGGACGGGCAAATCGCTACGACGCATTCCGTTTCCGCCGGCTTGGATTATCCCGCCGTCGGCCCCGAGCACGCCCTGCTCGCCGAGCAGCATCGCGCCGAATATTCCGCCGCGAGCGACGCCGAGGCTATCGACGCCGCGCGCACGCTGGCGCGCCTGGAGGGCATCATCCCCGCGCTCGAAAGCGCCCACGCGCTGGCCGCGCTGATCGCGCGGGCGCCGCGAATGCGCCGTAATGAAATCGTTATCTTCAATCTTTCCGGCCGCGGCGATAAAGATATGGAAATCATCGCGCGCTATCTGTGATGGCCACGAACTCCACGGCTCTGCCGAAAACCCCCGCGACGACGCGCATCCAGCGCCGCTTTGAAGAGCTTGGCCGCCGCGGCGAGATGGGCTTGGTCGCTTTTATCACCGCGGGCGATCCCTCGCTCGAGGCGACGGAATCGTTTGTACTCGCACTCGATGAGGCCGGCGCGGATATCGTCGAACTGGGCGTGCCGTTCAGCGATCCCGTCGCGGATGGCCCTGCGATCCAGCGATCGAGTGAACGCGCCTTGCGCGCGGGCACCACGCTTTCGGGCGTGCTCGATCTCGTCGCATCGCTCCGGCGCAAGAGCGACGTGCCCCTGGTCCTTTTCAGCTACTACAATCCGGTGCTGCAAATGGGCCTCGAACGCTTCGCCGGGCGCGCCGCGGATGCAGGCGCAGACGGTGTGTTGATCACCGATCTTACCCCCGAGGAAGCGGGCGATTATCGCCGCATCGTGCAAGCCCACGGCCTGGATACAATTTTCCTCGCCGCGCCCACGTCCACCGACCAACGCCTGGCGAGGATCGCGGAAGCTTCGAGCGGCTTTCTCTACGTCATCTCCAGAACGGGCGTGACCGGCGCGCGCGAATCCTTGCCTGAAGACTTGCCGGCTCTGATCCGCCGCGTGCGGCGCGTGAGCCGGCTGCCAATCGCGGTCGGCTTCGGCATTTCCCTTCCCGGCCAGGTTTCGATCCTGGGCGGGCTCGCCGATGCGGCCGTGGTGGGCTCGGCCCTGGTGCAGGAGATCGAGCAAGCCTCGAGCGTGAACGCCGCGCGAGAGGCGCTCGGCGCGCGTGTGCGCGTTTTGAAGCACGCCGGCAAGGCGGGAATGAGCCGGCGGGAGCCGGGCGCATGAGCGTCGAAGATTGGCGTCGCAAAATCGACGAGATCGACCGGAAATTGGTCGAATTGCTGAACGAACGCTCGCGCTGCGTGCTGGAGATCGGCCGGTTAAAGAAGGAAGATGGCTCGCCACTCTACCAGCCCGACCGCGAGCGGGAAGTTTTGGCTGCGGTGGAGCGAGCCAACCGCGGCCCTTTGAGCGAGTCCGCCATCCGGCGATTATTCGAGCGCATTCTCGACGAAGCGCGCTCGGTGGAGCGCACGGTGATGCGCGACGAGGCCGAGCCCGATCGTCACAAATAGCGGTTGATTCCGAGCGCGAAAAAGTCACTCGCCGCGGCGAGATGAGCTTTTCGCGCCTAATGAAGTCTGAGGAGCATTCATGGTTGTTGTAATGCAGGCCGGAGCGAGCGAGGAGCAGATCCAAAACGTGATCGATCATCTTGTGTCGCTCGGCTTCGATATCCATCGCTCCACCGGAGTTTCGCAGACCGTGCTCGGCGCCGTGGGCGTGCGTCCCGATTTCGATCCGCGCGATATCGAGCTGCTGGCGGGTGTGCGCGAAGTTGTCCGCATCACGCAGCCCTACAAGCTGGCGAGCCGCGCATTCCGTCCCGAAGGAACGATTGTCAAATTGCCGCGGGGAGTGTGTATTGGCGGACCGGAAGTTATGGTGGTGGGCGGGCCCTGCGCCGTGGAATCGGCGGAACAAATCGAGCTGATCACCGCGCGCGTGGCGCGGGCGGGCGCGCATTTGCTGCGCGGAGGAGCCTTCAAGCCGCGCAGTTCTCCTTACTCCTTTCAGGGACTTGGCGAACAAGGCCTGCGCCTGCTGCGTGCTGCCGGCGACAGGCACAATCTCGTGGTGGTCAGCGAGGTCATGGACCCCTCACAGATCGCCCTGATGCTGCCTTACGTTGATGTTCTGCAAGTGGGCGCGCGCAATATGCAGAATTACCATCTGCTGCGCGCTTTGGGTACCGTAGATAAGCCGGTGCTGCTGAAGCGAGGCATGTCTGCCACCATCGAGGAATGGCTGCTCAGCGCCGAATACATCATGTCCGGCGGCAATTACAACGTGATCCTGTGCGAACGCGGCATCCGCACTTTTGAAACCTCCACGCGCAACACTCTGGATATCGCCGCCATTCCCGTAATCAAGAAACTCTCGCATCTGCCGATCCTGGCCGACCCTTCGCACGGGACCGGCCGGCGCGACAAGGTTGCTCCCATGGCCCGCGCGGCGGTTGCCGCAGGCGCCGACGGTTTGCTGCTGGAAGTCCACAATGACCCCGAACATGCGCTCTCCGACGGCGCGCAGTCGCTCCATTTCGAGCAATTCGAGGAGTTGATGGCGCAATTGCGTATGATCGCGCCCGCCGTCGGCCGCAGCATCGCCGCGTGATGGCTCCCCTCTTCTCACGGGTTGCCGTGCTCGGAACAGGACTGATTGGCGGATCCTTTGCCCTGGCCGTGCGCCGGGTGCTCGGAATTCGCATCGTGGGCTGGGATAAGCCGAACGTGCTCGAACGCGCGCTCCAGTTGGGCGTCGTCGATGACGTCAACCCGGAACTGCAAGAAGCTGTAAAGGGCGCAGACCTCATTTATATCGCCCTGCCGGTCGGCCTGGCGATCGAGCGGCTGCCCGAGATCGCTCGCCACGTGCAGGCCAATGCGCTCGTGACCGATGCTTGCAGCACCAAGCGCGCCATTTGTGCTGCCGCCGAAAAATGTTTTTCGGAAGACGTCGTCTTTCTGGGAGGCCATCCCATGGCCGGCAGCGAAGTATCGGGAATCGAGGGCGCCGATGCAGCGCTCTTTCACGGCGCAAAGTACGCCCTGGTCCAGCGCGAGACCGGCGCCGGGGATGGCTCGATCTCGAGCGACCCCATTTCAAAGGAGATGGGTCGAGTCGAACAGGTGGATGCGCGGATCGCCAATTTCATGCGCTTGATCGAGGCGATTGGCGCGCGTCCGATATGGATAGACGCGGCCGGGCATGACCGCGCGGCGGCCTTCGTGTCGCATTTGCCGCAACTCGTTTCGATAGCCCTTGCCGGCGTGACTCGCGAGGCCACCGATCAGACCGGTTTGCCGCTCACGCTTGCCGGGCGCGGCTTGCGTGACGCGTTGCGGCTGGCCGGCAGTCCTTATTCCGTCTGGCGGGATATCGTGCTCACGAATACGGATAATCTGGATATGGCCCTGGACCGGCTCGCGCAGGCCATCGAGCATCTGCGCGCGCATCTGCGCCAGCGCGAACTGGAAGAGGAGTTTTCCGCCGCCAACGACGTCTACAAACTGCTCCACAATTTGCGTTAGAGTTAGAGCGAGTGACACGCAAGCCGTTGTCATTCTGAGGAGCGTAGCGACGAAGAATCTCTCCTTGGTTTCAGCATCGGAGGTTCGAACTACGTGGACAAGACGGTTGCTAATGCGGACGTGGCGGTGAGGCGCATTCGCGATGGCGCCTCGATCATGATGGGAGGCTTCGGCATCTGCGGCATTCCCGAAAATCTGATTGCCGCGCTCCAGCGGGCTGGCACGAAGAACCTCACGGTCATCTCCAATAATGCGGGCACGTCGGATTTCGGCATCGGATTTTTGTTGCAGGCGGGGCAAGTGCGCAAAATGGTGGCCTCTTACGTGGGAGAAAATAAGCTTTTCGAGCAATTGGTGCTGAGTGGCGAAATCGAGCTCGAGCTCAATCCCCAGGGAACCCTCGCCGAGAGAATTCGCGCGGGCGGCGCGGGCATACCGGGCTTCTATACCCCGACGGGCTACGGCACCATGATCGCCGAAGGAAAAGAGACGCGTGAGTTTGGCGGCAGGATGTATGTGCTGGAAAAGGCGCTGCGATCCGATTTCGCCTTTATCAAAGCCTGCAAGGGCGATCGCTGGGGCAATCTGATGTATCGCAAGACAGCGCGAAACTACAATCCGGTAATGGCCACGGCCGCCGATTACGTGATTGCCGAAGTGGAAGAGCTGGTGGAACTGGGCGGCATCCCCCCGGACCAGGTGCATACGCCCGGCGTTTATGTGCATGCGATTTTTCAGGGCGCGCATTACGAGAGGCGAATCGAGAAGCGCACGGTTCGGCGCCGCGTGCCGGTGTAATTCTCCGAAGAGAGGGCCAAGAGAGGAAAAGATGCGAGCAAGTGAGGTGGACAAACGGGAATTGATCGCGCGGCGGGTCGCCCAGGAGTTGCGCGACGGCTACACCGTAAATCTGGGCATCGGCATGCCCACGCTGGTCGCCAACCATGTTCCCCCGGGCACGGAGGTCATATTCCAATCCGAAAATGGCATGCTGGGCATGGGCCCTTTTCCGCTGGAAGGCGAAGAAGATCCCGATCTGGTGAACGCCGGGAAGGAAACTGTTTCGGAAATTCCCGGCAGCAGCTATTTTTCGAGCTCCGATTCTTTCGCCATGATTCGCGGAGGGCACGTGGATCTGACGGTTCTGGGAGGCCTGCAGGTGGACGAAAAAGGTAATCTGGCCAACTGGGCCATCCCCGGAAAGATGCTGAAGGGCATGGGCGGCGCCATGGACCTGGTCTCGGGCGCGCGCCGCGTGATCATCGCCATGGAGCACGCCAGCAAAGACGGCAAACCCAAGATCATGCGCAAATGTACTTTGCCGCTCACCGGAGTAGGCGTGGTCGATCTCATCGTTACCGAACTGGCCGTGATCGAGGTGATCCCAGACGGACTCGTGCTGCGTGAAATCGCCGAAGACGTAACGCCCGAAGCGGTTCAGCAGCTGACGGAAGCGCGCCTGCGCGTTTCGCCCGAACTGAAAAAGATTGCGCTTTGAGGCAAGCACTTGGATCTGCACTCGGTGGTGATTCTGAGCCTGCATACGCCGCGCGAGAAGGTGTGGGGCGAGCTGCTTTCCCTGAATACCGCCGGCGTGACTTTGCGCGGCATCGATCTGAACTCGTTTGACGATTTCGTGCACCAGGTCTTGCATCCGGAAGGTGAACGCGTCGGGCTGCCTACCGCGTTTTTCCCCATGCAGCGCGTGGAGAGGATTGCGCTGGACGAACCCAGCGGCTCGATTCCTTCCTTTTCTGATATATTCGAGCGAAAGGTGGGGCGTTCGCTGAAGGATTATCTCGAACTGTTCGCCTGACCTGCTTCCGAAGATTCCATTCTATGGCGAGTCGCATCCTGACGGTTCCGAACCAGCTTACCTTGCTGCGCCTGGGTTTCTTGCCACTCTTCATTATTTTGGTCTTTTACCGGCGCTACGATTGGGCGCTCGCGATTTTGATCCTTGCGGCACTGACCGACAGCATGGATGGCTTGTTGGCGCGTTCCCTCAATCAAAAGACGAGCCTGGGCGCTTACCTCGATCCGATTGCCGATAAGCTCCTGCTCTCCTCCTCCTTCGTGGTGCTGGCGCTCAATGGACAGATTCGCTGGTGGCTCACGATTCTGGTTCTGGGGCGCGACGTCCTGATTCTCACCACGGCCGCGGTGATCCTGCTGACGGCCGGCTATCGCGCATTTCCTCCCTCCATTTACGGGAAAGTGGCCACTACGCTGCAAATCCTCCTCGTATTTACAGTGCTGGCCGCGGTCGTGTTCCACCAGCCGGCGTTCTTTCTGGCGCGTCGCGTACTGGTTTATCTTGTGGCCGTTTTCACCGTATTCTCCGGCTTTCACTACAGTGTGGTGGTCGCCCGCCGATTGAGCCAGGAAAGTCCAGAGCCGTCGTAATCACGCCATGCGAGTGCGCGGGCTCTAGCCGAGGCCGATGGTCGAATGGAAATAATTGAAAAGCATGAAGGCGAAGCTTGCCAGAACGGCGAACCCCGTCGTCCAACCAAGTGCATACGCGCGGCGGCGCTCGATCACGTCCGCGGGCTGCCGGTCCGCCATTACTTTTCCGAGCAAGAAGCCGGCAACGAAGCCGCCGACGTGGGCATAATTATCGATGCCCGGCATCAGTATGCCGAGGACCACGATATAAGCGAGCCAGTAGAGCAATTGGCTCCGCAGCATGCGCATGCCGATGTTATGCCGTCCGGTAGTAAGTGCGAGCAGCAGGCCAACCAGACCAAGCAGCGATCCAGAAGCTCCCACGCTGAAATGCCCTGTGGTGGAACTCAACAGATAGCCGGAGACGCCCGTCACAATAAAGACGAAGAGAAAGCGGGCCGACCCGTAGAGTTCCTCGATCGTTGGCGCCAGATCCATCATCACCCACATGTTGAAACCGATGTGCAGCAGGCTGCCGTGCAGGAAAATCGCGGTGATCAGCCTCCAGGGTTGCACGAAATCGTATTGGCCCGCCGAAAGGCCCATGCGCATCAGCACCGCGCCGCTGATTCCGCCAAGACCAAATAATGCGCCGAGACCTCCGTTAGGCGCCTGGAAGCCGCTGCGACTAATGGTGATCAGTAAACTGACGCCGTAGAGGATGCAGCAGAGGCCCAGGATTCCGTAGCTCACCGGCGAAGTCTGCGGCAGCAGCCGGCTGAGCGACCGGCTCGCCGCAGCCAGCGAGAAGGTCAGGCTCGCGCCGCATTGGTGGCAACGTCCGGCCGTCGAGCCCACCAGCGTTCCGCAGGCCGGACACAACCGCGGGCGGGCGACAGCAGGCTGCCTGCGAAACACAGAAGCCATTTGATTGCGCCAGCGGTCGATCTTATAACGCCAACGAATGGGAAGCGGCACACGGTCTCCTTGCGAGCCGATGAGGCGCCTGTCTATAATACGAAAAATCTGATCGGGACGCGAAAGCGCATGCGTTCCGAGCGAGGTATGGCATGTCTACTTTCGAAGATTTCGGCCGGAAACTTGACCGCGAAATCGAGCGCCTGCGCGATCTGGCCGCGAAGAAAATCCGCCCTGCGGCGCGTCTCAAGACCGCGCAATCCCTCAGACGCATGTCCGAAAAGCTGGCGCGGATAGCCGCGGATATCGAAGCTAAAGTTGAACCCAAAACGGATTCACGCTGACCGGCGGAATTGCGTCAACTTCACCCTCTCACTGCGTTGGCATCTCTATCCGGCGGTTTTGGTCCTTTTTGGCGCGGCGGGGTGTGCCCACAAGCCGGCGAGCGCGGGTATTCCGGCGCCTCCGGCTCCGGCAGCGCCGGGTTCGCGCGCGGCCCCGGCAGGGAAGAGCGTCGCACCGGGAACCTACGTCGAACGGGGAGTGGCTTCGTGGTACGGCGCGCCGTTTCACGGGCGGCAATCCTCGAGCGGCGAAATCTTCGACATGAACCGATTCGTCGCCGCGCATCGCACGCTGCCCTTTGGGAGCATTGTCCGGGTGACCAATCTGAATAACGGCGAGCATACCGAGGTGCGCATCATCGATCGCGGCCCATTCATCGAGGGCCGCCTCATCGATTTGTCTCTGGCCGCCGCTCATGCCATCGATATGGTGGGGACGGGCGTCGCTCCGGTGCGACTGGAATTGGTATCGAGCCCATCGCCGCTGGCGGGCGCCTTCTCGGTTCAAGTTGGCGCATTTCAACAGCGCAAGAACGCAGAGCGGCTGCGGGCCGATTTGAGCCGGCGCTACCCGGTATTTGTGCAGGATTTTGATGCGCCGGCGGGACGCCTCTACCGTGTCCGCGTGGGACGCCTTGCTACCCAACAGGCAGCGGAACGCTTTGCGGCTCAGCTCACTCGAGACCGCGGATTCCACAATACGTTTGTGGTGCGATTGGACGGCCTGCAGTGAATAACTGCGTCCTCGTTCCGCGGCGAGTAGTGACTCCTTCTGTGGCAGCAATCAGTTACGGTGTCATTACGAGCCCGTTGCCGGGCGCGCCTTTCGCGCCCGACTTTCCTATCGGCGGGCGAGGAATCTCTCTGCCATTCAGAACCCGGGAGGGATTCTTCAGGCCCATAAGACCAGCGTTCAGAATGACAATCTCTCATGCCAAAATTTTTCAGGGGAGGCTTGCGGCTTATGAATGACTGCATCTTTTGCAAGATCAGCAAACGCGAACTGCCGGCGAAATTGGTGTACGAAGACCCGGAACTCTTCGCGTTTGAAGACATCGCCCCGCAGGCCCCCACGCATATCCTCATCTGCTCGCGCAAGCATCTCGAGACGCTGGCCGACTCGAAGGAACAGGACGGCGCCCTGCTCGGGCGCGCCCTGCTGCTCGCTTCGCGCTTGGCCGCGGAACGCAAGCTGCCGGCCTATCGTGTGGTGGTGAACAACGGCCGCGGCGCGGGGCAGACCGTCTTCCACCTGCATTTCCATCTGCTGGGCGGGCGCGATTTCCGTTGGCCGCCGGGGTAGAAATCTCTGGAAGAAGCCGCCAATTTCCGCATCCCGACGCTGAACACGCGATCCGCAAGAGCGGTTGTCATCCCGAGCGAACGGGATCCCAGGACGCCTCTGCGCGGATTGGGATGCGAGCGAGGGATCTGTAGTTCGCTAAGAGTTTGTGTCATTCCGAGGAGTCCGCTCTCGCGGACGACGAGGAATCTGCCTTTTCTTCGACGTTTCCGAAAAGCAGATCCCTCGCCCGCCGTGAAGAATATCGGGCTGCAAACGGCGCACGGAAGGCAGGCTCGGAATGACAATGCTAAGTCCGACCTTGCTTCAGCCGGCGGATTCGAGGACCTTCTCGGCGGGCGCGCCCTGGGCTAACTCTTCGACCGAGGCGCGTGCGCGGTCAAGCCTGCGGTCGGCTTCGGAATAACTCTGCTGCGCGTTGCGCAAATGGGTGCCCAGCTTCTCGTAAACTTCTCCGAAATTGTCCATCTGCTTCTTCAGGCCGCTGAGGCTGGCCAGCAAACGCTTGGCATTCTCTTCGATCTGCATCCCGCGCAGGCCCAGAAAAATAATCTTCAGATGAGCGAAAAGCGTGCTCGGCGAGACCGGCACGACGCAGCGCGTGCGGCAATATTCGTCAAGCGGCGTGCCCTTTGCGTCCACCGAGCGCAGGAGCTCGTAGTAAACGCCTTCCGAGGGCACGAACATCAAGGCGATATCGAGCGTTTCTTCCCCCGGCAGAATGTATTTTTTGGCGATGGACTCGGCGTGCAAGCGGACAGCCTGAGAAAAATCCTTGCGGCATTCCTCGCCCTGATCGAGCAGCCGGCGATAGCCGTCGAGAGGAAATTTGGAGTCGATGGGCAGGAGTTTGTCGTTCAAGCGCACCACCGCGTCCACGACTTCTCCGGTCGAAAATCGGAATTGAGTGTCGTAGCTGGCGCGAGGCAGCGTATCCGCGAGAATGCGATCCAGAGCCAATTCGCCCAGCGTGCCGCGTGTTTTCGCGCCCCCGAGCACGTCTTCGATTTGTTTGGCGGCGACGGAAAGTTCGTGGCCGGCCTGCTGCATTTCACCGATCTGCCGGTGTACGCTGGTGAGCATTTGGGTGGAAGCCTGCAATTGTTCCGAGACGGCTTTTTGGGCGCTCGTGGCGATCGTTCCCACCGAGGCCATGCCGCTTTGCACCTGCTGGCTGACTTGTCCCAGCTGCGCAGTCAACGATTGCGCGAGCTGGCTGATTTGCGCAGCGGTAGCCTGCGATTGCGCGGCCAGCAAGGACTGCATCTCGTTGCGAAGTGCGTCGCTCTCCGCAGAGGCCACGCCACGAGCCCTGAGCGCCACGAAAATCCCGAAAGCGCCAAGGATCGCGATGACTGCGGCTGCGATCCATCCCATCATGGCTTGCTACTTTATCGCGAATCCGACTTTGCTGCGAATGAGATTCAGAAGCGGTCGG
>DASPYR010000070.1:0-6117 GCA_035636675.1 Rugosimonospora sp. | reverse complement strand
AAAGAAGGCCCTGCATAGCATTTTGAATACATTGGGCGCCCCGCCGCATCTATTCACGGGTGGAAAGGCGGACAGCCCATCCGGTGGACGAAGCCTTGCTCTCTGACGGTCAAAGTTGAGGGAATCTATTGTAGACTCATGGTTTTCGTGAAGAGTTCGGTTTTGACCACGACGCCCGAAAACGCGAGGAAAATAGGTGTCGGCGTGCTCGAGCGCGTCGGCAATACGCCCTTGCTGCGCCTGGAAAGAGTAGGCCGGGAATACCCCAGGGCGGAGTTCTACGCTAAGGCGGAGTGGTTCAATCCCGGCGGGTCGGTGAAGGACCGCGCCGCCCTGAACATGATCCGCGAAGGCGAACGCACCGGCGCACTTCGCCCTGGCAAAACCATTCTCGACGCCACCAGCGGCAATACCGGCATCGCCTATGCCATGATCGGCGCGGCGCTTGGATATCCGGTCGTGCTCTGCCTGCCCTCGAACGCCAGCCCGGAAAGAAAGAGGATTTTATCGGCTTACGGAGCGAAGATCATCTTGACTCCCGCCGACGCCGGGTCCGACGGAGCCATTCGCCGGGCGCGTGAAGTTCACGCTGGCGATCCGCAAAAGTATTTTTATCCCGACCAGTACAGCAATCCGGCCAATTGGCGCGCGCATTATCAAACGACCGCGCTCGAAATCTGGGAGCAGACCGAACACAGCCTCACCCATTTTGCAGCCGGGCTCGGTACGAGCGGCACTTTTGTGGGCACCGCGCGGAGGCTGAAAGAGCTGAATCCGCGCATTCAATGCGTCAGCCTGCAACCCGACGCGGCCTTCCACGGGCTGGAGGGCTGGAAGCACATGGGTTCGGCGCTCGTACCGGCGATCTACGACCCGCGCGTTGCGGATCGCGATTTGGTAATTCGCACCGAGGACGCCTACCTCATGGCCAAGCGGCTGGCGCGCCAAGAGGCCATGTTGGTGAGTCCCAGTGCTGCCGCGGCCTTCGTCGGCTGCTTGCAGTTAGCGGCCTCGCTCGGTCAAGGCGAACGGGCCGTCATCGTAACCATCTTCCCCGATGCAGCCGAAAAGTATCTGAGCGAGCGCTTCTGGGACGAAAGCGAAGGCGCATAGCGCCTTGGGAAACGGCTCGCGAATCGTATGCTCATGATCAACTCAGAGATCGCCCAGAGTATCCGCGGCTACGGCGCCCGCGATTATCCCAACGAGACCTGTGGCGCCATGCTGGGGGTCGACAGTGCGGAAGGCCGCGAAGTGCGCACGCTCTTCCCGCTCACCAATCGGCGCGACGATTCCCCCCGGAATCGCTTTTCCATCACCGCCGAGGATTTTCGCGCTGCCGAGCGGGCGGCCAAAGAACAGGGATTGGAGCTGGTGGGCTGGTATCACTCCCATCCCGATCATCCCGCCAGGCCCAGCGAATACGATCGCGAGCACGCCTGGCCGTGGTATAGCTACGTCATCGTGAGTGTGGCCGCGGGCGAGCCGCAGGAGATGACTTCGTGGCAGCTTTCCGACGATCGCTCCGCTTTTCAGCCCGAAGAGATCGCCTGGGCCGTTCCTCCGGGGACGATGAACCGATGAGGAGCCGTCCCCGAACGATTTTTCGGGAATTCTACTTTTAGAAAAACAGGCTCGCGTGCTCAAGTTCAATTGCGGAGTTACACTGGAGGCAGGACAAACATGGCAGTGAAGCTGGAAATTCCGACCGCCTTGCGGCAGTTTGCGGGCAAACAAGCAAGCGTGGAGTTCAATGCGGCCACCGTCGGCGAGGCCCTGAAACAGCTTACGGGAACCTACGCCGATCTGCGCAAGCACCTTTACACCGAAGACGGCCGCATTCGCAGTTTCGTGAATATCTACCTCAACGACGAGGATATTCGCTACCTGCAGAAGGAAAACACGCCCACCAAAGACGGCGATACGATCAGCATCGTGCCCTCGATCGCCGGCGGCGCGAAAATATAAGGGATCGGAAGGAGAGCCATCATGCCGATCATTACCGGCACGCCCGCTGTTCCTGACACTGGGCGCACACTTTCCAAGCAGGAGATTCAGCGCTACAGCCGCCATTTGATCATGCCCGAAGTGGGCATGGACGGGCAGCTCAAGCTCGCCAAGGCCAAGGTGCTCATGATCGGCGCGGGCGGGCTGGGCGCGCCTCTGGGACTTTACCTCGCGGCAGCAGGCGTGGGGCGGCTCGGGATCGTTGATTTCGACGTCGTCGATTACACCAATCTCCAGCGGCAAATCACATTTTCCACGAGCGATGTGGGCCGGCCCAAGATTCAAGCCGCCAAGGAACGCCTGGCTGGTGTGAATCCCCAGATTCGCATCGATACCTACGAGACCCGCCTGACCAGCTCGAATGCGCTCGATCTGTTCCGCGAATACGACATCATTGTCGACGGCACGGACAATTTTCCCACGCGCTATCTCGTCAATGATGCCTGCGTGCTGCTGGACAAGCCCAATGTGTATGGCTCGATCTTTCGCTTTGAAGGGCAGACCACCGTCTTCCATTATCCCGGCGGCCCTTGCTACCGCTGCCTCTATCCCGAACCGCCGCCGCCTGGTCTCGTACCTTCCTGCGCGGAAGGTGGAGTCCTCGGAGTTCTCCCCGGCATCGTGGGCGCGCTCCAGGCCATGGAGACGATCAAGCTCATCATCGGCATCGGCCAGCCGCTGGCCGGCCGGCTCTTGCTCTTCGACGCCCTGGGCATGAGCTTCCGCGAGCTGCGTCTGCGCAAAAATCCGTCTTGCCCCGTTTGCGGCGATCACCCTACAATCCGTGAGCTCATCGACTATGAAGAGTTTTGCGGAATTCGCGGAGAGGAGGTTGTTCCTGTGACCACAGGCATCCCCGAAATTACGCCCCGGGAGCTCAAGGCTCGTCTCGATCGCGGCGATGACATTTTCATCCTCGACGTCCGCGAGCCGCACGAGTACCAGATTTGCAATTTGCGCGGACATCTTATTCCGCTCGGCGATCTGCCCAAGCGCGCGAGTGAGCTCGATAGTTCACGCGAAATCGTCGCCCACTGCCGCAGCGGAAAGCGCTCCGCCGATGCCGTGCAGTTTTTGCAGCAGGCCGGCTTCCGCAAAATCTGGAATCTCAAAGGCGGGATTCTGGCGTGGTCGGATGAGGTCGATCCTTCCGTGCCCAAGTATTGACCCGAATGGCTGTTCGCCACGAAGCGGCGATCACTTTGAAGTTGTCGTCCCGAGTCCGCCCGCTTTCGAGCCAAAGTCCCCGGCAAGGGGAGCTTTGGCGGTAAGAAAGGCGCACGAGTGATCTGCTTTTGCAAAACGAAGTGAACGAAGCAGACCCGCAAGGACTCATCACTCCACCGGAGGAACACATGGCACAAGTCAGAATCATGGCGAGGAAAAACGGTCCCTTCCGTGTGGAGGCTCCCGAAGGCTCCATTGAACTCGTGGACGCCGACGGCCACAAATATGATCTGACCGGAAAACCTAATTTCGCCCTTTGCCGTTGCGGCGGTTCGGTCAATAAGCCATTCTGCGACGGCACGCATAGCCGCATCGGTTTCCAAGCCGCCGAAGCCGCCGTCCGCGCCGAGGAACAAAACAAAGGCCAACAAGCAGAGCAGCAGAAACCAAAACCCTGAAGCTCGCGCGGGTTCGCGCTGCTCGGCGCAGGAATGCTGCTGAGACGGTTCCGGCCTGTGGTTGTCGCCGAGCTAAACAGCGTATGCCTGTCTCGAGATCACCGCACCCCAAATGATGTTCCGCGCTTGCGTATGCGGAGCCGGGTACCGTTGCAAGCGTACCGAAGATGGCGTTATCGCCACACCTCTAACGGTGGCCGGCCGCGCCCGGCCATACGGTATCGTCTGAATCATCTCGTAA
This sequence comes from Rugosimonospora sp., assembly GCA_035636675.1. Taxonomy (GTDB): domain Bacteria; phylum Acidobacteriota; class Terriglobia; order Acidiferrales; family UBA7541; genus Palsa-189. The sequence goes on along the minus strand of DASPYR010000070.1, from coordinate 2,244 downwards.
CTTTTCGAAACCCCGCCGCGGCACTTTCGGGATTCCGGCCAGACCAGCCTGCCCTCCGTACGTTCCCCAACGCCCTTGCTTTCAAGAGCTTGCTTCCTGGTTTGTAGGGGAAACCGGAAAGGTACAGTACTTGCTGTATCCATCAACACCCGCGTTTGTTTCGGAGCACCGTGGGGAATGATTTGGGGGGCTCGTGTTTGGCGCGCAAAAAATCCGCCGGTACCTTTCCCATTATCAATGGGTGCTTGGCATTTTGGCTCTTGGCGGTGTATTCGGACTTTCCTGCTGGTTGCGACAGCGTGATTTTTCTTCTGGATTCGTACTCTTTTGCTATCTCGAAATCGTCGGCAGCCTGCTTTGCTTCACCTTTGTCGCCAACGCCCTGGTGCATTTCCGCGGCACGCGCGACCGTTTGACGCTGATCCTGGCGCTCGGATTTCTCCTCGCTGGATTGATCGAAACCTTTGCCATTTGTGGGCTCTACGGCGGCTCCATCACAGGCGCGCAAGAAGCGCTCATCTTTCTCACCTGGATGATCGGCCAAACGGCGCTCGCGGCGCTGCTGGTGTCCGCGCTGGCGCTGGAGCATCGCATGCCGCACTCTCGCCACCCGCGCAGCGAAACTACCGTCTCGCTTGCGCTGGTCGGGGTGGTGGCTTACCTGACCAGCGCCGCTTATCTCAGCGGCGTTATCAACACGGCCACTCATCCGGCGGCCCGGCTGGCGCGCACCTCGGAACTGCTTCCGGCGGCGCTGTTTCTCGTGGCCGCGATCGCCTTTAGCCGCGCCAACCCGGCGCGCTTCGGATTCAAACCTGCGCTCTGCATCGCGCTTTGGATCAATGTCGCCTGCCATGTCGCGGCCACGCAATCCTTGCACGCCTTTGATGCCCCGTTCACTCTCGCTTTGGGCCTGCGCACGGCCAGCTATGCCCTGATTCTTGGCGGCACGCTTCTTGATAATGCACGCCTCTTCGAGCAGGTGCGCCGGCTCGCCGTCAGCGACTCGCTCACCGGCCTGGGGAATTACCGCGCCCTGCTGAACGCGCTCGAGGCTGAAATCCAGCGCTCCAGCCGCAGCGGGCGCAGTTTCGCCGTCATTTTGATGGACCTCGACAATCTCAAACAGATCAATGACCGCCATGGTCATCTCGCTGGTTCGCGCGCCATCTGCCGTCTGGGCAACGTTCTTCGCATGCACTCCCGCGCCATCGATACCGCCGCGCGTTACGGCGGCGATGAGTTTGCTCTAGTGCTTCCGGAAGCCGGCGCGCAGGCAGCCAGCCGCGTCGGCGAAAGAATTCGGGAACGGCTCGGCGCAGATGGAGAAGATCCGTCGGTTACCGTGAGTGTAGGGGCGGCCGTCTTTCCGCAGGATGGCCTCACGGTTGAGGAGTTGTTCGATGCCGCCGACCGCAGCCTCTACGGCATGAAGCGTGGCGGCAGGATTATGGGGTTGTCGCGTATCGCGGCCTGTTTGTAGGTCGGTTTTCCCGTTCGCTTGTCTGGGGGCAGCGTGCAGAAAGCCTATGACGTATCGCGTGTCGAGAAAAGAGTTCCGATGGCCATTGCCGTCCACATCTCGGGTCACCAGGAGCTGCCCGGTGTGGAGACCACCTTTACCGAAAACGTCAGCGCTCGCGGCGCGCGCGTCCTGTCCGTCCGCCGCTGGAACCGCGACGACCGTTTATCTTTCGAATCGCTTCCTGGCAATTTTCGCGCCAAGGCCCGCGTCGCTTATTGCGACCGCCTGCGCGACGACGGCTTTGCCGTCGGCCTCGAGTTCCTGGAACCAGTGGGCCATTGGGTTCTCGGCCCGCTGTCTGCTTCGGGAAATAACCTGCACGGATAAGGAGGACGAAGGCGAAAAAACTGGCGCAAGTAATTTCAGAGATTAGCGCCGGCGGCCCTGGCAGAGGGCATCCGGCGCTTTTTTCTTTTGCGCCTTCTCAAAAATTATTTGCCGCCTGCCCCGCCGATTAGCCGCTCAAAGATGCGAGCCGTGTCGTCGATCATGCGATCCGCGGAATATCGCGATGCGACCGTCTCCCGCGCAGCCCGCGTGAGCCGTTCTCTCAACGCGGTGTCCCGTAACATTCGCGCCGCCGCCTGGGCCAAGGCCTCCGCGCTGGCTTCCTGCATCAAGACTCCAGTTCGTCCATCTTCGATGATTTCGGCCACGCCGCCCCGCGCCAGCGCCAGCACAGGCAAACCAAAAGTCATGGCTCGAAGCAGCGAGCTGCC
>DASPYR010000069.1:0-6803 GCA_035636675.1 Rugosimonospora sp. | reverse complement strand
GGGCCGAACCTCTCGCCGGATCAAGTTGGAACGGCACTAGACCCAGCAGTTGTGGTTCTGAGCTCCGCCCCAAGAAACGAAAAATCTCTCTTTACCTCCGAGATCACGGTCCACTTCGGCCTGTTCTCCCGCCCGGCTCCGCGTTAACATCTCGCCGTTTGGCTTAGGTCCATGCCCGGCGTCGGCGCGCAATTCAAAAGAGCCCTGATCTTCATCCATCGCTGGATGGGCGTGTTCTTTTGCCTGCTTTTCCTGAGCTGGTTCGCCTCCGGAATGGTCATGATGTATTGGCAGTATCCGCAGGTCTCGGCGGACGATCGCTTGAGCCGGGCGCCCGCGCTCGACGCTTCCCGAATTCACCTTTCGCCGCCGCAGGCTTACGCCCGGCTCGGAGCCGACGGAGCGCCCGCGGGGGCGCAACTGGTCACTTTCGACGGACGGCCGGCGTATCGCTTTCGCTTCGGCCTCGGCGATCTCTCCATCGTCTATGCCGGCGACGGGCAGATCCAGGAGGATTTCCCGCCGGAGCTGACGCTGCGCATTGCCTCGGCCTGGACCGGCCAGCCTCCTGGCGCGGCAAAGGAGCAGGACAACACCGAGGCAGACCAGTGGACCGTTTCCGAAGAGTTCGCGGAACTCCGCCCGCTCCGCAAATATAGCTGGCCCGATGGCCAGCAAGTCTACGTCTCCACGGTGACGGGCGACGTGGTCCAATACACCACGCGCGCTTCCCGCCTGGCGGCTTGGTTCGGCGCCATTCCACACTGGCTCTATTTCACGCCGCTACGGAAGCACGGGCAGCGATGGAGCCGTGTGGTTATCGGGGCGTCGGGATTGGGAACCGCCGCGGCGCTCCTGGGCATCACGATTGGGCTGTGGATGTATTCGCCGTCGAAAACCTATCGTTACGCAGGTGCGCCCGCCGGCTTCCCTTATCACGGACAGAAGCGCTGGCACGCCATTCTGGGACTGCTCTTCGGACTTTTCGCCTGCAGCTGGGCGTTCAGCGGAATGCTCTCGATGGATCCTTTCCCAAAATTGCAGGAAGGCGCCGTGGATGGGCCAGACGCCCGGCTCGCCGCGGCGCTCCGTGAAGCGCCGCCGCTCGAAGGTTTTGCCGCGAAGCCTCCGCAAGAGGCCTTGGCGGAAGCCGAAGCGAGTTTTGGGTCCGCCGTGAAGGAATTGGAGCTGACCTCGTGCGCGGGAGAGCCCGCCTATTTGGCCGCCTTCGCGCCGAACCAGACTCGCGTGATCCCCGTTCGCGGCCGGCCTGCGGCCGAATTCGATCGCGATCGGATCATTGCAGCTCTGCAAAAAGCGGCGCGGCCTTTTGCCCTGACGCAAGTGCGCCTGGTAACGGAGTACGAAGCCTACTATCTGGACCGCAACAATCAATTGCCGCTACCCGTAATTTTTGTGCAACTGAACGACCCAGCGCGCTCCATGTACTACGTCGATCCCAAAACCGCGCGCATCGTGCAAGGCTACAATTCCAATTCGCGCTGGAACCGCTGGTTCTATCACGGCCTGCATTCGCTCAATTTGCCGTGGCTCTACAAACACCGCCCGGCGTGGGATATCGCCGTGATCCTGCTTCTCGTCGGAGGCGCTTCGCTCTCGGTCACCGCGCTGCTCCTGGCGTGGAACGTCCTGTGGCGCAAGCTCGCGCCTTGGGCCGCCCCTCGCGGCTCGACGGCCGAATCGAGCTAAGCGTAAGACCTCGCTTTTTCGAGCCTCCAGGCTCCAAGCCTGGAGACTCGATGAGTTTCCCCCCGCAGCTCTGGTCTTGCTCGGTGTGGCGCCTGCACTAGCTCTCGGGTCATGCAGAAATGACAGAGAGAGCCCCATGTTCTTTGCGAGTGGGCCGGACGGTGATTTCGACGTCTTGACGCAGTGCGGTCAAAAATTCCATGAGGCGCCCAACGGAGAAGTTCCCCGCGCGATTTCGCATCAGCAACGAAACCTGAGGCTGTTGAACGCCGAGAATCCTGGCGACTTCCGCCTGGGTCATGCCGCTGTCCTTCAGGATGGTATGGATTTGAAGCGTGAGCTGCGCCTTGAGCAGTTCTTGCTCAGGATTGGGAACGCCAAGGTCTGCAAAAACATTCCCACTGCCTTCTCGCACCCGGGCCACTGGGCGGTTTTTCCTTCCTGCTCTCCGTTTCATTTCAGTTTTGCCTTTCTCTATAGTAGCGTTCGACTTCGGCTAATCGCCGCCGGACGAAATCCATCTCCCGCACGGGCGTCTTGATCCCCTTGGTGGATTTCTTCTGAAATACGTGCAGGACGTAAATGGCATCCGCAAAACGCACGGTGTAGACGACGCGCCACGCGCTCCCTTGGTGAGAAGCCACGATTTCTAACACGCTCGCCCCGCCAAAACCTCTCAGAGGCTTGGCGGCGGGATCCATCTTCCCTTCCTGCGCGGTGAAGAGCGCGTGACCAACGTCGATCCTGACCGCGCGAGGCGAAGAGCGCAAATCCTCGAGCGATGTACCGATCCACTTGACCGGCCGTGGCACAGGTATACTATTATACTTATATTGTTATAGGAAGTCAACCCGCTGAGTGGACTAGTGCCGTTCCAACTCGATTGGCCAAACGCGCAAGCGAACGTTTCCGAGAGATCGCCGTAATCAAGAGCCGAACGAATCGATTCATCTGGCCGGCTGCCGTTGAGGGGACAAAAAGTCGATTCGTTCGGTTCCAGACGAAAGACGATTTGCTCAAACAAGTGCCGTTCCAACTTGTTTGAGCCAACTTGTTTGAGTACTAGTTGGAACGGCACAAGTTGGAACGGCACTAGGCGACTGGCCCTTAGCGAATGGCGCCGCATTTCGCGCTGACGTCGGCTGCCAGCGCATCGTCCAGTTGCGCCTGCCGCGCATTCGCGGCCGCGCAGATTTGCGACGCGCTCAATCCCACGACGCCCCGCAGATCGGCATTCTGCAGATTGGCGCCGCTGAAATCAGTGCCGCTCAGGACGGCTCCTTGAAAATTACTGTTGTTCAGATCGGCGTGCCGGAGGTCCGCGTCCATCAGGATGGCGCCGCCCAACTGGCTCTCCTCGAGCCGCGCGCCCGCCATTTTGGCGGTCGACAGATAAGCCCCGCGCAAATCGCTCATCTTGAGATTGGCGCCTTCAAGATTCGCCCGGCGCAAATCGGCCTGTTCTAAACTGGCCCGCTCGAGCGAAGCATTGCGCAAATCGGTGCCATAGAGCACCGCCCCATCGAGCTTCGCATCCAACAGAAGCGCTCCGGCGAGCGAGGCGAAAGAAAAATCAGCTTTCCCCAGCTCCGCACGAACCAGGTTCGCCTTTTCCAGATCGGCCGATTGCAACATCGCGCCATTCAGCTTGACCTGGTCGAGTACCGCAAATCGCAGGTTCGCTTGACGTAAATTCGCCTGGCGCAAATCGGCTTCCGAGAGGTAGGCATAGCGCAGGTCTGCCTGCCGCAAGCGCGCCCGGACAAGAAATGCGCCATACGCCTGCAGATATCGCAGGCGGAACCCATTCAGGCTGGCGCCTTGAACCCGGCTGATCTCGCCTTCGCTCCCCGTCCAGCCCGCAGGCTTTCTGGAGATTTCCGCTTCGGGCACCTGCGCGTAAGGATCATAGCCAATCAGCCAAAGCGCGTCGGCGGCCCAGATCAGCGGGCTTCCCGGCCCGATTCCTTGTGCCGGGTTTCCGTCGTGCGGAGCGCCGCCGATGATTCCGATGGAAAGCAGACAGAGGATCAAACCGAATGCTGCGCCAGCCGGGATTCGCAGCAATCTGTTCTTTTTGTTCCGAGCGCTGCGCGGCTGCGAGCCTGAAGTCGCGGGCGCATTTGCCGGGAAGGCATGCTGGCGCGCCGGCACTTCATCGGTCGAAGCCGCTGGCTGCTGCGAGGAATTCCCCGCGGCTCTCAAAACTGATTCCGAATCGTCGCTTCGGAAGGCCCGTGCCGCCGAACGCGGAAAATGAATCGCCGCCATTGTCGTGGCCGCGATCAGCGCTGCCTGCAGGATCGTGCCCCGCAGGTCCAGCAGCGTGAGGTACCGCCCCCAGAAGAGCGTCATCGTCGCAGGGGCGGCCCAATAAAGCACGAGAATGCAAACTGCTTTCTCCACGCGGGCCAGCGCGGTGCGCCGCTCCCGCAGCCACTTGAAATAGCTGCGTGCCGGCCAGCTCACAAGCCAAGGCAAGCTCTCGTCCAGCCGCCGCCCATTCTCGAAAATGGCCGGCAGAGCCGCCGTCGCTTCCCAAAACCGCTGCAAATACACGTGCAGCCACAAATACAGCGCGCCAATGAGCATTGGGCTCAAGAGAAAAAATTGTGCGAGCGGCACTCCGTTCCGCAGCACGGGAAACGGAAGTAAGGCGGCATTTCTCAGGATCTGCGCGTCGGAAAAGGTGAGAATTCTCCAACACGCCAGCGCATTGAGCAGCAGCAATGCGGTAATCAGCCGTTTCGCGTGCCTGCCCCACTGGGATACGTACTTCAAATCCTGCGCTGCCGCTACTTCGGCCGGCAACTTGGCAAACGTAAGATTCGCCCCTGCCAGCTCTGCCGCCAGCAACCCTGTGGCGCCTTCGAGAAGGGCGCCTTGCAGATTTGCCTCGCGGAGTCGCGCTCCCAATAGATTCGCGCCCTGGAGATTTGCCTGCAACAGGCTGGCGCCCTGGAGATCGGTCAAGAGCAGGTCGGCGCCCTTCAAGACTGTCTCATTCAGCAGCGCACCCTGCAGATTGGTGTCGGTGAGGTCGGCGCCGTCCAGATTGACGCGCGAAAGGTCGGCCTGCCGCCCGGTGCGTCCGCTCGATTTCACCCAATCGCGGTGCTGCTCGAGGATGATTTCGAGGTCGACTTTGGCCGCGCGTACCGCCGGGCGCCGCGCCGCTGCCTTCTCCTCTTTTAGGGTCTCCACATCCATAGCCGCAACTCTTTCCCGGTACCGAAAATGCCAATCCGATCAGGTTTGGCCTTCGATCCGTAGTTGTCTCCGGGACCCTGGGCGAATCCACGGATGTCCAGGGGATCTCTCCAAAGCGTCTCGCCCCCCGCAAAAATCGAGCTTTCAGCGCACCATGGCGGTTTCGCGCTATGCCGCGGCTTTTTCTTCGGTGTGCACGCAAGCGCTAAAATATCGACCACTGCTGGGGACCACTTTAACTTCCGGATGCAGTCGAAACAATCGCGCCGTGAGGCAGGTTTTCCGCGCCGGAAACTGACCCTCCGGACAGCATTGCCCCACCCTCTCGCTTCTGCCCGCCAAAAGCTCAATTCACTGAGGTGTTACGCAGGACTCGTCAGCTGGCCACGAGTTCCAGGTTCGGCGCTATTTTGTGCTCCCTCACCACATCCAGCCTGCTCCTTGCGCCGCATTTCCTGAGAACCGAGCTGACGTGGAACTTGGCTGTGCTTGCGCTAATGCCGAGGTGCGCGGCAATCTCCTTATTGGTGAGTCCCTTTAAAATGAGTCCAAAAACTTCGCGCTCCCTGGCCGAGAGCTGCAGGGCCGCGTCCATGCGGATGTTATTTTCCGCAAGACGCCTCGCAATGTACTGGCTTACATGCTGGTCGAGGGCTTGCATCGTACGAGCCACCGCCTCCAGAAATGCCTGGTCACTTTTCCTTTCTTCCACTTGTCTCAACATCTCGCTTTGTCCTCCCCTTGAGCATGTGCGGTTTGGCTGGGGCGAACCATAAAAGCTAAACCATCTCCAAAACAAACAGGTGCCAGGCACCCAGGTCTCGGGGCTTGACCCTGAGTGCGCAGTGAGCTACCCGCAAGCGGCAAGCCAAGCTTAAGTCGTTTGTTTCGAGTAACGCAGTCGAAACGATACGTGTTTCTATTTAGAACTGTGGAAGTACTAAGACGTAAGACTTACAGCGTTCACCCGAGCCGCTGCTGTGCCGGGCCCAGCGCGGTGTTGGTATGGCCCAACTGCGCTCGCCCCTCGAGGCCAGCGCTTACGGGCGATAGCTTTGAGCGGCCGACTACGCGCGAGCCGCTTTCGCCCGGTAGGCGGGCACAAAGACTTCGGCGACGAACGTCTCGACTGTCGTCGGCGTCGTGTTTTGCGCCGAGCGCGGTTCGAGCGCCCGCATATGGCCCGCATTCAATGCGTCGCTCATCTCCAGCAGAAGGTCGGCCATGTTGGAAGACATTCCCATTTGCATCAGCGCGGGTTTCAGTTGTGCTGCGGGAGCCTGCTGGTAGGTTAGGTCCGGCTTTCCGATCGCCGCGCCGACGATCTTGGCGACCTGCGCGTAGCTGATGTCGCGTGCCCCCAGCAATTCGCGCCGCTGCTTGCCCTGGAAGTCATGCCGTGCCAGGGCTTCAGCCGCAAACGCGCCAATGTCGCGGGTGGCGATCATGGGCAGCGCCAGATCCGGCCGCACCGGTCCGGCCATGTTTCCTAGCGATTCAATCACGCCGACCTGCGGCAGGATGTTCTCCATGAAGTAGCCGGCGCGCAGGAGGACCACATTCAGTCCGGCGATGGCCTCGAGCTTCTGTTCCAGAGCGTGCAGGCCGAGGACCGGCCCCGTCCTGTCCGATTTGTCCGCGCCGAAACTGCTGAGCGCTACGGCATACCTTACGCCGTTTTTCTCGAGCGCCGCGGCCAGCGCGTCATTCACGCGCTCCTGATAACCGCGCACGTTCGGCGATGATAGGTTCGGCGGAACCATCACGTACGCCGCCTCCGCACCCGAAAACGCCCTGGCCATCGCGCTCGCATCCGTCACGTCGCCGGCGAATGCTTCCGCGCCTTTTTGCTTGAATCGCTCGAGCTTCCTTTCGTCCCGGCC
>DASPYR010000068.1:0-3836 GCA_035636675.1 Rugosimonospora sp. | reverse complement strand
CAAAATCAGAAAAACAGAAATGGACTAGACACCACGATGCCCGCTGCGCCCGCACCTAACGCGTATCCGAGCCCCGAAGCCCCTTGCGACCGTGTGGTCCTTTGCCAAGCATTCACGTAGCAGAAATAGTGCGCGCTGTTCGCATCTGCTCCGTTCGAGTCGCGCAGCTTCCTAGCAGCGGCCTCACATGCCGCCGGTCTGCTTATTGGTGAGCGCGCACAGAAGCTTACTGTTGATTTTGCCCGGCAGGTCCACGTCCCAGCTTCGTGCCGTCAGCAGTTGTGGCCTCGATGATGCGCCCGACTGGCTTGCCATTCCTGGCTTGGCTCGCAGTGACCGTAACTTCGTCCCCGGGTTTGAAAGAGTCCTTACGATAGCCACTAGGGTACATGACTGTCGGAGATTGCGACTCCAGAACCCAGTGCGTGAGTTCGCCGTTCTCACCTTTCACGTCAAGCATCAGCAAAAGATGGGGGCTGGCGTAAAGCCATCTCGTGACGGTTCCCTTCAAGGTAACTTGCTTATCGAGCGCGTACGAAGCGCTGCCGTGATGTGCAAACATCGGAACCGAAACCAAAAGACCCAGGGTCATAGTCATCGCCATGACAAGCCTCTTACTCATAGTGGATCCTCCGTCTTTACGAATCCATCCTCTCCTTTATGACCGGCTCTGCAAACAATGTCAAAGGCAGTTTCCCTCTCGCTCGACTGTCACTTTTTGCTGGCATCATCGCCAAAAGCGTCGAGATAGAGCTGGTAGTTTTTTGGCGAGCATATGTTTTCGTTTTCCTCGGTATGGGCATCTTGCAGCCTAAACGCCATCTTCAAGGCGTCAAAGGGTTTACTATACATTATCGGATCATTGATCGTCTCTGACCATTCCAGAGTGTCATAGTCCAGGCGCCGGAATGTCTCCGTTATGCGAGCCTGATCACTAATCGGCCTGCCAGTATTATCGAGCCAAACCCGGTCTTCAGGCATGGTTCCGACCGTTTGAACCTCGAGGGTGTAATCGTCGAGCCATTTGCCGACGGAGTAGCCCATCCACCGCGGTTCCCTGAACTGGCCGTCTATTTCCACGCCGCCATCCATCAATTTGGGGAGGGGACGACCGTCGATCCAAATGATGCGCCATCGGCTGTCGTAGTGATACAAAATCGCGATCTTCGCCTCGTCCTGAAAGATTTGGGTGAATCTGAGGCTGTAATGATTCCAGCGCGGAAATCCCAGGGGTTCGCAGAAATTCCTGGGATCATTGTGTTCGTTCGGCGGGACCGCGTCGATTCCCTCGGTTGGCTTATGAGTCTTGTACACCTCCAGTGCGTGAGGCGTGTATGGTAGCGCATTCTCCGGTTTCCCATTGTTTGGCTTTAACTGCACGCCGCCTGCCTGAGTTCCTGCGTCCGGCCCCCCGGCCGTACTCCACGACCCGGAGATGCGGCGCCGTGGAGCTGGTTTCCGATTCTGTGGTGTTATCCGCGGTTTATGCCAATCCACCTCAGGCCAAGTCGGCTTAGAGTTGTTCTGGGCCGATGTGCCAATGGAAATTGTTAGCGCGGCAGCCGACAGACCAACCATTAAAACCCAAAAGCGATTTAGCATTTTCGGTCCCTCCAAGATCGAAATATCCCAGCGAGGAGTTGTAAGCCCGCGTACAACCGGCTTCGTCGCAGCGAATGTCACATTTCAGGCGTGCGCCGATTTCGCAAGGTTTGCTTCAAGCTCGTCATCGAATGTGCGGATTGCGACGAGGTCAGGTTCAGTTCCATTACGGCGAGGTCGTCTGTTTTCAGTCATCTTGTCCTTATAGAGCTTAGATCGTAAGAATGATATCCGTTTTAGCCTATAGCGCCCGAGAAACGGCATCACAGGAAACTGGGCATCGGCCGAAAAGCCACTTTCCTCTGCTACGCACGGTTATTGGCCGGTCGCCCGAATCTTTGTGGCTGCGGCGCAATTCTGGACCACGCTGAAGTATCGTGCGACGCCATCCGCACCTACATCGAATGGATTCGGTTCGCCCGTTTGGCGGTTTGCGGCGCTGTGGGCTTTGAAGAAGGCGTCGTCGAACTCGGAGTGATTCGACATCAGCGCTGTGGCGCCGTAGTCGGCAGCGGCCTTCGCCATCTTCTTCGATGAGGCAATGTAGCCGTCATAGTATGCGGCGCTCGCATTAAAGGGAATCGCCGTCCCGCCGACGTAAGCGACGCGTAGCGGCTTGCCGTTATCTCGCACTTCAAATAGATAGGAAAGCGTTCCGGGAGTGTGGCCTGGCATCGTGACGATCAGAACGGAGGCATCACCCACGGAGACCTTCATCCCGTCGGTGCCCACCATGTCGTGCTTCGGTTTGCCTCCCGCGTGGTTGGTCGATTTGTCGACGGCCTCCCAGTCTTCCACACCGTAGATCAGGTGTACGCCCGGGATCTCGTCCTGCAGCAACTTGGCGCCGCCATCATGGTCGGCATGGGCGTGCGAAAGAATGACATATTTGACCTTATTTTTATCCAAGCCGAGCTTCTTCAGGCCATCTAAAATTTCATCTTTCGCGGCATAGTCGTAGAGCGCCTCAATGATGATAATGCCTTGGTTGCCCACGATGGCCCATGCGCTATGGATCTTGGTACCGAGGAAATATAGGTTATCGGCGACTTTGGCCGGTTCGGCATACCACGTTTCCCGGGCAGGCAAAAGGCGAGGTGCTCCGGCAGCCGGGCCGGCAGCCTGCAGCCCGGATGGAACTGGAATGCAGAGGCGAAGGAAGGTCCCTGCCCAATCGGTACCAGCGGCGATTTTGGCCGCCCCGAGATAGCGGTCAACTGTGATAGGAGGCGCCTGCGCCGATGCGATCCCGATGGTCGCGACCAAGGCCGTGGCCGCCAGGATGGTGATTGTAAGTGACTTCATCTGATTGATCCCTTTCCTGTTTTGCGCGGTACATTCGTGCGGAAGGTGCGGACATCCTACCCCGGTCCAACAATGACTGCAACGGAGAGTTCGCGGCCCGCGTATGCAGCAAGTTCGATTTCTCAGGTCTTGCGGCGCCCCTCAAAACACGGGGCTGGATGCCACATTCCGATACGCCGACTTATCAGGGGTTGGCGCCGGTTTATTGGGCCTTACGCTTAACTAAGTGAGGACCGAAATATCTGAGATGAGCTACTCTCTTACCAAAACGACGAAGGTCAACCTGTCGCCTTTATAATCTCCAGTAATCTGCCAGCAACCGAGCGTTGGGATGAAAATTCCGGCGACCATAAACGGATGGTGTGAGTCATCGGTCCAACCATTGTTGGGATGCTCGTCCGTCGTGAGCGGCGGAGCCGGCGCCGAGTCGCTATCCATTAGTTAGTAGGTACAGAAGGGCCGTCCCGATCCAATGGGACGTCAGTTGAGGCAACCTAATCCGAAGCTGAGGCCTGAGGCGGCGCGAAAAGGAGCGAGCAATCTACCAAGACGGATAACGGAGAGCGCATCATCGACGTCGACCCGGAGCTTGCCGAGCTGTTGCGGCAGCATCTCGTGGGCCGCACGTCGGGTCGCGTTTTCCAAGCGAGCAATGGCGCTCCCATTCACGCGGGGAATCTCGGCAAGCGGGTGCTCCAGTCGCTATTGCAGAAACTCGGTATCCGTCGCGGCGGCTTCCACGCCTTCCGCCATGCACGGGTGACGATCTTGCGGAAGAACGGGACGCCGCCAGAGTTGCAGACCCAGTGGATTGGTCATTCGAGTCTGCGGGTGACTGACGGTTATTCCCACACCGACGAAGAGGTCGAATGCCGGCAGCGGAATGCGAAGAAAGTGGGCCTCGGCTTCGTTGTTGGACCCAATGGACC
>DASPYR010000067.1:0-8974 GCA_035636675.1 Rugosimonospora sp. | reverse complement strand
GCGAATGGCGCCGTTAGCGCGCCTGAAGCAGGACTGGTTCAAAAAGCAATAGCCATAACGATCAAAACGCCATAGAATCCCGCGCAATACAGCGCGATCCGAGCGAGGAGTTTGCATGCCCAATCCAAAACGGCGACATTCGAAAAGACGCACGAGCAACCGGCGGGCGCATGATCATCTGGTGGCACCAGCGTTCACCGAATGCCCGCATTGCCATGAGATGAAGCAGCCCCATCGAGCTTGCCCGCATTGCGGCTATTACAAGGGCCGGGAAGTGATGGATACTTCCGCCTGAATGGCGGCCTTCACGAGCGCACTTTGTCTATCCGGGCTGATCTGCGGTACTGATACGACGCCAGAGGCGGCTCGCAGATGATTACCATCGCTGTGGATGCTATGGGTGGCGACCTTGCTCCGCGCCCCGAGGTGGAGGGCTCGGTGCTGGCGGCCCGTGAGTTCGGTGTTCGAGTTCTGCTGGTAGGCATACCCGCAGAGGTCAAGCGCGAACTGGCCCGGCACAGCGTGCGAGGCCTCTCGATCGAAGTCATAGCGGCAAGCGAGGTGATCGCCATGAGCGATTCGCCTGCGCAAGCCTTTCGCCGCAAAAAGGACAGCTCCGCGCACATAGCGGCGCGATTGGTGAGATCGGGTCAGGCGGATGCGCTGGTCAGTGCGGGGAATACCGGCGCGCTCATGACCGTGGCGCGTTTCGTCCTCGGCACGCTTCCTTCCGTCCAAAGGCCGGCGCTGGCCGCTCCTTTTCCGACCAGCCGGGGAGGCGTGACAGTCTTGATCGACGCCGGCGCGAATGTAGATTCGAAGGTGGGCCACCTGGTGCAGTTTGCCGTCATGGGGGAGATTTATTACCGCGCCATCTTCAGTACGCGACGGCCGAAGGTGGCTCTGCTCTCCATAGGCGAGGAAGAATCCAAGGGCAATGAGCTCACAAAAGAGGCCTACAACCGGCTCAAAGAGTTGCCGCTCAATTTCATCGGCAATATCGAAGGACGCGACGTCTTTTCCGGCAGCGTGGACGTCATCGTCTGCGACGGCTTTATCGGCAATGTGGCCTTGAAAATCAGCGAGGGCGTGGCCCAGCACATCGCCGCGGTGCTTAAAAAGGCGCTCAAGAGCACCATCGCCTCGCAGGTGGGCTACGTGCTTTCGCGGAGCGCTTACCAAGAATTTCGGCGCAACATTGATTATTCCGAATATGGCGGAGCGCCGCTGCTGGGCGTGCGCGGCATCGCCATCATCGGGCATGGCCGGTCGAACGCCAATGCCATAAAGAATGCGGTGCGGGTAGCCGCCGAAATGACGCATGTGCGACTGAACGAACGGATCGAGCGAGAGCTTTCCTCTCTGCCAATTGCGGTTGGGGCATAATCCACCAGTCTGAAGGAGTCCGGGAATCCAAATGGGCGGAGTTGTATTTCTTTTTCCGGGCCAGGGATCACAATATGCCGGCATGGGCCGGGAACTCGCGGATTCATTTCCGGTGGCCCGCCGAGTCTTCGATGAGGCTGACCGGGCGCTGGGGTTCTCGCTGTCGCAACTTTGCTTCTCCGGGCCCGAGGAGGAACTGAAGCTCACTGAGAATACGCAGCCTGCCATTCTCACCGCATCGGTGGCTGCTTACGGCGTGCTGGAAGAAAAGGGCGTGGTTCCCGACTATGTTGCCGGCCATAGCTTGGGAGAATATTCGGCGCTGGTCGCTGCCGGCGCGCTGCAGTTTGCAGATGCCGTCCGCCTGGTACGAAAACGCGGGCAGTATATGCAAGAAGCCGTTCCTCGGGGTGCGGGCGCGATGGCCGCAATCCTGGGTATGCCCCCGGGGCAAGTGACTGAGATCTGCCGCAAAGCTGCAGACGGAAAAGTGATGCCTGCCAACTTGAATTCGCCGGAACAGACGGTTATATCGGGCGATGCCGCCGCCGTGAAGAGCGCCGTGGAGCAAGCGTCGGCAGCGGGTGCGAAACGCGCGGTGATGCTGCCGGTGTCAGCGCCATTTCACAGCGAACTTATGCGCCCGGCGCAAGAACGTCTGGAAAAGGATCTGCGCGCCACCGAGCTTTCCTCTTTGAAGATTCGGCTGGTCACCAATGTGGACGCGGGCACCATCACCAGCGGGGCGGAAGCGCGAGAAGCGCTGATTCGGCAGGTGACCCTGCCCGTGCGCTGGGAAGAGTCGATCCGCGAATTGATCGAGCAGGGCGCCACAACGTTTGTGGAAGTCGGTCCGGGACGCGTGCTCAGCGGGCTGCTGCGGCAGATCGACCGCTCCGTGCATTCTCTGAACGTCGAAGACGTAAAGTCGCTTCAAATCGCGCTCGATCGCCTGGCGCAGATAAGAGGCCAAGAGGCCGAAGCCGGCGCCTCCTGAGTGCGCGGCCGTCTACCGTCATGTTCAGCTTGAAGGATCGCACGGCGCTGGTGACCGGCGCATCGCAAGGGATCGGCCGGGCGATCGCCCTGGCGCTCTCGTGCGCCGGGGCGCGCGTGGTGATTGCGGCGCGCAATGCGGAAAAGCTGCAAAGGCTGGCGGAAGAAATCGGCGCGGCCCAGGGCGCAGCATTTGCGGTTCAGATGGACGTTGGCGACGCGCAGGAAGTCAAGGCCGGTTTTCATCAGGCCATCGAACGCTTCGGCCGGCTGGATATTCTGGTGAATAACGCCGCCATCACCCGGGATGGCCTGGCGGTGCGCATGAAGGCGGAGGATTGGGAAGCGGTTCTGCGAACGAACCTGACAGGCGCGTATTTCTGCATTCAGCAGGCGCTGGCGGTGATGTTGCGGCAGCGTTCGGGCCGCATCATCAACGTAACCTCAGTGGTGGCTCAATCCGGCAATGCCGGCCAAGCGAATTACATCGCGGCCAAGGCCGGCCTGATCGGACTGACGCGGGCCATCGCCACGGAAGTGGCCTCGCGCAATATCACCGTCAATGCGGTCGCACCCGGATTCATTGTCTCTCCGATGACCGACCCGCTGCCCGAGAAGGCAAAGCAGGAAATGGTGGCGCGGATTCCGCTGGGGCGAATGGGCAGGGACGCGGAGGTCGCGGCGGCAGTCGTTTTTCTGGCAAGCGATGAAGCAGGATATATCACCGGGCATGTACTCGACGTGAACGGCGGCATGCGCATGAACTGAATGCGGGGTAGTAACTCATTTTTGACTGTGGCCCAGCCACTCTTGGCTCTGTACTTCGATTAAGCAGGTGGATGCGCACAGGCAGGAGTGCCTGTGCCAGCAGAGCCCTTTCGGAGACACAAACTGAGTCACTATCAGTGCGGGGAGCGGTTGACCTGGTTCAGAGCGCCGAATAGAATGGGCGGACGCTCAAGCGCTGAAACAGAGAACGCGCGGACCGGCTTGGCGGACAGCGGAGGCAAACAGAATGGCCAGCGTAGAAGAACGCGTCAAGCAGATCATTGTGGAGCAGCTAGGCGTGGATGAAGCGGAAGTCACGCCGACGGCCTCTTTTGTGGACGATCTGGGCGCCGATTCGCTCGATACCGTCGAACTGGTAATGGCCTTTGAGGAGGCTTTTGGCATCGAAATTCCCGACGAGGACGCCGAGAAAATCGCCACAGTCAAGGATGCCGTCGCTTACATCGACAAGCATGCCCAGGCGAAGAAATAATCCCCCTCACCAGAATCCCTTCAAGGAGAATCGTACTTGAGGCGCCGGGTAGTGGTAACGGGTGTCGGTCTGGTTTGTGCCCTGGGCATCGGGACCGACCAAGTGTGGGAAAAACTTTTGGCCGGGGCCAGTGGCGTCGGTCCGATCACGCAATTCGATGCCTCCTTATTCGACTGCCGTATTGCCGCTGAAATCCGCGATTTCAACCCGCTGAACTGGATCGCCAAAAAAGAGCTGAAAAAGATGGGCCGCTTCATCCAGATCGCCGTGGCGGCCGCCGATTTTGCCTTGCGCATGGCCAGACTGGAGATCACGCCATCCATCGCCGACTCGGTGGGCGTCTACATAGCCTCCGGCATCGGCGGGTTCGACATCATTGAGCGCGAACACTTCAAGCTGATCGAGGGTGGGCCGGGCCGCATCTCACCATTTTTCATTCCTGCCGCCATCATTAATCTCGCTTCAGGCGTGATTTCGATTCGCTACGGCGCTCGGGGGCCGAATTCGGCGACGGCTACGGCATGTTCCGCATCCGCACACGCCGTAGGCGATTCCTTTCGCATCATCGAGCGGGGCGATGCGGAGGTGATGATCTGCGGCGGCACCGAGGCGGCGATCACGCCGATGGGTGTCGGCGGATTCGCGGCCATGAAGGCGCTTTCCACGCGCAACGAGCAGCCCGCATGCGCCAGCCGCCCATTTGACGCCGAGCGCGACGGCTTTGTCGTCGGTGAAGGCGCAGGCATTCTGATTATCGAATCCCTCGATCATGCACAAAAACGCAATGCTCCCGTCGTGGCAGAGCTTGTTGGCTACGGCATGTCCGGCGATGCCAACCACATCACGCAGCCCGCGGAGGATGGCAACGGGGCGTACCGCGTCATGCGGGCAGCGCTTCGCGATGCCGGAATCGAAGCGGCGCAGGTCGGATACATCAACGCACATGGCACCTCCACGCCGCTGGGCGACGCCATCGAAACGCTCGCGCTTAAGCGCGTCTTCGGCGAACACGCGAGGAAGCTCGCGGTAAGCTCGACCAAGTCCATGACGGGACACTTGCTCGGCGGCGCCGGGGGGTTGGAAGCGGGAATCAGCGCGCTTGCTCTGCGCGACCAGAAACTGCCGCCCACCATTAATTACGCGCATCCCGATCCGGCATGTGATCTCGACTACGTGCCGAACCATTCGCGAGCGGCTAATTTTGAATACGCCCTGTCTAATTCCTTTGGGTTTGGCGGTACCAACGCCGCGCTCATTTTCAAGCGCTGGCAATAAGCGCCGACTTTTTGTGCCGCAGGCGGTTTGGCGCCGGCCCATCGCGGCAATGTTCTCCACCCGAGGCAGAAATGAAAATCGCCGTCTGCATCAAGCAAGTTCCGGCTAAAGATGCGCCGCTGCGCATCGCCGAAAGCGGCAATTGGATCCGCGAAACCGATATCGGCTTCGAAATGAATGAGCCCGATAGCTTCGCGCTGGAAGAAGGGCTGCGGCTCAAAGAAAAGCAGGGAGGCGAGGTGGTGGCGCTCTCCATGGGGCCGGAACGGGCCAAGCAAGTGATCAAGGAAGCGCTGGCGAAAGGCGCCGAGCGCGGAATTCACATCGCCGACGACAAATTTTTTCTGCTGGATCCGCTGGGCTCCGCGAAATCCATCGCCGCGGCGCTGAAGAAGGAAAATTTCGACCTAATTTTGACGGGCTTGCAGAGCGACGATCAAGGCTTCGGCCAGACGGGCGTGCTGCTGGCGGAACTGCTCGGCTTGCCTCACGCCACGATCATCATGCAGATTGAAGTGCAGGGGCAGCGGCTCAAGCTCAAGCGGGAGTTGGAGGCTGGGTGGTTTCAATGGGTCGAACTGCCATTGCCGGCCGTGCTCACGATTCAGTCGGGCATCAATAAAGTCCGCTACGCTTCTCTGAAGGGAATCATGGCGGCAAAGAAGAAAGAAATCGCCGTGGTCACGCGCGAATCGCTGGGCATAGCACACCAGCCCACGCAGCGTGTCGAGCGCATTTACGTGCCGCAGAAGGCGAAGAAAACCGAGTTCATCGACGGCAGCCCCAAGGAGGCCGCAGCAAAGCTGATCGAGAAACTGCGCCACGAGGCGCGCGTTCTCTGATGCAGTCACGAACATGAAAATTCTGGTCATCACCGAGCAGCGCGAGGGCAAATGGAATCCGGTCAGCTCGGAAATCTTGGTTGCGGCGCAGCAAATCGCCGCCGCGCAGACGGGGAGTCACCTCACTGCCGCAGTGCTTGGCAAGGGAGTTCGCAGGCTTGCTGAGGAATTGGCGGCGCACCAACTTGCCGAAATCCTGCTGCTCGAACACGATCTGCTCGAGCGATACACCCCGGATGGGTTCACACTCGCACTGCGGCAAGCGATTGCGCAATCGCAACCCGATCTCGTCCTTCTTCCCCACACCTATCAGGTGCGTGACTACGCGCCCAAACTGGCCGCCTCGCTGGGCAAAGGAATGATTGCTGATTGCGTCGGCTATCGGGCAGAGAAGGAGAGCGTCGTATTTATCCGCCAGATGTTCCAGGGCAAAACCGCCGCCGACGTTTCGTTCACCGGCGCTCCGCCGTGGTTTGTGTCCTTCCAGGCGGGAGCTTTTCGCGGGGATCAGATCGCTCGCGGCGCGGCCGCCGCTCCCATCACGACGATCAGCATCGAGCTGAAGGCGGAGCAGATCCGCACCACGCCGCTGGAGCTTTTCCGCGAGGCAAAACAGGCCGTTGATTTGACACAAGCGCCGATCCTGGTGGCCATAGGCCGCGGGATCAAGGCGCCCGAGAATATTCCAATGGCGAAGAAATTGGCTGAGCTGATGGGCGGAGAATTGGCAGCCTCGCGCCCCATTTGCGATGAAGGCTGGCTGCCGATGGACCGCCAAATCGGCAGCTCGGGCCAGACCGTAGCGCCGAAGCTTTATCTGGCGCTGGGCATCAGCGGCGCAATCCAGCATGTGGTCGGGATGAAGGGCTCGCGGACCATCGTGGCGATCAACAAGGACCAAAACGCGCCCATATTTGAAGTGGCCGATTACGGCATTGTCGGCGATATTTTCGAGCTCATCCCCGCCCTCAGCGAAGCGCTTGCAAAGAAATAACTCTCGCCCAACTGGTGATGGCTTTGTCGTTTCCCGTGCTAAACTCAGCAGCAGACAATGGATATCGGTGATTACAAGATCGTGCTATATCGGCAGGACGATGGCTCCTGGGTAGCTGAAATACCGTCGCTCCCCGGGTGCTATGCGCTCATGACCACGCGTGAAGGGGCTCTCCGCGAACTGGCCGGGGTTTTTCGTATGATCGCTGACGAATACAAAGAAAAAGGCTTCGCGCTGCCCGCCGACACTACCGAAATCGTGCATGCCTAGCGCGACGGCGCTGGAATTCCAAACCGTTGCGCGCAGGCTAGGCTTTTCCCAGACCCGCCAGTCCGGCAGCCATCAACGCTGGAATCATCCGGATGGTCGCGCGGTCACGATTCCTCTTCACGGAGGCCACGAAATCGGGCCACCCCTCTTTTTCAAAATCATCCGCCAGCTCGGAATTTCGCTGGAAGAGTTCCAACGACTCCGCTGACGGTTTGAGATCGAGCCCAGGCTGGCTCAATTCCAGGGTAAGCTTTCTTGCTAGAATTGCGGAGTGAGCCCCGAACGCGAGCGGCTGGACGCGGACGTGCTGATCGTCGGCGCCGGCCCCGCCGGCCTTGCCTGCGCCCTGCACCTGGCGCGACTAAACCGGCAGCACAATGAATCGGGCGCCAAACCCGAGCTTTCCGCCGAAGGCATCTACGTTCTGGAAAAAGGACGCGAAATTGGCGCGCACCAGCTTTCCGGGGCCGTGCTCGATCCCCGCGCTCTGGCGGAGCTTGTTCCCGACTTTGCAAAAATTGCGCCGCTGGATACGCCTGTCACCGACGATGCAGCCTATTTTCTGACCGCGAGTCGCGCCTGGAAACTCCCGATCACCCCACCGCCTTTACGAAATCACGGCAATTACATCGTCTCGCTGAGCAAGCTGGCGAAGTGGCTCGGTGGACTCGCGGAGCAGGCGGGCATCAACATCTTCACGCAATTCGCCGGCGCGCAGCTGATTTACGAGGGCGAAGGCGTCGCTGGCGTAATTACGGAGGACAAAGGCCGGGACAAAGATGGAAAGCCCAAAGACAACTTCACGCCGGGTTATGAAGTCCGCGCCAAGATCACCGTGCTGGCGGAGGGTCCGCGCGGATCTTTGACCAAGAAGCTCGTGGCCGACAAGAATCTCGGCGGGTTCAATCCGCAGGTCTATAGCATTGGCATAAAGGAGCTTTGGGAAGTGCCGGCGGGACGCGTCCACGCAGGATGGGTGGCGCATACGCTGGGGTGGCCGCTCGACTCCAGCATGTACGGCGGCGGCTGGATCTACGGCATGCGAGATGAGCGCGTTTCGCTGGGACTGGTAACCGGGCTCGAATACCACAATCCGCGATTCGATCCGCACGAAGCCTTTCAGAAATTCAAGACGCATCCATTCGTGCGCAGGATTCTCGCCGGCGGCAAGCTGGTGCGTTACGGCGCCAAGACGGTCCCGGTAGGCGGGTGGTATTCCATCCCGCGTACTTATCTGGATGGCTGCCTGATCATCGGCGATTCCGCGAGCCTGATGAATTCACAGCGCCTGAAGGGAATTCACATGGCCATCAAGAGCGGCATGCTGGCGGCGGAAACGATTCTGGAAGCATTGCGTACGGGCGATACTTCCGCCGAAAAGCTCTCCGCCTTTCGCCGCAAAATAGAGGAAAGCTGGATCGCGCGCGAGTTGCGCAGCGTGCGTAATTTTCATCAGTCATTCCAGCACGGCCTCTGGCGCGGCCTGGCGCACACGGCTGTGCAATATGTGACGGGCGGACGCGGGCTGGTCGACCCCATGCGGATGCCGGCGGGTCACGAGCAATATCACAAGCTCGACGGCGCGGGCCCGGCTCCCCCTCGGTTTCAGGGCGACGGCGCGCTCACGTTTGACCGCCTGACCGACGTCTATCATTCCGGTACGCGCCACGAAGAGGATCAGCCCTGCCACTTGCACGTTCTCGATACCAACATCTGCGTCCATCGCTGCATTTTCGAATACGGCAGCCCTTGCCAATATTTTTGCCCGGCGGCCGTCTACGAAATGGTGGAAGAAAAGGGCGGCCGGCGGCTGAAGATCAATTTCTCAAACTGCGTACACTGCAAGACCTGCGACATCGCCGATCCTTATCAAATCATCGATTGGGTGCCGCCCGAGGGCGGCGGCGGGCCGAATTACGAAGGCATGTAGCGGCCCGAGGCTTGCGTTGC
>DASPYR010000066.1:0-23199 GCA_035636675.1 Rugosimonospora sp. | reverse complement strand
AAGAATGTTCTTTGAGATTCGGACAAAACACTCTGGTCCTGCGCAAGCTTGGCAATCCGGCCGACAAGCCCTACTGCAATCGATTCGGATTCGCAGTTGAGAATAGCGCAGACGCCGTCGCGGCCGAACTAAAGCGCCGTGGCTTCAAGCCCAAGCCGGATTCCAAATTGTCATGGTCTATCGTGGATCCGGATGGCTACCAGATCGGCGTCTCCGGGTCCGGATTCTCCGAGCATATTGCGAACGACTGCCATGGCAGCAGTGCAGCTTGCCCCGGAGGGCCCACAGGCTGACGCATCGCGAAGATGGGCATAAGCGCGGCTGCGGCCCGCAACGCTGGACTCTTCAAAACCTCGCTAAATTTTGCTCCGCACCTGCCGAAGCTTACTGCTTTAGCGCCGGATTTACGTACCCGTGCTGCAGAACTTTTTTCAGATCCGGCCGGATGCTCAGATAGGTGATGTGATCCGGGATGGCTGAGAAGCCGTGCGGCACATGCTCCGGGATGATGATGACGTCTCCCACCTTTACGTTGCGGCTCGTGTATCCCACCATGGTGCCGCCGCAGGATGGGCCATTGAGAACCGTCGTGACTTCATCGTTCGGGCCTGAACGTTTCCCATTGACGATGGTGCCGCCGGTGATCAGAGTTCCGGCACCCGATATCACGACGTAACTCTCGGCGGTATCGTCGTGGAAGATTCCATTGGGACCCGTCGCACCGGGCCGTTTCTCGCCGCACGCGGTCGAGGCGTTCGCCGCCGCAGCGGGCGCAGCATTTCCGGCGCCGGGCGCGTTCGCAGCGCCTCCAGCTTTCATGGCCCCGCGAGCAACCACAGCGACGCCGAGTTGATACTGGCCCATATCGATCACTCGGAGCGTGTTATCCGGAATCGTGCGGTGAGTATCGGCTGAATGTTTCAATACAGCCTTGATGTCCTCATCGCCGATGTAAACACCATCCTTGGGCGCTTGAGCCAAAGCGACTGTAGGAAATACCGCAAACAGCACTGCCAAAACTTGCAGAACCAGCTTCCGCATGACTGCCTCCTCGCCGTACGCAATGTGAACCCGCGTCAGAAGATACTCTTTCCCCGACGTTTTGTTAACATCGTCGATTACATCATGCCAAGAGGTAAGTAGGGCCGGGCTGCCGCTTTAGCATGGAATGCCGTGAGTGCAGGAGGACATTGTGGCCGAGCATTCGCAAACCAGAAAACCTCTCTCGAGGAGAGCCTTTGTCAAGAAAACGCTGACGGGGATCGGGGCGAGCGTTCTCGCCGGCACGGCTACCGGCACAGCTGATGCCGCAGGCACTCCTCGGCACTGGGACAAAGTCGCCGACGTCGTAGTCATCGGAGCAGGAGCGACAGGGCTTCCTGCTTCGATTGAAGCCGCCGAACATGGAGCATCTGTGATCGTTGTCGAGCAGAACTACGACATCGGCGGACACGCCATAGAAAGCGGCGGCAATATCGCATTGGGGGGTGGGACCAGCCTGCAAAAGAAGTATGGAATTGAGGACTCGCCGGAACGCATGTTCTCAGATCTCGCGCACTGGCATGACTACAGGTTCAGCGACCGCGAAATTGTGCGCACTTTTTGTGACTGGAGCCCGCTGACTTTTGAATGGCTGAAAGATCACGGAGTGGAGTTTGCCGATCGAGCTCCCGCCGGCGCTGACGGCGGACCGCAATCGGTCAAAAGAGCTCAAACTGTGGTCTGGACTGCGGGACCCAGTTCTTTGGCCCCGAACGGAGGTAACGGCACCTCGCTGATGCGGCCGCTCGAGGCCAGCGCCAGAAAACTAGGCGTGCAAATATTCCTGCAGCACAGCATGACGGGAGTTATCCGAGAAGGGCAGTTTTCAGGAAGGGTTCTCGGTATCGCAGCTAGCAATCAAGGCCGGACACTCAACATTCGGGCGGGAAGGGGCGTAGTCATCGGGACTGGCGGCCATACGAGCAATGTGAACTTCCGCAGGATTTTTGACCCCAGACTCACGGAAGAATACCAGGTGGTTGGCGAACCCTATTCGCGCCAAAGCGGCGACGGTGAGATCGCCGCCATGCAAATTGGGGCCTCGCTTTGGGGCGCCGCCAACCAAACCGTCGAAACGATGGCGCGATCGCACATTTTTGAAAAGCCATACGTGATCGGCAATCAATACGGGTATCCGCAGGGAGACGGGACTCGTAACGAGAATCTCAAGGATAGTCCTATCGCCGGTCTGGCGCGGGCCATAGGTCTTCTGATGAAGGATTATCAAGACGTGATCCATGTCAACCAGGCGGGCCTAAGGTTCGTAAATGAAGCAGCCACGGGATTCGATTGGTGGAATCCTTGTCTGGAGTTGAATGGCGGAACAGGCGAAGGAGGCGGGCCCATTTGGGCCATCTTCGATGCAGACGCGGCGAAGCGCGAAGGCTGGGTCTGTGCGCCGCCCTATGTGGATCCGGACGGCTGGTTTTTCAGCGCAAGCAGCCTTCCAGAGTTGGCGCGCAAAATCGTGAGTAAGTATCAGAAGCAGCCTATGCCGCCCGCTGCCCTGGAGCAAACTGTGGCCAGATACAATTCGTTTGTGGATGCGGGGAAAGATGCGGATTTTGGGAAGCCAGCTCCTCGATACAAGATTCAGACGCCTCCCTTCTATGCAGCCTGGTCCACTCCGTGTATTCATGATTGTTTGTCAGGGCTGCGGATTAACGCGCGCGCCCAAGTGATTGACTTGCATGGCCAAGTGATCCCAGGACTCTACTGCGGAGGCGAATCAGCAGGTGGATTCAACCAGCACGGATTGGCGAAGTGCCTAGTTTTCGGCCGTATCGCTGGTGGCGAAGCAGCACGCGCTGCTGCGGATAAGGCCACTTAAGCAGATTTTCCGGGGATATTGTTCTGGCCCGACTGGGATTCGGCGGCAGCCCCCTAGCCGCCACGCTTGGACTATTTCTGGGAAATGGGCGATGAGCCGGCTTTAGCTTTCTCTTCCGCGGCCTTCTCGGCAGCACGGGCTCCGGCGAGAATGTTCACAGCATCGTTATTATCCTCGCTGCAGGCGTACTCGAATATTGGACCGTTTACATGGCTCATGGGAATGACGGCTGACCAGGATTTCGTCCACGTCGTCGGGTCATCAATCGTGAACTTGTACTCGATCGTATCCTTATCGATGCGCGTAAAGCGCTCGGTAATCTTGAGGGTTCCAGGATTGGCATTACGGAAGGCCGATTCGGGCCTGAAATTCGTGTTTTCCACGACCAGTGTGTCGCCCTCCCAATGGCCGCGCGCATCCCCATGCCACTGATGGATGTTGGCCGAAACGTGGGGGCCACTGTCTATAGGGATGATGCGAACCTCGCTTCCGACCTCTCGTTCAATGGCCACGTATCCCGCGCTTTGCACGATGAGCAAATTGCTGTTGTATTCGGCAGGCAATAGCGGCGGCCCACTATTCATCGAGATGCAGGTCGTGTTTGTTCCCAAATCCCAGGGGACATCGGCGTGCACAATTCCGCCTCCATGGTGATCATCTTCGACGTAGCTGAAGCCGCGCCGCTGGCCGGGCCTGGCCTTGGCTTCTGCCGTCAGAGGAGGAATTCTGCCGTCCGGCGGATCGACAACCAGTGACGATCGCCGGTTTGGCCGGATCCCGTTTTGCCAGGGACTGAGCGCATACGTATTCACATCATAATCAACCGAGGTTGGGTTATACAATTCGCCGAAGCCTTCAATACCTTCTGCCGGTGTCCCCTCGTAGGTAACCTGCAAGCCCGCCTTGTAAACTTCCTCCATTTCCTTGCCGGTCAAGAACTCCCGGCCCTGGTATTTCGCGGGGCGTTCCATGGGCGTGAAGCTGAGATTTGTCCAATATCCGTGCAGGTCCGGCCGTCCGTCCGGCGTACGCGGAACAGTCCAGGCGCTGCGTGTTTCCGTCTTTGATGCTTTTGTGGATGGCGTAGTTTTCGGCGCCGGTTTCGCACCGGCCGAGACGGTTTGTGCCGCGAGAAATTCGGGCACCAACAACATTGACGCCAAGGCAACCGAAAAAATAGCCAACGAGATGTAGAAACGGCGGTTCATCTCAAAGTCCCTTCCCTATCCCCGAGCCGGCGTAAGGCTCAGGAGGACATTCTCCGAAGCAGCTTGGTCTCGCTGCACTACTTTTTAGACGCGGCGTCGTTCTTACTGGTCGGAGCGATTTCGTCCTTCGTCGGTGTCGCTACCTCGCCTTCGGCTCCGGGAGCAGATCCACCAAAGAGGAACTTCCGGCCATCGGGGAAGGTCATGTTGACGCCCACTCCCTTATGCTCAAAAGCCTTAGACTGATAACCCTGGATGACCAGTTCGGTTCCGGTGGGGATGGTGTTCTTCGTCACGCCATGGCGGATCAGAGAATTCGGGCTGCCCCCCTCGAAACCCCAGTTGGTCAACGTGCCGTCGGTGGCCTTCTCGTCACACCAGAACCAGGAATGAGGGTTGATCAGTTCCACTTTCGTGATCACACAGTGCACCACCACGGGCTTCGCGGTGTCAAAGGTCGCTGCAAAGGCATGATGGGCCTGCACCGGCACTGCGGTCACCACCAGAGCTAGACCTACGCCAAGCATACCCAGGGCCAAAGCTACTCGCATCTTTTCTCCTCCTGTAATGTTACTCAAGTTCAGCGATTTCCGTTAAGCACTCCGCCTCGCTATTTCTGCGAGACTGGGACTCCCGAAGTCTTCTTGGCCTTTTCTGCCGCGGCTTTGTCGGCCGCGCGAGCACCTGCGAGGATGTTCACTGCATCATTATTGTTCTCGGTGCAGGCGTACTCGAATATGGGCCCCTTAATTTGGCTCAAGGGGACGATTGCCGACCAGGGCTTGGTCCACGTCGATGGGTCATCGATCGTGAACTTGTACTCGATCGTGTTTTGGTCTACGCGGGTAAAGTATTCCTTGATCTTTAGAGTCTTGGCGTTCGCACCTTGGAAAGTGGCACCGGGGCGGAAATTGGTGGTCTCCACGACCAATGTGTTGCCCTCCCAATGGCCGCGGGAATCGCCGTGCCACGCGTGGATATTTGAAGCGAGGTGCGGACTTCCGTCCAAGGGAATGATGCGAGGCTCGTTGCCCCACTCGTATTCAATCAGCACGTTTCCGGGGCTCTGGATGATGTGAAAATCGCTGTTATAGGCGCCGGGAAGGATTGGCGGTCCACCGAAGGAGAGGCAGCGCTCGCCCAAATTCAGATCCGTCGAGGTGTCGGCTTTCACCGGTGCGTTGGGATCCGCGTAGTCCTGGTTGGGACCAGTTTTCCGGAAAGCCTCCCTGACCTTGGCCGCTTCTGGCGTAAGGGGAGGAATTGTGCCATCGGGCGGATCCACCACGAGTGACGTCCGCCGGTTTGGAGCGACTCCCTCTTGCCACGCGCTCAGCGCATACACCGTCGCGTCATAAACCGGAGTATCGCCAAAATCGTTGAACGTGAATTCGTAGCTGTGTTGCACGCCCTCTTTGTAAATTTGAGCTGCTTCCTCGTCCGTCAGGAATTCTCTGTTACCGTATTTCGCTGGACGCTCCATCGGCGTGAAGCTGAGGCTCGTCCAGTACCCCTGCAGATCCGGCTGGCCATCCGGAGTATGTGGCAAGGTCCACGTCTTATTATTTGCTGCCGGGGCCTTCGCGGCCGCAGCTGACTTCGCCTGGGCCGCCACAAAGGCCGGCGTCAACAAAATGGCCACAATCATCGTCGCCAGAGCACCAGATGAGACCCAAAAACGATTAGCCATCTGAACCTCCTCGATTGCGCATCACTTGCTCGGATCTTTGAAGTAAGGGCCGTACAGCAGCTTCTCCACGAATTCCTCACAGTTAAAGTCGACCAGTTGAATATTCTTTTCCATGCGACGATACAGCGGGAAGCTCACCTTCCACGGGCGCGTAAACACCTTCGGATCGTCAATGGTGGCTTCATACATTATGTGATAAGGACTGGCCGGTGTATAGCGCTCGATCACATGGAGAGCATCACTGTGGTAATCCCCGGCCCGGTCGAACCAGGTGTAGGGAACAAACCCAGTGGAGTCGACGACCAGCGTGTCCCCTTCAAAATGTCCGCGTGACCATCCCAACCAACTGTCGGCGGGAGCCTCCTTGGGGGCCTCTGGATCATTTTCCTTCATGTAGATAGTGCGCAGGACGTGCCCAAACTCATACACGATGATGATGTTGTCTCTACTCTGAGTGATTTGAAATGGGAAAGGCAGATAGTTGGCCCGCGGAACGCCTGGCCGATAACATTTGAGTTCCGGGTCGCCAGTGTCATGCCGATGAGGATCGCTGGTGATGTTTACCACCATGCGCTTCTCGGCGTTGGCCTTCTTTTGCGCCAAGGCTTCGGGCTTGTACGGTATTTCACCGCCCTCCACAATCCCTTGTCCTCCCGGCCACGCTCCGTAAGCTCCCATAATCTCCGGATGAGGTCCCGCCTGGGCATCATGGTCCTGAACATCTATGTCGGCCGCGACAAACGCCTGCCAGATTCCATTCAGGTCGGGTTTGCCATCCGCCATATGGGGCACCTTGTAGGGTGGGAATTGACCGGGAGTGGGGATCGCACTGGCGGCTGGAGCAGTTCGAGCGGCCCGCTGCTGAACAGCGGTCTGGGCCTGAACCACAATGGGGGTGCAGGCGAACAAGAAAACGAATACCGCCGTAGCCTTCATAATACCGAGGTACCACTCCGAAAATGAGTTCGTTAGAAGCGCTCCGCCTTAGGCAAAAACTACGCTTGAATCCATCTAGTGTCAAGGATTAGCCTTCCTCGGAACGTAGCGCGATTCGGACAAAATGAAGACCGTACTTGACAGGCACGAATTCACGGTGGGATAAAGTGCGGCTATTGGACGGTCCTGAAACATCAGGAGAGAAATCGTGAATATAAGAGTGTTTCTGGCGCTGGTATTTGTGATAGCACTTACGGCCGCAGTCTCGGCGGCCAACCAAACGGACACGCTTCCCGCCTCCGGCGGAGATATTCAGATTACGCCGATCATGCACTCGAGCGTGCAGCTCGAATATGCCGGTAAGGTCATACAGGTCGACCCTGTGGCGAAATACGACGACGTCGAGCTTCCGCTGTTGGGGAAGTTCGACGCCTTAAAGAAAGCCGATTTGATCCTGATCACCGACATTCACCCCGAAAATCTCGACATTGATGAGATTAGCAAGCTTCGCAAGCCTGGGGCTGCGGTGGTAATGCCCGCGGCGGCAGCGACCCAGGCCGGCGCGAAGATCACAGGGCCAACCGTCATGGCGAATGGGGACACCAAAACCGTGGCAGACGTCAGCATCGAGGCCGTGCCCATGTACAACGTCCAGCACGGGCCGAAGCCGGGCGAACTCTACCACCCTAAAGGCCGCGGCAATGGCTACCTCATTACTCTCGGAGGGAAGCGGCTGTACTTTATGGGCGACACCGAATGTACGCCGGAGGCGAAGGCGGTCAAGGACATCGAGGTGGCGTTTGTGCCCATGAACATGCCACAAACGATGACTCCAGGCGACGCGGCCGAATGTATCAAGGCGTTTCAGCCCAAGATCGTTTACCCATATCACTATGAGGGACAGAAAAGAGACGAGGCGTTTGTCAAAGCCCTCTTAAGGGGCTCGCCGGTCGAGTTGCGAGCCAATCTAAGGTAAAAAACTGGAACGAACCGGCCTCGTTCTCTCGTGTCAGGGGTGGGCGACACGAACACACATCATTCGTCGCTCAAAACCAAGTAGATAACGTCGATTGCCGTGTGGGTCTCATGCCTTGCAACATGGACGCGAGGGGTGGCCGCCGCCGATAAGAAGCAGAAGAACGGTCCGTCGCCGACGAGGCTTTCTTCGTGCGCCGAGCGCGATACTACTTCGAGGTGCCCTTAACTTTCACTTCCGCGGCCCTTTCAGTGGCGCGAGCTCCCGCCATTATATTGACGACGTCCATGTTGCTTTCGCTGCAGGCGTACTCGAAGAAGGGCCCTTTAATCGCGTGCAGGGGAACGATGGCCGTCCAGGGTTTCGTCCACGTCGAGGGATCGTCAATGGTAAAGCTGTACTCAATTTGATCGGCGGAGACGCGCTTGAAGCGCTCAGTAATCTTCAGCGTCTTGGGGTTAGCGTTGCGGAAGGTAGCTTCGGGCCTGAAATTGGTGGTTTCCACGACCAGGGTATTGCCTTCCCAATGGCCGCGTCCGTCGCCATGCCACTGGTGAATGTTCCCTGAGGCATGCGGGCGTCCATCCAGAGGAATAATGCGAAGCTCGGATCCGTACTCGGCTTGCAGCACCAGGTAGTTCGGATTCTGCAGGATGTGGAGGCCGTTGTTGTAGGCCCCAGGGAGTATGGGCGGTCCGCCGCTCATGGAGACGCAAGTTGTACGCACGCCGATATCTCTCGGAGTATCCGCGTGCACGATTCCGCCGCCATGACCGTCTGGCTCGATATAGTCGCGGTCACCTATCGCCTTGGGTCTTGCCACTGCCTCCGGCGTTCGGGGAGGCATTCTGCCTTCCGGCGGATCGACAATTAGTGATGTGCGCTTGTTTGGTGCGAATCCTTCCAGAGCAGGAGTGAGCCCGAAGGTAGTCGAATCATAAACCGGCTCCTCCACGGGATCGTCATAGGTGCGGTCATAGGCGCGTTGCAAGCCGGCCTTCTGGACTGCCTCAGCCTCTTGATCGGTCAAAAACTCTCTTCCCGCGTACTTGGCCGGCCGTTCCAAGGGCGTGAAGCTCTCGCTCGTCCAATATCCATGCAGGTCCGGTTGGCCGTCCGGAGCACGAGGCGTCGTTCCGCCCTTTGCACTAGCTGGGCTCTTTGTGTCCTTCTTGGCGGTTTTCGTGACTGCATTCCTGGCTCCGCCCGAGGACTGGGCGGCGACAAATGCGGGCGCGAACAAAAGAGTCACTAAAACGATCTCTAAGGCCCTCGATGAAAAGGCAGGATGATTTGTCATCTCGACCTCCTCGACTTTACTTACTGGGCCGTTTGCTATATTGGCCGTATAGCAAATCCAGGACGAACTCCGTGCAGTTCAAGTCCACTAGTTGGATGTTTTTCTCCATACGGCGATACAGCGGGAAACTGACTTTCCATGGACGCGTAAACACCTTCGGATCTTCGATCGTGGCTTCATACATTATGTGATAAGGACTCACCGGCGTGTAGCGTTCGGTGACATGGAGCGCATCGCTGTGGTAATCCCCCGCCCGGTCGAACCAGGTGTAGGGGACAAACCCGGTAGAGTCGATGACCAGCGTGTCCCCTTCAAAACGTCCGTGCGACCATCCCATCCAGCTATCCGCGGGAGCCTCCTTGGGAATGGCCTGGTCATTCGGGTTCATGTAGATCGTGCGCACCGCGCGCGCAAATTCATATGAGAATAGGACCGTATCTGTGCCCTGAATAATTTGGAATGGAAAGGGCATATAGTTGGCCCGCGGCACGCCAGGGTTGTAGCACTTGAGTTCCGGATCGCCCGTGTCATGCCGATGAGGATCGCTGGTGATGTTGACCACCATGCGCTTCTCGGCGTTGGCCTTCTTTTGCGCCAAGGCTTCGGGCTTGTACGGTATTTCACCGCCCTCCACAATCCCTTGTCCTCCCGGCCATGCTCCGTAAGCACCCATGGTCTCCGGATGAGGTCCCGCCTGCGCATCATGGTCCTGAACATCTATGTCGGCCGTGACAAACGCCTGCCAGATGCCGTTCAGGTCGGGTTTGCCATCCGCCGTACGCGGCGCTCTGTAAGGAGGGAATTGACCGGGTGTCGGAACGCGGTTCTCAGCGGCGGCAGGAGCTTGACCTGCCACGGGTTTGACGGCCGTCAGAATTAAAGCGGCCGTGGCAATGGTTACAAAAGCGGGAATGATGCTTCGCAAATAAAGGTTCATCGAGCACCTGCGATTGGCAAATTGGCCTCAAGACTATGTTCATAGCAACTCCGTGTCAAGAGACAGCACTCCAGAGAGCCCTGGAAAATATGCTGCGCGAAGCACGGAAGCAGACAGGGATAATGCTTGACGCACAGACCGGCGTGATGCTACCAAGGGCACGCAGTCAGCTCTTGTATTTCAAGGGATTGAGCTGTGTCTTCGGCATTGTGAGAGTCACATCGACGCCGTTGGGGATGCCGGACAATGGGAATTCGGTTAGGGATTGCCGCTCTGTGCTTCTCGGCAGGTTTGTCGCCGGCACCAGCATATGCGCAGGATGGCGCCGCTCTTTTCAGAAGCTATTGCGCTTCCTGCCATGAAGCTGGCACGAATGCTGATTCCCGTGCTCCTGGCCGTGATGTCCTCGCCCAATTGACCCCGGAACAAATCCTGCAAGCGCTCGAAAAAGGAGCGATGAAGGTACAGGCGGCGGAACGCAGCCGCGCGCAGCGTCGCGCGCTCGCGGAATATCTGTCCGGCAAGCCGTTGGGCAGCGCACTCGCGAACACCCTTCCAAAATCGGCATTTTGCACCAGCAGCCCACAGTTGTCCCGCAATGCCCTCGATGGCCCCGCCTGGAACGGCTGGGGCGTTACCATCACCAATTCGCGTTTCGAGCCGGCCGAAATCGCGGGCATTACTGCGGATGACGTGCCGCGCCTCAAATTGAAATGGGCCTTCGGATTTCCGGGAGCGAGTTCCGGAGGCACGCAGCCCGTTGCAGTTGGAGGGCGCCTCTACGTCGGCGACGCCGAGGGCGACCTCTTCGCGCTCGACGCGGAGACCGGCTGTGTTCACTGGACGATCGAAGTCGAAGCCGGTATCCGAAGCGCCGTCACGATCGGCCAAAGTGGCGCCCGTGGCACTCCACTGGCAGCCTATTTGGGGGATCAAGCGGCGAACGTTTATGCAGTGGAGGCGGAATCAGGAAAGCTGCTGTGGAAGGTCAAGGTCGACAACTATTCCCGAGCGGCCATCACGGGTGCTCCGCAATTGTATGAGGGCCGCTTGTACGTGCCGGTTTCTTCACGCGAGGAGTCCCAAGTCGGAGATCCGAAATATCCTTGCTGCGCCTTCCGCGGAAGTGTCGTGGTCCTGGATGCCGCAACGGGCAAACAAATCTGGAAGACCTACACAATTACCGAAGAGGCGAAGCCTAGGCAGAAAAATAGCGCGGGGATTCAAATCGTAGGCCCCTCCGGAGCGGCGGTGTGGAATGCACCCACGCTCGACGCAAAACGAAACACCCTGTACGTGGGAACGGGCAACAATTTCTCTCCACCCTCGACGAATATGTCGGACTCTATCGTGGCGCTTGATATGAAGACGGGGAAGATCAAGTGGTTTCGTCAAGAGACGGAAAACGACATCTGGAATGCGAGCTGCCGGCGTCCTGATCGCGAACCAGCGGTATGTCCCGATGCGGATGCGCCTGACTTTGATTTCGGCTCCTCTTCGGTTCTTGCTGACTTGCCGGCAGGACGGCAAGTGCTGGTCGCCGGAAACAAGTCCGGATTGGTCTGGGCTCTCGACCCGGACCATCATGGGAAACTTGTTTGGCAGCAGCAGGTCGGCAAAGGGACTTCAGGTGGCGGTGTGCTCTGGGGCATCGCGGTGGATAGCGAAAGGGTGTACGTGCCGAATGGATTCTTCGATCAGAAGCAACCGGACGCTAGCGGCGGCATGGCCGCCATCGCGCTGAGCGATGGACACGCGATCTGGAGTACCCCGAACCCGCCGTGCGGAGATCGCAAGGCTTGCAAACAATCCCATCCGGCGGCCGTGACGGCGATCTCGGACATTGTGTTTTCTGGGACGATGGATGGCAGGCTGCGCGCCTATGGGGCGCAAGATGGCAAACTCCTGTGGGAATACGATACGGCTCGGGATTTCCCCACAGTCAATGGCGTGAAGGCGAACGGGGGCTCAATGAGCAATGCCGGCCCGACGGTTGTGGGCGGCATGTTATTTGTGAATTCTGGCTACTCTCATCACGGCGGGATTCTCCCCGGTAACGCTCTTTTGGCCTTTTCAGCGGAGAAAATATCTTCAGTCTTGCCCAATTCGCACTGAGGTGCCCGCGAGTGTGCAGAACAGAAAAACTCCACGTAATGCGGATTTTGAAAACGGCCGGGTTGCTGTTGGGATTGTCGGCGGTTGCTCTGGTGGTCGCCGCTCACTCTCAAGCGCCACAATCTGCTGTCCAAGGACTACGGCTTTATGTTTTGGATGGTGGAACGATTATAACCAACCACCCCGAAGGATTCGGACTGACCAGGGAGCAGGTAAGAAACAGCAATTTTTCATGTGCAGTCTACTTGATCGTGCATCCGCGTGGCACTCTGCTATTCGACACCGGCCTGGGCGATCGTTATTTTGGCCGCGCCTTTAATGAGTCGCCCCTTGGCGACCGGCCTGATCCTCCCAGTACGGCGGGCTTCGTGCTTGTGACGAAGACGCTGAAGAGCCAACTGGAACAGGTAGGATATCCGCCGTCGAAAATCAATTACCTGGCGTTCTCGCATCCTCACGACGATCACATTGGCAACGCCAACGACTTTGCGGGCGCAACGTTCCTGGTACACCAAGGCGACTACGACGTGATGTTTGGGCCGAATGTGCAGGTCAACCCCGCCTACGCCGCTCTCAAGAACAGCAAGGCGAAGATGATCGAAGGCGATTACGACGTCTTCGGCGACGGCACGGTGGTGCTCTTATTCACACCCGGCCATACACCTGGGCACCAATCGCTTTATGTGAAGCTTCCCAAAACCGGACCCGTCGTACTCAGCGGCGATCTCTATCACTATCCCGAGGATCTCAAGTTGGATTCCATGCCGGATCGCGAGAAGGCGCCGGGAATTACGGAGGCTTCGCGGAAGAAACTTCAGGCCTTCCTGGCGAAGACGGGGGCGCAATTGTGGATCGGGCATGACATCAATTTCTTCTCCCGGCAAAAGCACGCCCCACAGTACTACGACTAAGAGCTAACAATTCATTTTGAAGTGAGATCAGGGGGAGGGGCAACGTCGCGGTTCTTGAGCCACTCCATGCTGTCTTGCTCTGGTGTTTTCAATCCACAAAACAGGCCATGGCGTCTCCGGTCTCCGCGGCGACTCTCAGGATGGACGCGTTTGGCGGAACACCGGTGCTTCTCAGCGCACGTTTTTTTCCATCCAGCTCTGCAGGTACTTTGCGATCTCGGCACTATTCTTTTCAGACATCATCTGATGCCCATTACCGGGCAAACCTACGTCTTCAAGTTTCACGTAGGTGGTCTTTACGGCTGCCTGATTGAGCCACTTCGCTACGCAGTGGGCATAAGGGCGATGGTAACTGGCTTCGGCAGAGACATCGAGTACGGGAATAGGTTCTAAATTCACCAATTTGTGAGCGGGCTCCTCCTGAATCCAGCATGGGATTAAATCGGGGCCATCTGCCTTATCCTGTCGAACCGGCCGTAGTTCAGACGGTTGTGTGATCCGGGGCTCGTAATGAACAGGGAAATTGGTCAAGCCCCATACACGTCCAGGCCCGGTCGCTCCTCTTTCCGCGTTCTCAATAGGCGGAGCCACTGGCTCGACTGCGACGATGCCCTTGACGAGCTTCGGTCGAGAATCGGCGGCCAACCAGCCCGAAGCCGCAGCACCCGAGTTGAGTAGCAGAATTACCGGCTGCCCGATCGCATCTAATAAGTCTACGATGGCGTCCGCGGAACGCCTCTCCTGGTTTGGGCTTGTCACCACCGGGAGTTCCGTCTTGGCAAAATAATCAAATACGGGGTCACCCATTTTGCCTTTGTTTGGCGCGCTGCTCGGCCATTGACTGTACTTTTTCGCTTGCGGCCAACTGCTCGCCTCAGATGAAGGCGGCCGGCCGCCGGTCCAGACCTCCTCCATCAAAGGACCGGAGCGTGGAGGAGTCAAGCTGCCGTCAACGCCCGGAACATATGCGGAGCGGCCCTGGCCCGGATAGTCCATCATGTAAATGGTGTAACCTTGTCCTACAAAATCGTAGGCCCATCCGGGTCGCCCATCTGGTGTTTGCAGCAAACTGTATGCTCCCTGGCCGCCTCCTCCGCTTATGAACACAATCGGGAACTGATGCCGGATATTCTTCGGAACCCATACTTCCACGTACATGGCGCCATCCATGGTTTCCTTGCCAGGCTCGCCGAGGTAATGACCACCGACATAGAAATGGCCCTGGCGTCCGATATCGGCCGTCGAAAATGTTGTGATCGATGAGCGCCGGCTAATGTCGGCGAAACTCCGGGGGCTGTTTGCGAGCCAGCCACCGGCAAGAACTGTGCCCAACAGAAGCAGGGCCACACCCGATAACCTTAACTTCATAGAAGCTCCTCCTCTTCTCCCATACTTAATGGACCGGCACAATTTTAGACCGACAGTCTAAGAGGTGAAAACGACCTAGGCGTGCAGGCACTCCTTTTTTAAGGATGGCCGTACCCTAGCCGCGCGGCATACGCCTCGACAAAGTTTTGTCGCTTCCTCTGCGCTATTCCCTCCGATTTCTAAGGAACCCCCCAAACTCAAACAATTGCGCGGGCGAATCCAGTGTGTTCGGTGAGTTAATGATGCTTCTCGTGCACGATGGGAAGCTTCCCCCGCATCGTGCTAGCATCGGGTGGTCAGCTGCCATGATTGTTGAATGTCCCCATTGTGGCGCGAACTACCCCGTAGACGAGAAAGAGTTCGCGGGAGCATCCAAGTTAAAAGGTCAATGCAAGCAGTGCCATTCCAGTTTTGTCATCAAAGCTCCGCCTGAAGTCCCACAGCTTCCCCCAGAACAAACGCTGGCGCTTGCGGTCATCGAAGGCCCAGCGAGGGGCCAGGTCTTTCGTTTGAGCAAGGCGCGAACAATAATAGGCCGGTCAGGTGCGGATGTCGTGCTCCGCGATCCCGAGGTCTCTCGAAAACACTGCGCCATTGAAGTACACGGCTCGACCGCCACTTTAATTGACCTGGGCACTACGAATGGAACTTTTGTGTCCGAAAAGAGCATCCAAAGGTGCGACCTGAAACATCTCTCTAAGTTTCGCATCGGAGCGACGACGTTGTTGTTTACAGTAACCGATAACAAGCCGGGCGAATCCGAGCCACCTCCCACCCTGGTTGTCAGATCTCGCCGCAGTTGAAGTTTGCCCATCGTCGAATAAATTGCCGACAAGTTGCACAACCGCCACCGAACTACTATCGGTGAATTGGCGCTCCCGGCAAGCGGCCGATGAATAATGCCAACGATACTGCGCCTACAAGCATGGCGCCGAGCAGTACTGCCGGGCGGAATCCCAACCAGCCGATCACCGCTCCGGCTGGAAAATCCCCCAGCGGCCGAACGCACATGATCAGCAGCGTATTCAGGCTCATGGCGCGGCCTCGCATCTCGGGTGGGACGCGCATCTGAAGCAGGGTGACGGTGGTCGCGCCGGCCACGTTCTGCGCCGCTCCCAAGACAAACAGGGCGGGAAGGGAGACGCGCAAGCTATCACTCCAGCCAAAGACGGCGAGCGCTACCGTCCAGAGCAGAATTGGCCCAAAGACGAGCCGGCTGTCGTCGACGCTACCTGCTAGGGAAGCCAAGATCAATGCGCCCACGACCGTGCCGGCCCCAACGGCCGAGAACAGCACGCCGAGTTGCGCCGGACCAACGTGCAGAACTTCTTTGGCAAAAACGGGGAGCGCCAGCGCTGCCGAGGGACCAAAAAACAGCAGCGCTGCGTAAGCTGGAACGACACTCGGCAGGACGGCATCGTGGCGCACGTATCGGAGCGCCTCGCGCACGGAATCGAGCATTCTTCCACTGAGCCTGGGAACGGTCTGCGGTTTGGGTGTGCGCAAAAGCAGCAGTGCTGCGAGCACCGCGAAAAAGCTCGCCGCGTTCAAAAAGAAGTTTCCGGAATAGCCGATCCTGCTCAGGCTCAAGCCCGCCAGCGCCGGTCCCAAAATCGACGCGCCATTAAAGACCGCCGATTGCAGCGAAACGGCGTTCATCAAGTGCTCTTTAGGCACGAGCGAGGTGACCAGCGCATTCCGCGCGGGCTGGTCAAAGCTCAGCGCAGAGCTGCTCGTGAAAGCCACCAACAGAATTACCCAGAAGCGGATTAGTCCCGTCAACGTCAGAATGCCGAGCAGGACTGCAAATCCCATCATGAGACTTTGCGTTACCAGCAACAGGCGCCTTTTATCGAAATGGTCCGCAACACTTCCGCCTATCGCGGCAAAGAGGAGAAAAGAGAGGGCCTGCGTCAAGGAAAGCGTCCCTAGTGCTACTGCCGAGCCATGGGTGATGTCGAGGACGAGCAAGCTGAGTGCGACAATTTGCATCCACGTGCCAACGGCAGAGACCGCCAATCCCGTCCAGAGCAGTCGAAAATCGCGATATTGGAGCGCTCGAAAGGTGCGAAGGCTGGAGCCGGAATCCGCTTGGGAGATCGCAGGCTCTCCCGGCGCCTTCGTGCTTGCATGCATACCGTGTGCCCTGATAATATAGCGCCCGGTAGCAACTGGCTACTAAGAAGGTGCACCTATGGAATGGGAAACCCCGCAAGTTGAGGAGATCTGCCTTAGCTGCGAAATCAACTCTTACAGCAACGGCGATTTCTAATCCTCAATCTCGCGAACGTAGAGTTCGTGTTTTCTGAAATCACTGGGACTGGCACTCCGCTGTAGTGCCCTCCTCCTGACTGCCCTGGAAATGCAGGTAAAAATATTGGGCAGCGCCGCGGGCGGCGGCTTCCCACAGTGGAATTGTTCGTGTGTGAACTGCCGCCGCGTCCGGAACGGCACCATCCTTGGTACTTCTCGCACGCAGGCTCAACTCGCATGGAGTGCCGCCCCAGATCATTGGGTCCTGCTCAACGCCTCGCCGGACCTGCGCGTGCAAATTGAAGCCACACCCGAGCTTTGGGCGCGGGCCGGCACGCGCGACTCCCCGATTCGCGATGTGATTCTGCCGGGCGCGGAAGTGGATCAGGCCCTCGGTCTCTTGCTTCTTCGCGAGTTTCATGCGTTTCGCGTGCACGCCACTCCCTCGGTTCGCAAAATTCTCACCGAAGACAATAGTGTGTTTGGCGTG
This sequence comes from Rugosimonospora sp., assembly GCA_035636675.1. Taxonomy (GTDB): domain Bacteria; phylum Acidobacteriota; class Terriglobia; order Acidiferrales; family UBA7541; genus Palsa-189. The sequence goes on along the minus strand of DASPYR010000066.1, from coordinate 6,143 downwards.
CTCGCGCGCTTCCCCGGGCAGGTCTGTTGGCAGGATATCCTGCTGGACCGGCCCTTTTACGCGGGAGGCGCAGGCTTGGAAGTGCTGCCGCTACCCGGTCCGTTTCCGGGTTTCGTAAGCGCGCGCCGGTCGGCGGAGTTGAATCCGGCGGATGCCGTGATCGGTTTTTTAGTCTCACCCCAATCGGGTGGAGGAACGCTGGCCTTCCTGCCAGGGGTCTCTTGCGTCTCCGGTGCCCTACTCGAGAGATTGCAGAGTTGCGACGTCGTGCTTTTTGACGGCACCTTCTGGAGCGATGACGAACCGTTGCGCATTCCGGGCGTAAGCCGCACGGCGCGACAAATGGGCCACCTGCCGCTCTCGGGACCCGGTGGCAGTCTCGAATGCTTCGCAGCGCTGCAGCGGTCGCGCAAGATTTTCATTCACATCAACCATACCAATCCGATTCTGGACGAACAGAGCATGGAACACCGCATGGTTCGCGAAGCCGGCTGGGAAATGGCGCGGGATGGCATGGAGATGACGCTGTGACGCCGGTTCAGGGTCAACAGCGCGTAGCGCCGGCTGAACTGGAAGCGCGCTTGCTGGCCATCGGCCCGGAGCGATACCACCACCGTCACCCTTTCCACCTCTTGATGCACGAAGGCAAGCTGACTCGCGGCCAGCTTCAGGCCTGGGCGCTCAACCGCTATTATTACCAGAGCATCATTCCGCTGAAAGACGCGATCATTGTTTCGCGGAGCGAGGATGCGGCCTTTCGCCGCGCCTGGCGCAAGCGTATCATCGATCATGACGGCGACGGGATTCATCCCGGCGGCATCGAAAAGTGGATTCTTCTGGCCGAGGCCACGGGTCTCGACCGGGAGCAAGTCACGTCGCAACGCGGAATTCTGCCAGCCGTGTATTACGCGGTGAACGGCTACTTGGATCTGGTCTCCAAACACACTTTCCTGGAAGCGGTGGCGTCTTCGCTCACGGAGTTATTCTCGCGCGATCTGATCGCGCTGCGCATCGATCGCCTGCGCCAGCACTATCCCTGGTTGAGCGGCGGGCTAGCCTATTTCGATGCGCGGCTTACGCAGGCGCCGGAAGACGCGCACTTCGCCCTCGCCTGGGTTATCAAACACGCGCGCACGCAGGCGGAGCAGGAACTCGCGCTCGGAGCGCTGCGCGCCAAATGCGATATTTTGTGGGCGCAGCTCGACGCCCTGTATTTCGCATACGTTTCGCCGGGCTGGCCGCCTCCCGGTGCATTCCATCCGGAAGCAGAAGGCGCGCGGAAATGAGCACGCTGGAACGCAATCGTGCGCTGCGGCTCGCGCCCGGATGCCGCTTGAACACCGCCGGAGGTCCGGAGGATTTGCTGTTAATTCCCGAAGGCGCGCTGCGGCTGAAGGGACCGGCGCGCACCATCGTGGAGCTTTGCGACGGAGAGCGCACGTTAGGCGAAATCGTCGTGGAACTGCAGCGGACCTACCCCTCCGCCCAACCGGCTAGAATTGAAACGGAGGCCCTGGCGCTTCTCGCGCGTCTGCGCGACAGAGGCGTCCTCGAATACGCATGAAGCACACGCCCCGGGCATTGATCGCCGAGATCACCCATCGCTGCCCGCTGCATTGCGTTTATTGCTCGAACCCGCTCGAGATGCAGCGCCGCGCGGATGAACTTCCCACTGGCGACTGGACCTCGGTCTTCCAGCAGGCCGGCGAGATGGGCGTTCTGCAGTTGCACCTCACGGGCGGCGAGCCGCTATCGCGATCCGATCTTACGGAATTGGTTCGCGCCGGCCGCGAAGCGCGACTGTATTTAAATTTGATCACCTCCGGAGTTGGCCTCGATGAACGCCGGCTGGACGAGCTCATCGGCGCCGGTCTCGATCACATCCAATTGAGCTTCCAGGATAATCAGGAGGCGCCGGCAAACGAATTCGCCGGTACGCGCAGCCACGCGCTCAAACTGCGCATCGCGCAGATGATTCGCCAGCGGCGCATCGCGTTTACGGTAAATATGGTCGTTCACCGGCGCAATCTTGATCGGCTGAAGGAGATGATCGCATTCGCCGAGCAAACCGGAGCGCAACGGCTGGAAATTGCGAACGTGCAGTATTACGGCTGGGCGCTGCGCAACCGTGAGGCGTTGCTGCCCACGCGGCAGCAGCTAGAGCATTCCGTCGAGGTCGTGGAGACCGCCCGGGAGCGGCTCAAGGGTAAATTGCGCATCGATTTCGTCCTGCCCGACTATTATGCAAAGTACCCAAAGCCTTGCATGAACGGCTGGGGACATCAACAGATGCTCATCGATCCCGCGGGTCACGTGCTGCCCTGCCATGCCGCTATGGTGATTCCTGGGCTTGACTTCCCGAGTGCCCGCGAGCGCCCGTTGCGCTGGATTTGGGAGGACTCGCCGGCGTTCAACCGCTTCCGCGACGAAAGCTGGATGCCGGAACCCTGCCGGAGCTGCGATCGCCGCACACGCGATTTCGGCGGTTGCCGCTGTCAGGCTTTCCTGCTGGCCGGCGACGCAGCGGCAACCGATCCGGTTTGCACACTCGCGCCGACACATACCGTCGTGGAAGAAATACTCCAGCGCGTCAATGGCAGAGCGGACCGAGAGTGGCTATACCGCATCGATCCAAGCTAATCAATTTCTGATTGGAAACCCTGCGCGTTGGACCTATTTCACGGTGACCGTGACATCGTGAAAGGAGGTCAGCGCCCCATCGCTGGCAATCGCGCGGAGCACGTAAACACCGGGCGCTTTGAAGCTCGCCGTTGTCGCGCATGTGACGGGCTTTTGGTAGCCCCTGGCGACGGTTCCCGGATCGAAGCTTACTCCGGCTGGACCTCTGTAGTGGACCCAACGCACGGAGAGACCTGAAGGAACTGGCGTACCTACTTCTTCGATATCGCGTGCGATTCGAGGTTTGGGGCGCCCATCGTCCTGCGCGGTGGCCGTTAACGTGGCAGTGTTCGGAAGTGTGACCGTATGTGGACCGGAGCCGCTGATGAAGACCGGCGGTTGATTCTCAAGATCCGTCCCGCCGCCCGCCTCCTGCATGATCACTTCTTTATTGATTTGCCACTCCGGCTGAAGCCATCCTTTTGCCACATTCGTTTTGCCGCGGATCGTTAGTGTCCAGACTACCTTTTGGTCCAAGCCCCAATCCTTCGGGACAACTACGGAGAACACCATACGCTGGCGGCGCGGATAAAAGTGGGTCGGCTGACCCCTATCACCGCCCCTATCACCACTAAGATCGACGTTGTTGGCCGGGCCGATGGGGATATCGAGCTCCTCTTCATAATTCCGGTTCATATACCCGAAATACATGCCGAATGTCCCGTCCGGGTTGGGCATCCAGCCCTCAAAAGCGGGCGTGACGTCTTGACCACGCGCAATCCTAACCTCTCCGGCGTAAGGAGCTTGTGCCCTCAGGAAAACCGGTGAGACCAGGAGAAAAACCGCGCCCGTCAAAAACGGCAGCCAGCGTTTACCCGTGATCATGAACTTTCCTCGCGCCGTCACTGCGTGACTTTGGAAGAAAAGTTGTCTGTGATCTGTTTTGATTTTGCCTTCCGTTCGGCGACCTGCTGCTGGAAGTCTTCTTCAGAAAGATTGTAAAAGGTCATCCAGGCCATGGCCATGTCGTCGATCGAGCGCTGGCCGTATCCGATCCAGTTATCCGGATCGTTGTTCAGCCTGTTCGATGCAGTATTGTTATACCAGCTAGCCAGATGCAGAACGGTGCCAGCCGGGAGGAGCGGTTGTGCATCCGCGGCGTACTCATAAACCATCATCCAATTGAAGTCGAAATGGTTGATGCAGTTTAGCGTTTCCACCTTGCTTCCATCGCGTTGCTCGGATTTTTCCGGCAGGATCGCTTCCAGGCACTGTGCTTTGGCACGAGTGTGCATGTGTGGAGCATAAGAGAGGATACGCGTGGGTTTGCTCAACATCTTATAGCTATCGTAGCGAACATTGTCGGTGTTTGCGGGCAGGTCGAGCTCATGATCGTCGCCCATCAGCTCCGTTACCGCGACGTACTTGGGCACGTATCCTTTCGGGTAAAACTTGAAGCCGATCTCGACGTTGGTCGTGGTGTCCTCTCGATAGGGATGTATATGGAGTTGAAACACCGCCTTGGTGCCGGCCTGCATCAGGCGGCCGGACCCGTCCTCGAAAATATTGGCATTCTTCGACTGCATCGTCGCTGAACCACCGTCAGGATAAATAAGAGTCGTGCCCATGTGGTGAATCACCCTGCGGCCTTTGGTCGGCTTGATTTCGACAGCCTTGATATATCGATCTTCCGTCAAGCCGGGATCAACGACGATGTTCCTCCACATGTCAGGGCCGTTGGCCTTGACGACAAGATCCTCCGGCATCGCCGCAACAAGTTCCGGCGCACCGATGTGCCATATGTCGTCATCGAATTTGACTGGCGGCGGCATATCGGCAGGATTCCCTCTCGGCGCCCCCGCGTCGACCCATTTCACAAGCGCGGCAATCTCATCATCGGAGAGCCCGCCATAGTTCTTGAACTTGTTGATGCCAACGTTTGGATCGATAAACCATGGCGGCATCATCCGCGCGCTGACCCTCTCTTTGATCGCTTTGGCCCACGGCCGAACCTCTTCATACGTCAATAATGACATCGGGGCGATTGCATTCGGCCGATGGCACTCCTGGCAATGCTGCTGAAGAATCGGCGCAACTTCCTTGGTAAACGTCACCTGTGGGGGAGCGTTGGCGGGTGTTTGTGCCCCTAAGCTGCTGCTGGTCACGATCACCGCGATCGGCGCCAACAATGTGGCAAAAACCAGACGAAAGAGCCCATCTTTCAGCGTTGCTTTCATGTCAATTTTCCTCAGAGCAATGCCGGCAATACTTCTAGTCTTATCTCTACGCCTGGTGCCAAAAAATGTCAACGGCTGACGCGCGTAGTGGTCAGCTTTCGAGAAGCGCGTTTATCGGGCGGAAGGAGCGGCCGCAGGATCGACGTAGCCGCGCGTGCCGTCGGGGCGAATGGGCCCAGGCCCGAACCCAAGGTGATCCACGTCGACATTGTTTTCGCTGCAGGAAAACTCCTTAGTCTCCTCGTCGGGTTGTCCGAGCACCCAGGTTCGCGAATAAGTGAAGGGCCTGGTATAAAACTTCGGATCTTCAATTAGCGTTTCCACGTGGATGTGATCTGCGTCCGGCCGCGTCCAACGCTCGACAACGTGCAAGGCATCGCTATGAGGATTGGCGTTTTCATCGATCCAGACTTTCTCGTCTTTAAATCCCACCGAATCGACCACCAATGTGTCGCCATCCCAATGACCAAGCTCCTCTCCAAAGAAAGACGGATCGGGGTCGGCGGAATGCTTGCGAGCCGCATCCATGGGAATCAGCCGAAAGTAGTTGTACAAATAGAGGAAGATGACTTTCCTATTTCCTTGCAGGACCTCGAACGGCAGCCCGCTGGCATTGTGTCGGGGAATGCCGCCAATGATGCAAAGGCTCTCCGGGTCAATGGTCGCGGTCAGATTATGCTTCAATGCAGCTTCACCAGCCGGCGTCAGCGGCAGTTTGAAGCCTGGAAGATCCTTCCCAATGTTCCCAACAGGAGTTGTGCCGCGGATACCTTTCCAGTACCCGGTGAGATCCGGGTGCCCGTCGGCCGTTCGAGGAGTGGGCCGGTTCGATTTTATATCGGGTGCCGTCAGCTCTTGCGCGACGAGGGCGGGCGTGAAGATAGCCACAAAAAGGCACACCGGACACATTGCTTTCATGGTTGACCTCCCTGCTATAGCTGCCCGGTATAAGTGTCTCATTTTTCAGCTACCGCAGTTTCCTAGAATCCAGTTCTATAAAAGGGGATGTCAAGAAAAATACATTCCTCGGGCAACTAAGGCGGCGTGGAACTCCTGAAACGGTCCAGCTACGGCAGCAGCTCTGATGGCCGCGCCTAATCCTTAGGGGACAAACTTAACCGCGACACTCGGGGCTGAAACAGGTCGCGGAGACCAGGGGTTGCGGAATTTGTACCAAGTGCAACCGACGGTCTACAATGACGGATATTCAGGGCGGTAGGTGATCCCAGGCGGATGAGAGAAGTCAGGAGCAAGAGCAACACGAATGTCGCTGTTTTTCTGATGACC
>DASPYR010000065.1:0-22719 GCA_035636675.1 Rugosimonospora sp. | reverse complement strand
TGAGTCGCCTCAGGGACGAAACACCTTAGCCCAGGGCGGCATCGGGGTCCTCAAGACGCGCCTTTTCAGCGCGAGCACTCGCGCGGTCAAGAAAGTCGCGCGTGTTGAGGTGGTGGCAGCGCTGGGTATTCATGCCCCAGGGAGAAGCCTCGTTAGGAGCGACACCCGCCGTTCCCGTAACGGATAGTTTCTATCCCTTCGCCGAGTCACCCTTCCCATTTCGGCCTCCGGCCTGTCCAATCTCCCTTAATTTCATATACATCCGACCAACCTGAGTGGTTACGAGCGTGCTCATCCACAAGACTGCTGCTCCCGCTGGGTGAAGGGGGACGTGTGGTCGTAACCACTCAGATTCGTGTTTGCCGTATCGACGCGTGTTCCACACGCATTCCGCCCACACTCACCCCCCAGGGTGTATGCCTCACGCATTACTTGGATGAGGTCTTCACGCGTATTTCCGCGGTGCAGGAACGGTTTCGTCACGGAGAATTGCCCGATAGCCGCACGCTCAATTGGCTCCGGCAGCAAGGTGATCTTGCCGTGACGCTGCTTTCTGGCGATGGGCCGGATTCCTCCGAGGACCGCGCTCGTTTGCTGGAATTGTTGTTCTGCCTTGCCAATTTCCACGAGTCCTTGCGGAGGCCACAATCACAATGACACCACGAACTTTGCAGCAGCCTCCACGACCGGCGGCGCAAGAGAAAATCGCTCCGGAGATGCCCCGCACTCCGGGAATCAAGCACGCGCCCCCGCGTGCGCACCGCCAACTCAAGCCGCTCGTCGCCGTAATTCTAGCTGCTCTTGTTTGCGCCACCGGATTGGCCGTTTGGCTCTCGCACCGGCGCTCCGCAGAACTAGGAGCATCGGCGCCTGGCGAAGCCGCGTCCGGCGGGCCGAGTTCTGATGGGTCATCGGCAAGGACCGCTAGGAACCCAAACGCCGTCGCCACCCTTTATGAACTTGCCGAGCCCTGGTCTTCAAAGGCGTTCCACTTCGTCGACCCCAATACTCACCAGAGCGTTTCGGCCATGATCATTCATCTGCCGAGCCCTCCCGCCGAGCCATCCTTCTGGGCATTTTCGCTGACCACTCCGTTTTCCCGCTGTCAGTTGCAATACGTGACGGATTTGAGCGCATTATCGCATCGCTTTGTCTATTCGGCCGACCATCCCATGGTCGTGAGTGACTGCGATGGCATCCTTTACGATCCCCTCAAAATGGATACCTTGCCTGACGGCTCTTGGGTCCGCGGCGAGATCGTACGGGGCGGCGGAATTCGGCCTCCCATCGCCATTCAGGTCGAAGTTCACGGCCGCGATATCGTCGCCGACCGCACGGAATGACCGCAGGTCATTCCATCCCGCGCAAAAGCTGCGATGCGACCCGCATCAGCATCCCCGAGCGATCCGCCTGGAGCGGAGAGCGAGGCGCGTTTTCCGCGCCCCGGACGGTTTTGCGGGGGATCTCTCAGAGCTTTCACCGCCCAAGTAGTCGCCTGTGCCCCTCCGCCTCCGCGCCCTAGTGCCGTTCCAACTTGTCTCGCCAAAGAATGCCTGTCCGCGACCTTGGACCGAACGAAACTTGTATCCCGACCGGTCCCCGCTCGGGGACAGGTTCGGTTTCGTTCGGCCCTTGTTGAACTTTTGCGTCGTCAGGGCGAAGCACTTGGCCCAAATAGTTGGAACGGCACTAGCTGTTAACTCGCCCAGACAGCCTTTTCTTCCCTCTTCCGCATCAAAAGAACATCGAAATTGAATCTCTTGGGGGCGCCGCGGGGCCAGCCTCGCTTGTAGCGATTTCCGCTACAATAAGGTGCCGCGCGCCCCGCGAATTTCATCTGGTCCCTGAGCGCGGCGAAGGGGCAGGAGGAACGATGCGCAAGCTTGTGATCGCAGTGTTGGCAGTGGGCCTGGGGTTGATCTTCGGCTGCTCGAAAGCTCGTAACGATGAAACCATCATGACCGGTATCAAGGCCGGCCTGTTTTCCGATGCCCAGACAAAGTCCGCCAATATCGACGTCGTCGTCAAGAACGGCACAGCCACGCTCGTCGGCGAAGTCCCCGACGAGAACGCCCGCTATGAAGCTTTCAAGATCGCAAAGGAAACACCAGGTGTTGTGAACGTTCAGGATCAAATGTCACTTCCGCAGGCGCCGGTAGGTACCGCGAGCCAAACCGCTGCGGACACCGCGCCCGCCGCCAACAAAGGCGGCTCTGGTTCAAAACGTGCCCGCGAATCGCGGCGCGACCGCGAATCGCTGCCGGTCCGTCCGCTTGCCTCGGCAGCCAACTCGAACGACTCGACCGCGAAACTGCAGGATAATTCACGGCAATCCGCGCAGTCACGGCCCGCCCCGGTCGTGAGCGATGCTCCCCCTGCGGCCCCACCCGCAGCCCCGGAGCCCGCTCCGGCTCCGGCCGCTCCCGCACCGCCTCCGGTTCGGCAGGTCAGCATTCCCGCGGGCACGCCGGTGCATATTCAAATGATTGATAGCGTGGATTCCGCCACCAATCACACCGGCGATCTCTTCCACGCTTCTCTTGCCTTTCCCATCGTGGTCAATGGCGAAGCGATCGTACCAACCGGCGCCGACGTTTACGTCAAGCTCACCAATTCGAGCTCCGCGGGCCGCATGGCCGGCCGCAGCGAGCTGACCCTGCAGCTCGCGCGCCTCGATTTTCAGGGCAAGTCTTACGCTCTCGCGAGTGACGACTACCAAGACGTCGGCAAGTCGCGCGGCAAGCGCACCGCCGAGACCGTCGGCGTTGGCGCCGCGGTCGGCGCCGTCCTCGGCGGCATTTTTGGCGGCGGCAAAGGCGCGGCCATCGGCGCTGGCGTCGGAGGAGGCGGAGGCGCCGCGGCCGAAGCGGCCACCAAGGGCCAGCAGGTGCATATCGCGGCCGAGACCAAACTCGACTTCAATCTGCAGCAGCCGGTCGACATCACTTATTCGCCCGGAAAAAATACCTCCACCCGTTAATCGCGACCATCCGGCCAGGATGGTCGTCCCGAGTCCGCCTTCGGCCGATGAGCGAAGAATCCCTCCGAGCTTTCGCTGGTCCGGCCCCGCTTCGGCAGCCTCAAATCCGAGGCTGCCGAAGCGGGGTCACCGCGGAACGGATCGCAGAGCACGTGGCCGCGCCGCAGGCCGCCATCGGAGATCCGAAAAAGTCGTTGTCATTAAGAGCGCCGGTCAAAAAAGGCGAACGTCGTCACCGATCCGATCCCTCCGCCCAGGCACGTAAACCCTCGGGCCGGCCACGATCGGCGCGGCCAAAGGTCTGCGCTATCCTTGACCAATGTTGGCGCGGCCCATACAATCGGGCTTTATTCATGGCGGCGGAAAATCGGATTCATGGCGGCGGAAAATCGAAACGAGCTTGCCTCAGCCCAGTGGGTCGCCGCTGGGCTGTGAAGTTTTTGGCCTCTTTTCGCGTTCTTTTCCCGGGGCCTTTTAGGAAATGCTAGGAGAGACATGGAAGGCGCCATCATAGAAGGTCTGACGTTCGACGACGTTCTGCTGCTGCCGGGAAAATCCTCGGTGCTTCCGGCCGAGGCGGACACGCGCACCTGCCTCACTCGCGGCATCGCCTTGAATATTCCCATGGTCTCCGCGGCGATGGATACGGTTACGGAGGCGCATCTGGCGATCGCCATGGCCCGCCAGGGAGGGCTCGGCTTCGTCCACCGCAACATGAGCCTCGAGCGCCAGACCGAAGAGGTGGACCGCGTCAAGCGTTCTGAGAGCGGAATGATCGTCGACCCGGTGACCATTTCGCCGGAACATTCCGTGCATCATGCTCTCGATCTCATGAATAAGTATCAAGTATCGGGACTCCCGGTGACCCGCGGCACCAAGCTGGTGGGCATTCTCACCAATCGCGATCTGCGCTTTGAGAAAAATCTGGAGCAGGCCGTCAGCAGCGTGATGACCAAGGAGAATCTGGTCACCGTCCCGGTGGGAACCACGCTCGAAGAAGCCGAGCGCCTGCTGCAGCGTCATCGCATCGAAAAACTGCTGGTGGTGGATCAGCAGTTCAATTTGAAAGGGCTGATCACGGTCAAGGACATTCAGAAGAAATTGGAATATCCGCGGGCCACCAAAGATGAGCACGGCCGCTTGCGCGTGGGCGCCGCGATTGGCGCGACGGGCGATTTCCTGGAACGCTCGGTGGAACTGGCGCGCACCAATGTCGACGTCCTGGCGCTGGACACGGCGCACGGCCATTCCACGCGCGTCATGGAAGCGATTCGCTCGGTAAGACAGCGCCTGCCGAGTATGCAACTGGTGGCGGGAAATGTCGGCACGTACGAAGGCGCGCGCGACCTCATCGCTCTCGGCATCGATGGCCTCAAAGTCGGCATCGGTCCGGGGTCCATCTGCACGACGCGCGTCGTCACCGGCGCCGGAGTGCCGCAGATAACCGCCATCGTGGAAGCCGCGCGGGCCGCGAAAGGCACGGGTGTTCCCGTGATCGCCGACGGCGGGGTGAAATATTCGGGAGATATCACCAAGGCCATTGCCGCCGGCGCCTCCGTGGTCATGATCGGGGGCCTCTTTGCCGGCACCGAAGAGGCGCCCGGCGAAACCATTCTCTATCAGGGGCGCACCTTCAAGTCTTACCGGGGCATGGGTTCGCTCGGCGCCATGGAAGCGGGGTCGGCGGACCGTTACGCGCAAGAGACAGCGGACCACGGAAAATCCGTGCCCGAGGGCGTGGAGGGGCGCGTGCCGTACAAAGGGCCGCTCAGCGGCCTCGTCGATCAGCTTACCGGCGGCTTGCGCAGCGGAATGGGATATTGCGGTGCCGCCAATCTTCGCGAGCTGCAGGAGCACAGCCGGTTTGTGCGCATCACTTCCGCCGGGCTCCGCGAAAGCCACGTTCACGACGTCATCATCACCCGCGAGGCACCCAACTATCAGGTGGAATAAGCTCGGATTCTCACGTTTTCGCGCGTGGCTCTTCGTGGCCGTGTGGGCGGCCGTCATTTTTACTTTTTCGACGGACACTTTCTCGAGCGAGCACACGCTGGGCCTCGTGGTTGGTATCCTGCACACGCTGCTTCCGTTTCTCTCCCAGGAAACACTCTTCGCGCTGCACAATTTCATCCGCAAATGCGCTCATGTGGGCGAATATTTTGTCTTGGGTGTGCTGCTGTTTCGCGCCGTCCGAACGCCGAGGGAAGGCTGGCGATGGCGTTGGGCCTCTCTGGCCATTCTCATCGCTGCGTTTTACGCCTCATCCGACGAAATGCACCAGATTTTTGTGCCCAGCCGCGGCGCTTCCATCTGGGACGCGCTTCTCGATACGGGCGGCGCAAGTGTCGCGCAATTGGTGGTCTGGATGGTAAACCGGCGAGAGCAGACTTTCAGAAACCAGAAATTCGGTTCGCCGCTTTCTTGAGGAAGGCCTTTCCTGAGGAAAATCGGTTCGGTGACGGATGGACTATGCGCGATTACGGCTGCGCATCTCGCGGTGCGAGTCCAGCACAAAAGCGAAAAGGCCCGCTTCGCAGGGAAAACGGGCCTTTCGCATTAACGAGAAGTTTTGACTACGCTTTGGACTCGGCCTTTTCGGCAGCTTCCTCGACCTCGGCTTTGGCCTTCTGCTTCTCTTTCTTTTCTTTCTTCTTCAACTTGGACCCCAGCAATTCGAGAATCGCAAGCTGCGCGCCGTCTCCAATGCGGAAGCCGGCGTGAATGATGCGTGTGTATCCGCCTGCGCGGTCCGCAAATCGCGGAGCAATATCTTCAAATAATTTCTGAGTTGCGACGGGCGTCAGCAGATAGGCGGCTGCCTGCCGGCGGGTATGCAGGGAATCGCCTTTGCCCAGTGTGATCATTCGTTCCACCATGGGCCGGGCAGCCTTGGCCCGGCGAATGGTTGTGGTGATGCGCTCTTTCTCGATGACGTTGGTCACCAGATTGCGCAAGGTGGCGCGGCGATGCGCGGGATTGCGGCCCAGCTTCGCTCCTGAATTAAGGTGTCGCATGTCCGTGCACCGGGCCTACAGGCCCGCGGTCTCCTCGGGCGTTGGCGGGGCGGTCTGGCTCGGCAGCGGCGGCCAGATGATGCGCCCGTGCTCGTCGAATTTCATCCCCAGCCCCAAACCCATCCTGGTGAGAATTTCCTTGATCTCGTTCAGCGATTTGCGGCCGAAGTTCTTGGTCTTGAGCATCTCGTTTTCCGTCTTTTGCACGAGCTCGCGAATGGTCTGGATATTGGCGTTCTTGAGGCAATTGTAGGAGCGCACGGAAAGCTCGAGCTCTTCCACCGAACGATCCAGGTGTTCGAGGCGAGGATCGTTGTAGGATTCGACGGATTCCTCGGGCAGCTCCGTGGGTTCCTCGAAGTTAATAAAGATGCTCATATGATCCTTGATGAGCTTGGCGGCCAGACCGATGGCGTCCTGCGGCGTGATGGCGCCGTTGGTCCATACTTCCAGCATCAGCCGATCGTAGTCGGTCATCTGGCCCAGTCGCGCGGCTTCCACGGAATAATTCACCTTGCGCACCGGCGAGTGCACGGAGTCCACGGGAATGTAACCGATCGGCAGATCTTCATCAAAATTGCGATCCGCGCCCACATAGCCACGGCCGTTCTTGACGCGCATTTCCAGCTGCAACTTGCCGCCTTCGCTCACGGTGGCGATGTATACGCTCTTGTCCAACACCGCGAAATCGGCATCTTCTTCGATCATGGCGGAAGTCACCACACCCGCCGTTTCGGTATTGAGAGCGATCGTTTTGGGCTGATCGTTATTGAGCTTGAGAGGCACCTGTTTGAGATTCAGGATAATGTCCGTGGCATCTTCCACCACGCCCGGAATCGAGCTGAACTCGTGCAGCACGCCTTCGATTTTGACCGCGGTAATCGCGGCGCCCTCAATCGAACTGAGCAGCGCGCGGCGAAGCGCATTGCCTACCGTGGTGCCCCAGCCGCGCTCGAACGGCTGAGCCGAAAATTTCCCGTACTTGTCGGTCAACGAATCAAGTTCCGCCGCCAACCGCTTCGGTTTCTGAAACCCCTTCCACATTTTCGTTGCTATCCTTCCTCCCCGCAGCGCGGGGTACGAAATTTTCAAAATCCGCAGCCGCCCGGATTACTTCGAGTAGAGTTCCACAATCAACTGCTCGTTGAATACCGGGGTCTGAATATTTTCCCGCTTGGGTATGGCCACGACACGCGCTTTGAAATTATCGCGATCGATTTCCAGCCAGGGAACCGTGTTTTGGCTTTGCGCGACGTTGCGCGCCTCCAGCACCATGGTGTTCTGGTACATCTTGGGCTTGAGCGTGATCTCTTCGCCCACGCTTACCAGGTAAGAAGGGATATTGACCTTCTTCCCGTTCACGTTGACGTGCCCATGCAACACCAGTTGGCGCGCCTGCGCGTGGGAAGCGGCGAACCCGGTGCGCTTCACAACGTTATCCAGGCGCCTTTCCAGCATGACGATCAGATTTTCTCCCGTGGGGCCTTTGGCCTTCTCCGCCTTGCGAAAATAGCCGCGGAACTGACGCTCCAGCAGCCCGTACGTGCGCTTCACCTTCTGCTTTTCACGCAACTGCAAACCATAGCCCGCGACTTTGGGGCGCCGCGCCTGCCCGTGCTGTCCGGGCACGAAATTGCGCTTCTCGATGGCGCACTTTTCCGTGAAACACCGCAGGCCCTTCAAAAAAAGCTTCTGGCCTTCCCTGCGGCATAGCCGGCAAACCGCTTCCCGATGTCTTGCCACTTCGCTTCTCCTTTATTGCGCTCGGCTCTGCGCCGGCGCACGCAAAACCAGCGTGCACCGGGGCGCCCCGTTAAACACGGCGGCGCTTCGGCGGACGACAACCATTGTGCGGAACCGGGGTCACGTCCTTGATCTGCACAATGTGCAGGCCCGCAGCGGCCAGCGCCCGAACCGCGGATTCACGTCCCGATCCAGGCCCTTTGACGCGAACTTCTATACTCTTCATTCCGTACTGATCACGCGCTACCCCGGCAGCGGTCATGGAAGCCTGCTGCGCGGCATAGGGAGTGCCCTTGCGCGAGCCTTTGAAGCCGATAGAACCCGCGGAAGACCAGCACACCGTGCGTCCGTCCGGGGCCGTGATGGTCACAATGGTGTTGTTAAAAGTCGCCTGGATACAAGCCAGGCCATGCGGCACGACCCGGCGTTCGCGCTTCTTTTTGAACTCTTTCTTGCGCTTCGAAGGTTTTCCTGCTGCCGGTGTTGCTGCTCCCTCTTGTGGTTCCTTGGCCAATGCCTGCCCCCTATCGAAACTCGCTTACTTGCGAGCCATGACTTTCTTCTTGGCGGCCACGGCGCCCTTGCGCGGACCTTTCCGCGTGCGGGCATTGGTATGCGTGCGCTGGCCGCGGACTGGCAGATTGCGGCGATGGCGCAGCCCGCGATAACACTGGATCTCAATCAGCCTGCGGACATTCATTTGAATCTCCTTGCGGAGATCGCCCTCTACGCGGCCTTCGGACTCGATCTGCTGACGAAGCTGATTCACCTCTTCTTCGGTGAGATCCTTCACCTTCTTGGTTTCATCCACTTTGGCCTTGGCGCAGAGCGCGCGGGCGCGCGGCTGCCCAATCCCGTAGATGGAGGTTAAACCGATCCAGAGCCGCTTATTGGCCGGCAAATCCACTCCCGCTATACGCGCCATAGGAGCTCCTAACCCTGGCGCTGCTTGTGCTTCGGATTGCTGCAAATCACCCGAACCACGCCGCGCCGATGAATGACCTTGCACTTATCGCAAATCTTTTTTACCGAGGCCCGAACCTTCATTGCCGCTCCATTCTTTGTTTCCTTCCGAGAGATCCCTCGCTCTCCGCCCGGGGCGGATCGCTCCGGATGACCATCCTGATCGGATGGTCATTTATATCGATAGACGATTCGCCCGCGAGTCAGATCATAAGGCGATAGCTCAACTGCCACCTTATCGCCCGCCAGGATGCGAATAAAATTTTTGCGCATCTTGCCCGAAATATGCGCCAGCACCCGGTGCTTATTGTCCAATTCCACCCGAAACATCGCGTTCGGCAGCGGCTCGATCACCGTGGCCATCACCTCGATGGCATCTTCCTTCGGATTGCTGGAATCAGCTTTCTTCTTTTCTGGCTGACGAGTCTTTGCCATACGCTCCAAAAGCTACCAGGATGCTCCCACTGCTTCTTTAGGCCGCGTCAAAATCCAAGGACCATTCGAGGTGACCGCTACGGTATGCTCGAAATGCGCCGAGCAACTGCCATCGGTGGTCACCGCGGTCCACCTATCATCGAGAACCTTCACTGCCGGCCCGCCCGCGTTGACCATCGGCTCGATGGCGAAAACCATGCCTTCTTCCAGACGAGGGCCGTGCCCCGGTTCGCCGTAATTCGGCAGGTTCGGCTCTTCGTGCATCTTCGTGCCGATGCCGTGACCGACAAACTCGCGCACCACCGAGAAGCCGTGTTTCTCCACCCATTGTTGCACCGCCGCGGAAATATCGCTCAAGCGGTTTCCCGGCCGAACCTTATCAATGGCTTTGTCCAGCGATTCACGAGTCACGCGCAACAGGTCGCCGACCTCGGGCCGAATCTTGCCCACCGGGAGCGTCAGCGCCGCATCTCCATAGTAACCGTTCAGCTCGACGCCGAAATCGAGCGAAATAATATCGCCTTCTTTCAAGCGCCGCGCGCCCGAAGGGATGCCGTGGACCACCTCCTGATTGATGGAGGCGCACAATACACACGGATAACCGCGATAGCCTTTGAACGCCGGCCGAGCGCCATGTTCCTGAGCGCCCTGAGCAGCGATTTTTTCCAGGTCGAGAGTGCTTATGCCCGGCTGCACGGCCTGGCGCAGCCGATTCAACACATCCCAGACCACTAAGCCCGCGCGATGCATGGTCTCCAGTTCCGCGGCGGATTTACAAACGATCATTTTCTCTGCGCGAGCAACTCGAGAACGCTTTTCGTTACCGCTGCCGGGGCAGCCATGCCGTCAACGTCCTTCAACACGCCTCGCCCGCGGTAATAATCGACCAACGGGCGCGTTTGGCGTTCGTAGGCCGCAAGCCGCTCCGCGATCACTTCTTCGCGGTCGTCCGGGCGCTGCATCAGCTCGCCGCCATCACGGTCACAACGGCCCGGCACCTTGGGCGGATGGTCATATATATTATAGATCTCGCCGCCCATTGCGCACGTGCGGCGCCCGGTGAGCCGCCGCATCAACTGATTCCGGTCGACCACGAAATGCACCACGAGCGGCCGCGTTTTGAATCGCTTCCGCAGAATTTCGTCCAGCTTTTCCGCTTGCGGCAGGGTCCGCGGAAAACCGTCCAATAGGAAACCATCGCCGCAATCCGGGCGCGAAATCCGCTCCTCCACCATGCTCAAGACCAGATCGTCGGGAACCAATTCGCCGCGTTCCATGATCGGCTTGGCGCGCAGACCGAGCGGCGTGCCACGGCTGACATGCTCGCGGAACATATCGCCCGTAGAAAGATGCGGCACACTGTAGCTTTCGGCGATTTGCCTGGCCTGCGTGCCTTTCCCCGCGCCAGGAGGACCGAGGAAGATGACGGCACGGCCCAATCCCTTTGCGGCCACTCCCGCCTCAGGCATACCGCCGGCTCCGCAGCCTTCCTTTCTTGACGAAGCCCTCGTAATTGCGCATCACCAGCTGCGCTTCGATCTGCTGAACCGTATCCATGGCCACACCCACCACGATCAGCAGCGAGGTGCCGCCGAAATAGAACGATACGTTCAAGCCTTCGAGCACGAACCGCCACATGTGTTCATCGAACCAGGTGCCCAAAGCTCCGGGCAAGTGGTGCAGGTGGATACCGGCGATCATCCATTCGGGCAGCAGGCAGACCGCCGCCAGATAGACGCCGCCCACAAAAGTCAGCCGGCGCAGGATGCGATTGATGTGCTCGGAGGTATTGCGGCCGGGGCGTATGCCGGGAATGAATCCACCGTACTTGCGCATGTTGTCCGCGAGTTCGGTAGGGTTGAAGACGATGCCGACGTAAAAGAAGGCAAAAAGAATGATCAGCAGAACATAGATCAGAGTATAGAGAGGCTCGCCCCAGGATAAGGCCTTGGCCAGCCGGTCAAAAGAAGTGAAACGTTTCGCCACCACCAGGTCAATCGTTCCCGGAAAGGTCAGCAGCGAGCTGGCAAAGATGGGCGGAATGACGCCGCCGGCATTCACGCGCAGCGGCAGATAGGTCATCTGCCCGCCCATGACGCGGCGGCCCACCACACGCTTGGCGTATTGCACGGGAATGCGCCGCTGACCGCCTTCCACAAATACGATGAAGCCGATGACCGCCAGCATCAGAGCGACGAGCAGCATCAGAGCCAGGCCGGTGAACGGTCCCCACTGCTGCGTGGAAGCTTTGGTCCACAGGTCGAAGATGCCGCGGGGCAATCCCACTACGATGCCGGCAAAAATGATCAGGGACATTCCATTGCCGACGCCGCGCTCGCTGATCTGTTCGCCGAGCCACATGATGAAGGCCGAGCCGGTGGTCAGCGTCAGAATGGTCATCAGCGTGAACCCCAGGCCGGGGTTGTAAACGAGCGCTGATCCATTGGGTCCCGCCTGGCGCTGCAGCGTGAAGGCGATGGAGAGCGACTGAAGAATACTCAACAAAATGGTGAGATAGCGCGTGTACTGGGTGATCTTGCGGCGCCCCAGTTCGCCCTCTTTCTGCAAGCGCTCGAGATAAGGCCAGGCCACGGTCATGAGCTGCAGAATGATGGAGGAGGTGATGTAGGGCATGATGCCCAGGGCAAAAATGGTCAGCCGCCGGAAATTGCCGCCGCTGAACAGATCGATAATGCCCAAGACCGAACCCTGGTTCTGCTGAAACAGCTGCGTCAGAACATCGGTGTTGATACCGGGCGTGGGCAGGAAGGCGCCCAGCCGATACACGGCCAATATTCCCAAAGTAAACAGGATCCGCCTGCGCAGATCGGCAATCCGAAACATATTGGCGAAAGCTTCGAAAAATTGGTTCATGATACCCGCTCTACCTTGCCTCCGGCGCGCGCGATCTTCTCCTCCGCCGAGCGGCTGAAGGCATGCGCGCGAACCGTAAGCGCTGCGTTCAATTCACCATCACCGAGAATTTTTATGGGACGCGAGGCGCTATGCGCCAAGCCGCGTTCGCGCAAGGACTCGGGAGTCACCACGTCGCCTGCCGCGAAAATTTTCAGAGCTTCGAGATTCACAACGGCATAGTCTTTGCCGAAAGGATTGTGAAAGCCGCGCTTGGGTATGCGCCGGTGCAAGGGCATCTGGCCGCCCTCGAAGCCGGGACGCTGGGAAAATCCCTTGCGCGATTTCTGCCCCTTGTTTCCCGCGCCGGCGGTCTTCCCCAGTTTCGAGCCAATGCCCCGGCCGACCCGCACCTTGCGGTGGCGAGAGCCGCGTGGCGGCCGCAGATTTGACAAAGTCACCGACATGCTTGCCTCAACTCCTCGAGATGGAGCTTCATTCCACAACTACAACCAGATGGCGCACCTTATCTACCATACCACGAACTGCAGGCGTGTCTTCGCGTTCCACCACCTGCTGCAGGCGCCGGAATCCCAGGCCGCGCACCGTGGCGCGCATGCCCCGGGTGCAGCCAATCGCACTGCGCACCCACTTCAGTTTAACGGTTCCGGCCTTCTTTTTCGCCATGGCCGCGTCTCTCTGCTCCTAGCGCAACTCTTCGACGGTTTTTGAACGCTGCTCGGCCACCCGGACTTCGTCTTTCAGGCGCAAGAGCGCGTCGAAGGTGGCTTTGATGACGTTATGCGGATTCGAGGTGCCAATCGATTTGGTCAAGACATTGGAGATTCCCGCGACTTCCATCACCGCGCGCACCGGCCCTCCGGCAATGATGCCGGTTCCTTCGGAAGCAGGCTTGAGCAGCACTTGTCCCGAACCGTAGTAGCCGGTGACCTGATGGGGAATGGAGGTGCCCTTCAAGTTGAGGTGAATCAGATTTTTTTTGGCCTGCTCGATGGCCTTGCGAATGGCCATGGGCACCTCCCGAGCCTTGCCCATGCCGAAACCCGCATGGCCGCGCTGATCGCCGACGACCACCAAAGCCGAGAAACTCAGATTCTTGCCCCCTTTGACCACTTTGGTGACGCGCTGGATGGAGACAACCTGATCCTTCAAATTATTGGCGCTGACTTCCAGGTTCCGGCGCACCGCTAACGTTTCGCGCAGAATATGTTTGGACATGTTAAAACTTCAATCCCGCCTCGCGAGCTGCATTCGCGAGGGCCTCGACGCGGCCGTGGTACATGTAGCCGCCGCGGTCGAATACAACCTGCTGGATGCCGGCAGCGAGCGCGCGCTCCGCGATGTTCTTGCCCACGATCTTGGCCGCGGCGACATTGCCGCCGCCCTTGAGCGCGGCGCGAGTGCTCTTATCGAGAGAACTGGCCGAGGCCAGCGTGCGCCCACTCTGATCATCGATGACTTGCGCGTAGATATGGCCGAGCGAGCGGTAAACACACAGGCGCGGGCGCCCGGAGGTGCCCAGGACGCGCTGCCGCACGCGGCGATGGACCTGCTGGCGGTGCGTGTTGCGTGAAAGCTTGAGAACGGATTTCGTAGCCATTATTCCCTTTCGTTTCCTCGTTGCTTCATGCCGTCCCGATCCGGCCGCCTTAAGCGGCCGTCTTGGCGGCGCCGGCCTTCCCGGCTTTCTTCTTCAAGCGCTCGCCCACCAGGCGGATGCCTTTCTGCTTATAAGGATCGGGCGGCCGCAGCGCGCGGATATCCGCCGCCGCCTGGCCAACTCGTCCGCGATCGGCTCCGCTGACGACGACGCGCGTCTGCTTTTCGACTGCGATCTGAATGCCCTCGGGAATGGGAAACTCGATGGGATGAGAGTACCCCAGCGCGAAGACCACGTTTTTGCCTTTCACTTCGGCGCGATAGCCTACGCCGACGATATCCAGCTCCTTCTTGAACCCTTCGGTCACGCCGCGAACGGCGTTGGCGACCAGGGCGCGCGCCAAACCATGCAGGGCCCGCTGCTCGTCTGATTCGCGCAGCGCGGTGAGAATGCCGTCCTTTTGCTCGAAGCGGATGCCCTGCGGCACGCCGACGCTAAGTTTGCCCTTGGGCCCTTGCACTTCGATTGCCGCAGCCCCGATCTGCACCTTCACGCTGGAGGGCACGGCAATCGGTTTTCGTCCAATTCGTGACATGGCCTTCTTCCCCTTACCAAATTTCGCACAGCAGTTCGCCGCCCAGGCGCTGCTTGCGGGCCGCCCGGCCGGTCATGACCCCGCGCGGGGTGCTCAGGATACTCACGCCCAGGCCGCCGAAAACCGCGCGGATCTCCTTGACCCCCACGTAGCGCCTGCTTCCGGGCCGGGAGATGCGGCGAAGGTCGCTGATTACGGAACCCTTGTCCGGAGTGTATTTCAGAAATAGGCGCAGCGCCTTGCGCGTTTTCGATTCGTCCACGACTTTATAGGTGGAGATAAAGCCCTCTTCCTTGAGCACGCGGGCGATTTCGATCTTGAGCTTCGATGCCGGCAATTCCACGCGGGCGTGGCGGGCCTTGGCGGCATTGCGGATGCGCGTCAGCATGTCGGAAATAGGATCGGTCTGCATCTCTACCAACTCGCCTTGACCACGCCGGGAACTTCGCCGCGCAGCGCCAGCCCGCGGAAACAGATGCGGCACATCTGGAATTTGCGGATATAGCCGCGCGGCCGGCCGCAGATGCGGCAGCGGTTGCGCACGCGAATCTTGAATTTTGGCTTCCTGCGCATCTTGGCAAATTGCGAAATTCGCGCCATAACTCTCCTTAGCCGCGCAGCGGCACTCCGATCAGCTTCAGCAGCTCGCGGCCCTCTTCATCGTTGCGGGCGGTAGTGGTCAAGGTGATATTCATGCCCTTGATCTTGTCCACGCGCGTGTAATCAATCTCCGGAAAAACCAGTTGGTCGCGCAAACCGAGAGTGTAATTGCCGCGCCCGTCAAAGGCGTTGGGACTCAGCCCTTTGAAGTCGCGCACGCGCGGCAGCACCACATTGCAAAGGCGGTCGAGAAATTCATACATGCGGTCACCGCGAAGCGTCACGCAGCAGCCGATGGGCATGCCCTTGCGAATTTTGAAATTGGCGATCGATTTCTTGGCCCGCGTGATTACGGCGCGCTGGCCGGAGATCTGCCCCAATTCCACGGCGGCTACGTCCAGCAGCTTGATATTCTGGCTGGCCTCGCCCAAGCCGATATTGACGACCACCTTGGCCACCTTGGGCACAGCCATGGGGTTCTTGTATCCGAAGCGCTTCATCAGCGCCGGAATCACTTCACTGCGATATCGATCGCGCAATCGGCTCATGGCGGCGCTATTTCTCCAAGGTCGTGCCGCAGCGGCGGCAAATGCGCAGCTTGGTGCCGTCGGGCATCAGCTTATGGCCCACGCGGGCGTGCTTATTGCAAGAGGCGCACAGCAGCAGCACATTGGAAATTTGAATGGGGCCTTCCTTTTCCACGATGCCGCCCTTCACGTTCTTGGAAGGATTGGCGCGGGTGTGCCGCTTGATGATATTGGCGTGCTCGACGGTGACCGTGCGGCGGCGGGGATTGACTCCCAGCACGCGGCCGGCTTTGCCCTTGTCGCGCCCGCTCATCACGCGCACCTGGTCGCCCTTACGGATGCTCGCGTTTGTAGCCGTTGTGTTCATGAATCTCTCTTCATCCTAATTGCTGGCCTCACCAGACTTCGGGAGCCAGGGACACGATTTTGGAAAATTTCTTTTCGCGCAATTCGCGCGCCACGGGCCCGAACACGCGCGTGCCCACCGGCTCATTGGCATCGTTGATGAGCACCGCGGCGTTGTCGTCAAAGCGGATGTAGGAGCCATCGCGCCGGCGATGCTCCTTACGCGTGCGCACCACGACGGCGCGGACAACCTTGCCCTTCTTGATGGGGCTCTCCGGCGTCGCTTCTTTCACCGAAGCGGTGATGATATCGCCCAGCCCGGCCCGGCTGCCGACATCGCCGCCCACCGGCAGAATGCACATCAGGCGGCGCGCTCCCGAATTATCGGCGACGGTCAGCCAGCTTCGCATCTGAATCATTGCCGCGCTCTCTCCTTACCTTAATCGAAGGCGCTAATCCACGCTGGTGCGCCGGGCCAGCACTTCCGCGAGGCGCCAGCGCTTCAGTTTGGACATGGGCCGCGTCTCCACGATGCGCACCACGTCACCCGGACGCGCCTCACCCTGCTCGTCGTGAGCATAAAATTTCTTGTTCACGTGCACGTAGCGCTCATAGAGCCGATGCCGAATCTGCCGGGTGACCCGCACGACAATCGTCTTCTGCATCTTGGAGCTGGTCACCACACCAATCAGCTGGTTGCGCCGGCGGCGCTTTTCCGTAGCGTTATTTACTGCCGTGGCCATCAGCTTTTCCTCAGTTCGCGCTCGCGCAGCAGCGTCTTCACTCGCGCCAGATCTTTTTTGGCGGAGCGCAGCCGGCCCACCGCTTCGGCTTGGCCGGTGGTGAGCTGAAAGCGCAGCCGAAAGACCTGCTCGGCCAGCTCGCGCTCACGCGCCTCCAGCTCCGGCTCGCCCAAATCCCGCAATTTATCGACTTTCCGCGGCATCAGAGCTCTCCCGCGCGGCTGACGAAGCGCGTGTGGATGGGAAGCTTGTGCGCCGCCAGATTCATGGCCTGCGTGGCCGTGGCCAGATCGACTCCCGCCATCTCGAACATGACTCGCCCCGGTTTGACCACCGCCACCCAGCGCTCCGGCGCTCCCTTGCCTTTGCCCATACGCGTTTCAGCGGGTTTCTTGGTAAAGGGCTTGTCCGGGAAGATGCGGATCCATAGCTTGCCGCCGCGCTTGATGAAGCGAGTGATGGCCACGCGCGCGGCTTCGATCTGCCGATCGGTAATCCATGCGGGCTCGAGAGCCTTCAGGCCGTATTCGCCGAACGATAGTTCGCCTCCGCGCCAAGCCTTGCCGCGGCGGCGACCACGCTGCTGTTTGCGGTACTTCACTTTCTTGGGCATCATCATGACGGATTCTCTCCAGTGCCGTTCCAGCTAATTTTGACTATCCACGGCCAGCTAGATAGCCTTTGCCGGACACCCTTTGCTTAGGCTCATCAAGTTGGAACGGCACTAGTCCGCTGCCGCAGCCGCCGCAGCAGGCACGCGCCGCTTGCCTCGTTCGGGCACGTTTTCGCCCTGGTAGATCCAGCACTTTACGCCGATCACGCCATAGGTCGTATAAGCCTGGGCAAATCCAAAATCGATGTCGGCGCGCAGCGTTTGCAGCGGCAGCCGGCCCTGCAGGTACCATTCTTTGCGCGCGATTTCCGCCCCATTCAGCCGGCCCGCCACGCGGACCTTGATTCCTTTGCAGCCGAAGCGCAGGGCCGAATCTACGGCCTTGCGCATGGCCCGCCGGAAGGCCACGCGTTTTTCGAGCTGCAGCGCGATCGATTCGGCCACCAGTTGCGCATCGAGCTCCGGCCGGTGCACTTCCTGAATATCAATGTGCACTTCGCGCTTGGTGCGCTTCTGGATTTCATTCTTCAGCTTGTCGATTTCGGCGCCCTTGCGGCCGATGATGATTCCGGGACGCGCGGTAAACAGGCGAATCACCAGCTTATTGGCGGCGCGTTCGATGTCGATAGCGCTGATGCCCGCCGAGCGCAGGCGGTCCTTCAACTGGCGGCGCAGCACCACATCTTCGTGCAGCAGGTCGGCATAATCCTTGCCGGCAAACCAGCGCGACCGCCAAGGTTTGTTGTAACCCAGCCGAAAGCCGTATGGATGTGTCTTTTGTCCCAAAGCAACTCCTCCCGGACTCCTCTTACTCCTGCTTCTTCGGCTTGCGCACGGGCGGCTTGCGCCCACCCAGCGCTTTGCGCGCTTTCTTGACCGCGCCGCGCACGCCTTTTTCCGCGGCTGCCGCGGCCGCCGCGGCCGCCGTACGTTCGGCGGCGGCACGATGATGCTCGGCAACGGCGACGACGATGTGCGCGGTGCGCCGCACATAGCGGTAGGCCCGGCCCATGGGGGCCGGCCGCAGGCGCTTCCAGCGCGATCCCTCATTCACGAAGCAGCGCGAAACATACAGCTCATCCACGTCGAGCGACGCTCCGGCATCCTCGGCCTTGCGTTCGGCATTGGCAATGGCGCTGCGCAAAACTTTTTCGATGTCCCGGGCCGCGCGCTTTTTCGTGTAACGCAGGATTTGCAGCGCCTGCTCGGCGCGCTGGCCGCGAATCAGGTCCACCACCAGACGCGCTTTCTGCGGGGACATGCGCACATGCCGCGCGAGCGCTTGCGCCTCGATGGCCGGCGCGGCCGGAATTGTGAGATTCGTAGCCATCTTCGTTTAGCCTTTTGGGCTTAAGCCTTTGGAGCAGGGGCCGCCGGCGGTGCACCGCCGCCTGCGGGCGCCGGCGCGCCTGGACCGCCCGGAGCCACGGGAGCGCCTGCCAAGCCTGCGGCCCTTTCCAGCGCCGCTCTGACCGCGTGGCCTTTGAACGTGCGCGTGGGCGCGAACTCTCCCAGTTTGTGCCCGATCATCTGCTCGGTGATATATACCGGGATGAACTTTTTGCCGTTATGCACGGCAATGGTGTGGCCGATCATCTCCGGAACAATGGTGGAGCGGCGCGACCACGTCTTCACCACTTTCTTCTCGTTCCGCGCGTTGAGCGCCTCCACGCTGTTCCGCAGAGGGGCATCTACGAACGGGCCTTTTTTCAGCGAACGACCCATCGGCTTCCTTCCGTATGATCTAGTGCCGTTCCAACTATTTGCGCCAAATTCTCTAGTAGGCCACCCCACAGCCAATCGCAAGCTCTTTGGGCCGAACCTCTCGCCGGATCAAGTTGGAACGGCACTAGCTAACTACTCATCCACGCGGCGCAGCTTGATCCATTGCGCCCGCCGTACCTTACGAAAACCGCGTACCGGGCCGGAAACCCGGTGCGAATGCGGACAGAACGGGCACACGAACCGTGTGCCTTGCTGGCTCGGCTGCTTTTCCACCAGCACCGCCCATCCCGGCTTACAGAATCGGTAGAGTACCGGTTCGAGCGGAACCGGGTGCAACTTCGTCGTCGTCTTCCGCGCGGGCTTGGACACTCGCGACGGCGCGACCGGCTTGCGTGCGCCCGAGGCGCGCCGAGCCCCCGATATGCTTCGCGATGCTCTCATATTTGCCCTTTCCGTCACCCGCCGCGCCGGGATCATGATTGGTTTTGTCCTTTCCTATTTTACTAATTCGTACTCATTCGTTCCAAGATTAAAGCCGTTCTTCTTTAGGGCTTCCGGCGTTCGGCGATCCTGCTGTCGGTGCGGCGATTATGCCGCGTCTTCGCGCCGAGGGTCGGAAAACCCCAGGGCGTCTGGGGGTGATTGCCCTTTACGCGGCCCTCACCGCCCCCATGCGGATGGTCGACCGGATTCATGGCCACGCCGCGAACCGTCGGCCGCTTCCCGTGCCAGCGAGTTCGGCCAGCCTTGCCGTAAGTCACATTCTCGTGGTCCAGATTGCCGACCTGGCCAATGGTGGCCATACAGTCGATTCCGAATCGGCGCACTTCGCCCGAAGGCAGCTTCACCAGCGCCAAGTCGCCTTCCTTGCTGAGCAGTTGCGCGGCTCCGCCCGCGGCACGAACCACCTGCGCGCCTTTGCCGGGCGAAAGCTCCAGGTTATGCACCTGCGTTCCGGGCGGAATGAAGCGCAGCGGCAGCGCGTTTCCCGGCAGGATATCGGCGCCTTCGCCGGTCTGCACGGTCATGCCCACCTCAAGCCCCACGGGATGCAAGATGTAGCGTTTTTCGCCGTCGGTATAATGCAGCAGCGCCAGGCGCGCCGAGCGGTTGGGATCGTATTCGATGGCCGCCACTCGCGCGGGAATACCTTTCTTTTCGCGCCGGAAGTCCACTGTGCGATATTGCTTTTTGTGGCCTCCGCCGCGGTGCCAGATGGTCACCTCGCCATGCGAATTCCGCCCGCCGGAGCGCTTCTTGGGTTCGAGCAGCGACTTTTCCGGCGTCTGCTTGGTGATTTCGCTCTTATCCAGAACGGTAATAAAACGCCTGGAAGCGGTATAGGGATTGAAGCTTTTCAGCGCCATCTCGAGCCACCTTCCTGCGGCGTCCGGATTCCTCGCGGCGAGCCGCACTCTGGCCGGGTAAAGCATCCGATCAGAGATTCTCCGCGTATTCGATCATCTTTTCGTCTTTGGCAAGCCGGACATAGGCCTTCTTCCAGTCCCGCCGATGTCCTTCCGAGCGCCCGCGCCGCCGGAACTTGCCATGAAAAATCGCCGTGCGCACGTCATCCACCTTTACTTTAAAAATCTGCTGCACCGCCTCCTTGATTTGCGTCTTGGTGGCGCCAACCGCTACTTCAAAGACCACGGTGCGCTGCGTCTCTTTCACGCCCAATCCCTTTTCCGTGATAATGGGCCGGCGAATCACTTTGTAAACGTCGATATTCATGCTTTTTGCCTGCGCGCTTTATTTTTTGTCCTTGGTTTTGTCTTTAGCCTTAGCTTTCGACTTCGATTTCGCCCGGGCCGGCGATTTGGCCTTAGGCGAGAGCTTCGATTTCGGCCGCGACGCCGCTTTGCTCTGCCGCCGTTTGCTTGGCTCCTTAGCCGCCGGCGCGGAGGGAGCTGTCTCGGCGCCGCCATGATGACTCGCGGCTTCTGCGGTAGCCGCCGCTCCCGGTCCCAGCGACCGGCCCAGATGCAGCGCGGTATCCTGCGACAGCAGGAGTCGATCGTGCCGCAAAATGTCATAAGCCTGAAGCGCCGCGGGAGCGACCACTTTCACTCCCTGGAGATTGCGGCTGGCCAGCTCGAGATTGCGGTTGCCGGGCCCTTCGACAACCAGCATGGTGCGCGTCTCTCCATCGAGTTTGGTTAATGCCGCCCGGAATTCCTTGGTCTTGTGCGAATCCAATTTCCAGCCGTCAATTACGGTGAGCTTTTGGTCCGATAATTTTGCCGAAAGCGCCGAACGTAATGCGCCCAACACCATCTTCTTCGGAAGATGGTATGCATAACTGCGAGGCTGAGGCCCGTGTACGGTCCCGCCCTTGCGCCAGATCGAGGAGCGAATCGAGCCTACCCGGGCGCGTCCCGTGCCTTTCTGCCGCCAGAGCTTGCGGCCGGATCCTGAAACTTCGCCACGGCCCTTGGTCTTGTGCGTGCCGGCGCGTTCGCCAGCCAGAAACCAGCGCACCGCCTCGTGCAGAAGATGGGGATTCACCTGGGCCGCGAATACCGCGTCGGCCAATTCCACCTGACCCACGGTTTTCCCTTGCAAATTTCTGACCTCGACGACGGCCATCGGCCCTGAGCTCCTTATCCTCTACTTCTGCTTCGCACGCTTGGACTTGCGGATCAAAAGATAGCAGCCGGTTGGACCGGGGACGGCTCCGCGCACCAGCAAAAGATTCTCCTCGCTATCGACCTTCACCACGCGCAAATTCTTGATGGTCTTGCGTTCATGGCCCATGTGTCCGGGGAAATGCTGCCCCGGCCACACCCGTGAAGGAAACGAACTGGCGCCGATGCCGCCCGGCGCGCGATGGAACATGGAGCCGTGCGTGGCATCGCCGCCGCGGTAATGCCAGCGCTTGACGCCGCCCTGAAATCCCTTGCCCTTGCTCACGCCGGTGACGTCCACGAGCTCGCCCGGCGCAAAGCGGTCCACCAGCACCCGGTCGCCCACTTTGGAATCATCGTTCGACTCGTCCACGCGAATCTCGCGCAGCATGCGCATCGGCGCGACATTGGCCTTCTTGAAATGGCCGGTCATGGGCTTGGAGATGCGCTGGGGCTTCACAAATTCCACAAAACCCAACTGCACCGCGTCGTATCCGTCGGTTTGCTTGCTGCGGCGCTGTACGACCACGCAAGGCCCCGCCTGCAGCACCGTGCAGGGTACGGCCGCGCCATCGTCGGCAAACACCCGGGTCATGCCCAGCTTGATTCCGATAATTCCGTTCACAGCCATGCGATTCGTCCTCTAGGTTCCCTCTGCCTCAAGAGAGATCCCTTTGCTCTCCGCCCCAGCGCACGCAAAGGCCGCGTGTGCTGGGGACCCCGTTCGTCCGCCTTTGGCGGATTCGCTCGGGATGACCATCCTGATCGGATGGTCACTTTACCGCGTGCTCGCGGCCAAAAGCCTTGATCTCCACATCCACTCCGGGTGGCAGATCGAGCTTCATCAGCGCGTCCACCGTATCCGGCGTAGGTTCGAGAATATCGATGAGCCGCTTGTGGGTGCGCATCTCGAATTGCTCGCGCGATTTTTTGTCCACGTGCGGCGAACGCAAAACCGTCCAGCGGTTAATCGTAGTGGGCAGGGGAATCGGCCCCGCCACGTCGGCGCCGGTGCGCTTGGCCGTATCCACAATCTCGCGCGTGGATTGGTCCAGGATGCGGTGGTCGTACGCTTTCAAGCGAATGCGAATTCGTTCTCCGGCTGGCATAGGTTACTCGATAATCTCCGTCACTGCTCCCGCGCCCACGGTGTGGCCGCCTTCGCGGATGGCGAAGCGCAGCCCGCGTTCCAGCGCCACCGGCGTGATCAGCGAAATCTCCGCCGATACGTTGTCTCCCGGCATGACCATCTCCACTCCCGAAGGCAGCTTCACGTCCCCGGTCACGTCCGTGGTCCGAAAATAAAATTGCGGCCGGTACCCGCTGAAAAACGGC
>DASPYR010000064.1:0-59134 GCA_035636675.1 Rugosimonospora sp. | reverse complement strand
CTTCAGCGAAGTCCTGGACCAGCCGATTAGCTGAGACGCCGGCGTGCTGCCCATTTCCATGATCCAATGTTGGACATTGCCTTTATCATCTTTATAGTCCACTTTGATCAGAGGGTGGGGATTGATCCAAGCGAACTGAGTTATCACTGCGTCTTTCAGTACGACTGGTTTGGACATGTCGTACGCCGCCGCTCCATGATGAGCGAACATAGGACAAGAAATAGCCAGGAGTCCGGCCATTGCGAAGAACGGGGCAACCAACATGAGCAGCTTCGTTTTCATCTTTGACCTTCCTTAGCGCCTAACGCGCTCCGAGCGAATACGGCCAGAACTGCAACCGTAATTACAAGAGCGAAATCCTCCATTAAACCCGCCCACAAGAATCGCGGGGCGGTTGCAAATCCTTCCGATTGTCGGAAGGGAAACGGAACACCCCACTTGATGAAGCAGTCATAGCAGACACCAACATATCGCGAAAAATAGAGCAAGTTCACGAGCGTAAACAGAAGCCCTACCGTAAGTATGCCAATTCCGCACTTACGAATGAGGCGCATCACCTTGGTCTTTGTCCCTCGCTGCTTCGGCTCCCCAGCTCGCGAATTCAAAGTAGCCGAGTACGCCGGCTTACCTGCGCTGCGGCTGAGCATTGGGATCAAAGCCAGCCGGATCACCCATCTCCTTCAAGTACTCCTGAACCTGCGACGGTATGCAGGTAAAGTCATCGAGTTGCTGGTTGGGAATCCAGCGGAAATGCTCCTCGCCGAGAAAGAACTGCTGGGTATAAAGCTTCGGGTCGTCCATGGTTATCGTCAGCGTCAAATCATTCTTGTCGATCCGCTTGAAGCGTTCCTGCACATGCGCATCTATGCTATGGGGATACCCGTTTTTGGTAGTCCAGGTGGTATCGTCAAGCCCGGTCGTGTCCACGACAAATGTGTAGTCATCCTCCCAGTGGCCCACCGAGTAACCGTTATATCTCGGGTCGAGTGCGTCTTTCCCGCTCCCGCC
Organism: Rugosimonospora sp.; assembly: GCA_035636675.1. Taxonomy (GTDB): domain Bacteria; phylum Acidobacteriota; class Terriglobia; order Acidiferrales; family UBA7541; genus Palsa-189. Next base: position 58,126 of record DASPYR010000064.1, on the reverse strand, counting down.
CACGGTGGCCGGCAACGCCCGCCCGTCCGTCCAGATTTCGCGCCAGACATCCATGTACTGGATCAGTATGAACGTCCGATTCGGCAGCGCCGTGATCGTCATTCCGCGAATTTCGTTCGTCATGTTCTGCGGAAATCCAAACGGATCACAATATCGGTTATGAGGATCGTTCGTGCCGGCGGGACTATATTTGCCGATCGGCTTGTTCTGATCGTACAACTGTTTCCCCAAAGGAGTGAGAGGTGGCGCCGTGGGGTCTTGCGCGTTTATACCCCTGGGAACCGCCGCGCCCGAGCCCGGTCCTGCCCAGGTCCCAGTGAGATCGCGCTTCGGCGCTGGCCCACCGTCTCCAACGGCCCTGTCCATAGGGTAGTATTTCCAAGGGGAACGTGCCTCATTTGCCTGTTTCGGTTGAGACTCGGAGGTTTGGGCGATAGCTACAGAAGAGAGAACCACCATCGCGCCTAAACCCAGGATGGCGCCTATGAACGCATTTCGCATTTCGAGACTCCTCCGACTTTTTTAGGCGGCAAAAGCCGCGTGGACTTTGTCAACGCGCGAAAGCTCCTGATGTCCATGACTTTCGCGCGAAGAACGCGCTTTTGCCGCTCGACAACGCGGATCATGGGTCGCTCAATTCCCTCAATCCCCACCACAAACCGTGTGGACTTTGTTAACCGCGAAAAGCGCATCCTGTTGGTAGCCTTTTCGCGGAAGACGGATCACGGGTTGCTTATTTGGCGGGCGCGTCCCCAGGAGCCCAGCCGGACGGCTTGGCCAGTTTGTCCCGATACTCGATGGCCTCCGACGGTACACACAGCGTCTCTTCGAACTCCTGATCCTTCATCCAGTAATAACTCGTCTTCATTAATTGAAAGGGCTTGGTATAGAGCTTCGGATCGTCAACCGTTACCGTCACCTCCAGGTTGTACTGGTCTGGCCGCGTCCAGCGCTCCTCGAGGTGCACGTCCTTGGTGTGCGGATGCCCCCTCTCATCGAGCCAGCTTCTGGGATCCAAGCCTGCCGTATCGATCACGAACGTATTGTCGCCCTCCCAATGGCCCACGGAATATCCGTAAAACCTGGAATCGGGCGCCCCTTTCGCGTCCACGGCCTTGGGAAGTTCTCGTCCGTCCATCCACACTTCTCGCCACACTCGCTGTTGTTCAAACAGCATCAGCATGCGGTTCCCTGCCGGCTGGAATACGATTCCTCCTCGCATGCTGATGGCGTGGTTCAAAAGGTCGCGCGGAACGCCAAGAGGATCACAGATCATGAAGGGGTCGTTTGTGGCCGCCACATTTTGCGGGGCGTCAGGCGCCTGCCGCCCTGCTTCGGGAACCGGCATATTGAGGTTGAAGACGGCCTTGCCCGCCGGAGTCATATCAGGGTAAGGGCCCATTACTGTCCTTATGGGTCCCACCCAGGCGCCAGTCAGATCATGCTTGGGAGCGGGGCCGGGCGGATTCGGCATCGCGGGGACTCCCGCGGTGACATAACCCGGCGGCACGGCTCGAGGTGCTCGTTCTTGAGCCATTACAGCGGACGAAAGGGCCAGTACGGCCAGCAAAGCAACGATAACTTCGGCGACCTGATTGCGCATTTCAACTGCCCCCTTTTTTATGCGGCAAAAGCCGCGTGGACTTGTCAACGCGCGAAAGCTCCTGATGTCCATGACTTTTGCGCGAAGAACGCGCGTTTGCCGCTCGACAACTGATTGGGCTGTTTTACCCCCGACTAACCACGCGAAAAACTGGTGCGCCCGCCGGGAATTGTTCGCCGGTCCGCGGCTACCGGGGTTCAGCGACGGCTTCCCTACTTGGCTTCGTTGCCGTTGCCCCTGTTGCCACCGGCATCGGGGCCGTAACCGCTCTTGTTCCCTGCGTCGCCCCCAAGCTGGGTATCGTGCAATACAGAGCCATCGGCGAGCGCGATCTTATTCAGACGCCCCGCCGGCAGGCCCGTTTTAGCGGCGTAGACATAGACGGTTATTACATCCCCGGGCGCGAGGGAAGTCTTGCTCCAGCCTATGAGCTTCAGCGCCTCAGGACTGGCTGTTTCGGCGGTCCAATGTACGACCTTGCCCTTGTCATCCTTCACATCGAATTCAATCAGACTGTGAGGATTGGCCCACGCGAATTTCGTCACCGTTGCTTGTTTGAATTCAGTTACCTTGTTCTCGTACGCCGCATTTCCGTGATGCGCTAACACAGATCCGCAAACAGCTAAAAGACCAACGCCCAAGACGAACGCCACGAGCAGCTTGCTTTTCATTCGGCACCTCGCAAAAAAACCCTTTGCGGTTCGAGCCACACCTAAGGGAAGGATGGAAGGGGAATCCCCTTTTGCGCTTCCACACTGCAAGATACACCCATCCGTGTTAGGACTCCACGGGGTTGATTTTGGTTTCAGGCCGCATGAACATTGGCGTTGGCTGGATCATTAGGGACATGAGGCGGACCGCAAATTTGAGCTTCGGAGACATCTATTTTCTCCTGAGAGTTGCTGACGGAAATCATAATTTGAGTCCCTACCTCAATAGAGACGGGATTCTCGGAAATTGGCCCACGGCGAGGAGTTCAAATTCCTTGTGAAGCGCGGCGGCGGTTTGCTACTGTCGTGCAGGAGGCGACTCGCCCAAATTAGCACAGAGTTCACAGACAGAAAGAGTGCAAAGGGGTTTTCTTCGATGAATATTTCGTCAACGGAAACGGCCAAAGCCGGAGTTACCGTGGCGCCCACGGGCGGCGCCTTGGGCGCGGAGATTCGCAACGCGGACTTGAGGACGATCGACGATCGCGATTTTGCGGTTATGTCTGGGGCCTGGCACGATCACGCAGTGCTGCTGGTTCGCGGCCAAGAACTTAACGATGAGGATCTGGTTACTTTCAGCAAGAGGTTCGGCGAGCTGGATTGGGCGCCCGTTCAAGAATCAGGGCGGCGATTCGTCGAAGGCCATCCGGAAATTTACGTGGTGTCCAATGTGGTCGAAAACGGCGTGCCCATAGGAAGCCTGGGGGCGGGCGAGGCAACTTGGCACACGGACATGTCCTACCTGGAGGTGCCTCCCAAAGCCAGCATTCTTTACGCGTTGGAGGTGCCAGCCTCCGGCGGCGATACTTACTTCAACAACATGTATGCCGCTTATGAGGGCTTGCCGGAGGAGCTCAAGCGCCGGATCGAAGGGTTATCGCTGAAACACGACGGCACCTACAACAGCGGAGGCTATTTGCGGCAGGGTGTAACGGCCGTTGACGATCCCAGGACCTCGCCCGGCACCTATCATCCGCTCGTTTGCAGTCATCCTGAGACGCGGAGGCGGGCACTTTATCTTGGCCGCCGACGCAACGCCTATATCGCCGGCTTGCCCCTTGCGGAATCAGAATCGCTCCTCGATGAATTGTGGGCGTACGCCACGCGCGCGGAACTTGCCTGGGGACACCAGTGGCGTCCAGGCGATCTGGTTTTATGGGATAACCGCTGCACGATGCACCGGCGCGATTCCTTTGACGCCGCTTCGCGCCGGGTCATGCACCGGACGCAAATCCGGGATGAAATCGCGCCCAGGCCATAACCAGAGAATCGCCATCCAGACTCAGGAAACAGCGACGGAGAGGCCGCGCGTGCGATTACGTGGGCTGAGCGCGCCCCGAGTCGTTCTGGGGCTGCTCTGCCTGCTGTACCTCGTTCTGTTCGTTGTGCGGGTGGCCATATCCGGGGTAGCGCCTCTCATCAAAACGGACCTGCGGCTTAGTAATACGGAGCTGGGGCTGGTGTTTTCGGCATTTGCCATCCCGTACGCAATCTTTCAACTGATCGGGGGATGGATCGGCGACCGCTGGGGCGCGCGCGTGGTGCTCTGCGTCTCGTGCGGCGTCGTGGCCATAGCCACGGCGCTCACGGGCGCAGTCAACGGCTTTCTGGCGCTATTTGCCGTTCGGCTGGCGTTGGGTTTCGGCGAGGGCGCCACTTTCCCGACCGCTACCCGGGCGATGAGCAGCTGGATACCGGAAAGCCGCTGGGGCTTCGCCCAAGGAGTTACGCATTCTTTTTCGCGTATCGGAAATGCCCTGGCGCCTCCGCTGATCGCCTGGATGGCCGTGCTGCTGACGTGGCGCGGGTCGTTTGCAATTTTGGGCATAGTGAGCTCCGCCTGGGTGCTTCTGTGGGGCTGGTTTTTTCGCAACGATCCCCGCGAGCACCCCACGATCACCGCTGCCGATTTGGCGGAACTGCCCGGCCAACGCACCAGAAGGCGCGCGGCGATACCCTGGGTGCAGTTAGCGCGACGAATACTGCCCGTCACCGCGGTCGATTTTTGCTACGGCTGGGTGCTTTGGCTTTTTCTGAGCTGGATTCCAGGCTTCTTTTTCGAAAACTACCATTTGAATTTGCAATCCTCAGCAATGTACTCGGCGGGCGTGTTGTCGGCGGGGATTGTGGGCGATACGGTGGGGGGCGTGCTGAGCGACAGACTGCTGCACAAGACGGGAAGCCTAGTGGTGGCGCGGCGCTCAGTGATCATTGCGGGATTCCTGGGCGCCTTCATTTTCATGATGCCGGTAATCCTGCTGCACAATCTTGGACTCGCAGCGGTGTCGCTGTCGCTGGCCTTCTTTTTTGCGGAACTGATCGTGGGCCCCATCTGGTCGGTGCCCATGGATATCGCGCCGAGGTTCGCGGGCACGGCGAGCGGCATGATGAATTTCGGGTTCGCGTTTGCGGGCATCGTTTCGCCCTCGATCTTCGGCTACCTGGTGGACCACACGGGGAGTTGGACTGTTCCCTTTGCCACTTCCCTACTGCTGCTCATCCTGGGCGCCTTTCTCGCTTCGCGCCTGCGCCCGGACATTCCGTTTGAAGGGCCCTTTGAGATGAAAGTTTCCGCGAATTCCTAACTCTTTTCGCGACATAGGGAATGCCGACGGGAAGGGAACGATGAAACTGGGGACAGAACTGGATGCGCTCCTGCGCGAACTCGAAATTGAAGGCCAGCGAAATGATTCGCATGAAAAAGACAGAAAAAAGAAATTCCTCAACCTCGAGCGACCCACCGCGGAATTGATTCACGTGCTACTGCAAGCCTCGAGACGCAAACACGTTTTGGAAATAGGCACCTCGAATGGGTACAGCACAATTTGGATCGCCGCGGCGCTGAAATCTTGCGACGACGCAACGTTCATCAGTATCGAGATTTCCCCAGAGAAGCTCGCGCAGGCGCGCAAGAATCTGAGGCGCGCCGGATTCGAGCGCCGGGTGCAATTGATGGAAGGGAGTGCGACCGACGTTGTCGCCAGCCTGAGAGGACCCTTTGACTGCGTCTTCTTCGATGCTGACCGCGTGGACGCTCCAGCGCAATTACGGCTGCTGCTACCCAAGCTGAGCGAGGAGGTTCTCTTACTGGCCGACAATGCCCTTTCTCATCCGGAGGAAATCTCCGCCTACAAGGCCTTCGTCGAACAATTGCCGGGTTTCATTTGCACATTGACGCCAGTAGGGAAAGGATTGCATGTGGCCTGGCGGCGCCGTGTATAGAGGGGCTTCGCAACGCGCCGGGCATCAAGGCGCTGCCTGGGGCTGGGCCGCCGACGTCTTGGAGGGGCCTTCGGCGGCGGTGCCGGAGGCTTCGATCTTGTCCAAGTTTTTCTTCATCTCGGGAGCGAGCGGCCCTTTCGGCGATTGCTTCAGGTAGGCCCGCATCTGTGCTGCCGCACTGGAAAAATCACGCTTCTCCAGAAAGATTTCGGCGAGCAATGCATGCCATTGAGGAAAGATGGGGCCGGGTCCCTTTTCGGCCTCTCGAGCAGTTTTCTCCGCGGCATCCAGGCGATTCAGCCGGAAATTAGCTAAGGCCTGGACGAAGTTAGCGAGTTCGACTCCGGGATTCAAGGTAAGAGCTTTTCCTGCTGTGTCGATGGCGTTCTCATACTCTTCATTCTGAAGTTCCAGGTTGGCAAGATGCACATAGGGCGGAATGTATTGAGGATCAGCCGCGATCGCTTTGGCGAAAGCCTGGCGGGCCCTTTCCAGATCATGAGAGGCGGCGTAAATCCCGCCCAACTCATTCCAGGCCGCAGCAAACTTGTCATATTCGCCGACGGCCTTTTCGAGGTGTTCGGTCGCCGACTTGAGTTTGTTGTTGCGGGCATCCTTGTCGCCCTTCTCGAATTCCTTGCGCGCGCTGCTGGGAACCAGCAGGGAGGTGACGCTGATGGCGGACCCTTGCACCCCGGCAATGCGCGTCAGGCGCATTGTACCCGCATCCATAGAAGACAATTCGGCAGGACCGCTGAGAATATGGGTAGCCGGCTGATAGCCGTCGACAACTACGCGGAGCTCGCAGCCCGTCAAATCGCCAAAACCACCGTACCTGCCGAAGGAGGCCGGCGAGTTCATGCCACCCCCCATCATGCCGATGGGCGTATCATCGGCGGCGCTGAGATTCGCATTGCTTTGAGGGCCGGCTCCCAGGATGAATTGAAAATACCCCTTCAGGTCCGTCTGAATTACCTGCAACAGGTTCATGCCGCAATTGAGGTGCACAGAAACAGGCTCCGGAGCAGGCTGGCCGGTGTCCATGAGGAGCACGCGTCCGTTCACGTAAAGCGGCGTTTGCATCTGAGTCCCCGATGGGCCCAGAGGCCCCTGTTGCCCGGGCGCATTCGGAGAGGCGCCTCCGGACGGAGCTGACGGTCTGGATGGCCCTTGGGAGCCGGATTTCTGGGCCCATGAGGGCAAAACGGTCAGAAACAGGAGCAATGCGGTGATGAAATAATAGGCCGTCAGTCGATATGCAGGGCAATTCACGGGGCGGTTCACAGGTCGCCTCACCGGGGGGGAGACTTCACTTCGCATTCCAGCATACGCCAGCGCGTAGACATAAGACAGGTAATTCTCGGCCAAGCGCGGAGCGCAGGCATCTACCCCGCACGTTAGATGGTGTTTGAGCATACAGCGGCGGACGAATGCGAGCTTGCTTGGGCTGGCGAGGGACAATTAGACTGGGCAAAACGGATGCCGGAGCGATTGCCAAACGCCTCACGGGGGAGCCGCTCAGCGCGCTATAACCCGGGCTTCTGGAGCCTGGTGGTTACACAGTTCCAGGGCGCCTTCAACGACAATGCACTGAAATTCCTGGTGATCTATCTGGTGGTGGGAATGAGCCTGCCGGTGCGGGAGCGGGACTGGCTGGTGCTCGTGGTGGGAGCGCTTTTCGCTCTGCCGTTCATTCTGTTTTCAATGACGGGCGGATTCCTGGCGGACCGCTTCAGCAAGCGGTCGGTCACGATCGGTACGAAATGGATGGAGCTCGGGGTCATGTTGTTTGCCCTGATGGCGCTGGCGCGCGGGAATCTTGCGCTCGAAGCCGCGGGCGTATTTCTGCTGAGCTCACAGGCAGCCATCTTTGGGCCCTCGAAATACGGCTTGCTGCCGGAACTGCTGCCGGAGAAAGACCTCTCCTGGGGCAATGGCGTGGTCGAACTGGGAACGTTTCTGGCCGCGATCTCGGCTACCGTGGCGAGCGGATTTCTTGCTTTTTATTTTCGTGGGCACCAGGAACGCTCCGGCATAGCTCTGGTGGGCTGCACGCTGTTTGGTCTGGCGGCGAGCTTTGGCATTTCGCGCGTGCCGGCGGCAAATCCGGCGCGCAAATTCAACCGCGATCCCTTCGGCGATCTTGGCGAACAAGTGCGCATGATCCGCAGCGAGCGCGTGCTGTGCTGGGCCGTGGTGGGCAATTTTTATCTCTGGTTTCTGGCCGCGCTGCTGCAATTCACGATTGTGATCTATGGGCACGACATTCTGAGGACCGATGAGCGGCACATCAGTTACCTGCAGGCGGCAGTGGCCATTGGCATCGGATTCGGGAGCCTGGCAACCGGCTATCTTTCCGACGCCAAGATCGAGTACGGACTGATTCCCGTGGGTGCGCTGGGAATGACGGTTTTTGGCTTTCTCTCCGCGTCGCAGGGGATTTCGCTCGAGCGCGCGGGCGCCTATCTTGGCCTGCTGGGATTTTTTGGCGGCTTTTATGCCGTTCCGCTGAACGCGCTGATTCAGCATCGGCCCGATCCGGCGCGCAAGGGCGGAGTCATCGCCGCCGCGAACCTCATCTCGTTTGTGGGAGTATTTGCCGCCGCGGGCGTTTACTTCGCGCTGGCGCAAGGTCTGCGGCTACGGGCGGACAAAATCTTTTTCGCCGGCGCCTGCATGACGCTGGCGGCGACATTTTATGCAGTCGTCTTTCTGCCGGATTCGGTGCTGCGCCTGGCGTTATGGCTGCTGACCCACAGTATTTACCGCATCCGCGTGGAGGGCCGCGACAACATTCCCGAACGCGGCGGCGCACTCTTCGTGGCGAATGAGCTGACGCTGCTCGAGGCGATCTTCCTCTCCGCGGCGACCGACCGGCCGATCCGATTTGTGACCGATAGCAGGTTATTCGCCCACACGGCTGCGCTCGTCCGCAGGGCCTTGCGGATCACGCAAGTTCCCGAAAAGGCCAAGGCGAATGGATTCTTGGAAACCGCGGCCATGGCATTCGCTTCGGGCGAAGTGGTCTGCCTTGCGGGGCAAGCCGCCAGCGCCCTGGTGGAGGATTCGGCGGAGCGAGGCCGGCTGGAGGAATACCTGCGAGAGACGCGCTCGCCCATCGTGGTGGTTTCCATAAACGGCGCGGAGAGCGGTCCGCTGCAAAGCGAGGACGGGCGCCTGCGGCTGGCGGCGTCGCATCTTCGTGGCCGCGTGACACTCAGAATCCGCGAGCCTTTGGCGCCGTCAGAGAATCTTGCCTTTGCCGAGGCGCTCCGATTTTTGAAAGCGGCACCCGCGCTGGGATTTTCGGCGTCGCCCGATTAGAAGAGCGAGAACTTCACCCTCAAGAATTTGTTGGGGTCTTTGCGGAAGTCGTTCAGGAGCAGCCGCAGATCGCCGGCCACGCCGGTCATATTGTCATAAAACTGGGGGTCCTCGAAAAACTTGCCGGCGGTGCTGTCCCTGGAGTTCAGATTGGCCGTGGCATCCCTCAGATTTTGCCCGGTCTGGCGCCAGGTGGCGAAGAGCGTATCGTCGGTGGCCAGTTTGCCAAGCGTGCCCCGGCCCTCGCGCACGTCAGAGAGGAGCGCATTGCCATTATTCAAAAATTGCCGCGCGCTCTCATGGATGCTCGGATCGAAGATGAATTTTCCGAGCGAGCCTTTCTGCTGTTCGACGGCGCTCATGACGTTTTCGAGCCGCCCGGCAGCGGAGTCGAACTTGGTGTAGAGCTCGTCGGAAGAGACCAGCTTGCCGATGGTGCCCTGCCCTTGTTGCACGGATGCAGTGATCTGATCGATGTGCCCGAGGATACTGTTGATGCGGTTGTAGGCGCTCTCATCGGTAAGCAGCTTGCCGAGGGTGCCCCGACCGTGCTGAAGAGCCGCCACGATGTCGCCGACCTGCGAGGATAAGGCGCTCAGGTTTTGCATCAAGTCCGCGCCGCGCTCGACAATTTCCTTCATGGCCCTTTCTTCCCTGCCGGGCACCTCCTGGCCATCCCGCAGCACCTGGCCCGCATACCCGCGCTGAATGGTGACCACGCGATTTCCCAGGAAGCCTTCGGTGAGCAAGCTGGCATAAGAATCAGTTCGGATATAGTCCTGAAAAGTGCGGTTGATCCTCATGACAACTTCAACGCTGCGATTCGGAGCGGGAGACTGGGCGTTGCGGGAAGGAGCAATGGCAATGGAATCGACGTTGCCGACCTCGACGCCATTGATCGCGACAGGGGCGCCGACGGCCAGGCCGTCGACTTCGGGCAGAAAGGTCACCAGACGGTACTTGGCACCCAACGCGCCGGTCCCGGTGACGTAGAAGACGCCCACGACCACGAGTACGATTCCGGCGAGCACAAAAAGTCCTACGCGCAGCTCGGTCCAGGTGAGTTGCTTGCGTTGCGCCATAATCAGGCCTCCTCTTGCTTGCTCTGCGATTAGCCCCGCGCCTAAACCAAAAATTTCTTCAGGTAGGCGTCGGGCGATTCGAGCACGGCTTGCTGTCCGCCCTCGAAGTAAACTTTGCCCTCGCGTAAAACCAGGAAATTGGTGGAGGGCTGACCATTGCGCGATGCGAGCGCCGCGGGAGAAAGCTTCGTCACCCGATTTTGCGCCGGGTCGAAGCGATAATTGGCGAGGGCGAAGGCGTCCTGGAGGCGATGGGTGGCCAGGAGCGCGGTCACGCCGAGGGTGTCGCGCAGACGCAGGATGAAAGTGATGATCGTTTGAGAGGTAATGGGATCGAGCCCCGCGGTGGGTGAGTCGTAGAGCACAATGGGAGGACGGCTCACCACGGCGCGCGCAATGGCCACGCGCCTCTTCATGCCGCCGGAGAGTTCGCCGGGCAGTTTATCGATGGCGTCTTCCATCTCCACAAAACCGAGGGCTTCGCGAACGCGCGCATCGGTTTCGCGCGCGTCGACGCCCTCTTCATTCAGCCGGTAAGCCACATTATCGGCAACGCTCATGGAATCAAACAGGGCGCCCTCCTGGAACACAAATCCGATTTCACGGCGGAACGGGAGCAGTTCAGCCTCGGTCATGGTACCGAGATCGCGTCCGAGGACGCGCACCTGGCCGGCGATTGGTTTGAGCAGCCCCGCGGCCAGCTTGAGGATCAGCGTTTTACCGGTTCCAGTCTCGCCGACGAGTACCTTGGTTTCGCGCTCCAGGACGTGGAAGGAGATGCCGCGCAGGATATCGCCCTCGCCAAAGCCGAGGTGAACGTCCTCAAAAGAAATGACGGGCTCGCTCGAGGCGGCGTTCATCCGGGAACGTGGCTGAGCGGGCGTCGCCAGCACACGTCTTCGCCATTATAGATGCAAAAATGCAGGGGAGACTGAAATTTCACATTTCGACCGAAAGGCAAAAGCAGATCCCTCGGTCGTCCGCGCGCTGTTTTCGCCGGGTTCCCCAAAGGGGAATTTGGCTCAGGTTCGCGGACTCCCTCGGGATGACAGGGCGAATGATCGGAGGTGGGGACGGAAGGACAACGCTGCTTTTTGGCGAATTGCAAATTGATGGCTGGCCTAGAATCCAGAAGCCAGAATTTAGCTCACACGACGGTGAACGAAATCACAAGGGCTTGCCGGCGAGGAAGAGCGCGAGCTTAGTGAGGAAGAAGTCGGAAACCAGGATCGAGACGGAAGAGACGACCACGGCCTGAGTCGTGGCGCGACCGACTCCCTGGGTGCCGCCCCGCACGGTCAAACCCTTGTAGCAACCGATTGTGGCTAACAAGAAAGCAAAGATGACGGGCTTGGCCATTCCTTGCATCAAGTCCGAGAATTCCAGCGCGTTCAGAGCGCGCGTCCAGAATTCCACGGCGCCGATGCGCAGGGTGAAGTAGGAAACAATGAAACCACCGGTTAAACCGACGAAATCGGCCATGGCCGTGAGCAGCGGCAAGACACACATGGTCGCGAGTACGCGTGGGGCGACGAGCTTGCGATTCGGATCCGTGCCCATGGCGCGCATGGCGTCCACCTGCTCAGTCACCTGCATAGAACCGAGTTCGGAGGCCATGCCCGAGGCATTCCGGCCGGCCACCAGCAAGCCGGTGATGGTCGGCCCCAACTCCCGCACCAGGGCGAGCGAGACGACGTCGCCGGTAAGCGAGGTTTCGCCGAAGCGCTCGAACTGCGATGCCGTTTGCAGCACCATGACCGCGCCGATGAAAGCACCGGTCAGCAAGACAATCGGCAGCGAGCCAATGCCGATGATATCCATCTGCTGCAAAAGATCATTGATATAAAGAGGCGGGGTGAACAGGCTGGCGATGGCGCGAGCGGCGAGGTAGGTGTAATCCTGGAGAAACTGCACCTGGCGCTTGAGAGGCTCGATCAAAATGGCGAACGCAGAACTCTCCTCCGCGTCCATCAACTTGGGTTCAGTTGCCATTCGCCCCCAGTGCCGTCATTACGACTTCGCAAGCGTAACGTCGCGCGCTCGGAAGCGTCAAGGAGCGGTGGCGCCAAGCGCATCTCTTTACGGTCCTGGCGGGCTCCGATAAAATGCGCAATTCCCTGCCACCCCGCGCGACGGACAGAGCGCAAAGGTGCCGCGGAAAACTTTTTTCCGCAAACTGACAAAGCTGAATGCTGCAATTCGCCACCGCAGGAGAGTCGCACGGGCAAGCGCTGATCGCCTGGATTTCAGGCTTGCCTGCCGGGCTGCGCGTGGATTTCGAATTCATCAACGGCGAATTGCACCGGCGCCAACTGGGTTATGGACGCGGCGGGAGACAGAGAATCGAGAAAGACCGCGCCGAGGCCCTTGCCGGCATCCGCCATGGACAAACCATCGGCGCGCCGGTCGCTCTGCGCATCGAAAATCGCGACTGGGCCAATTGGGAACGGGCCATGGCCGTGGAGGATCGCGAGGAAGAGCGGCAAGCACGGCGTCCTCTGACCGCACCGCGGCCGGGCCACGCGGATCTGGCCGGAGCAATCAAATTTAATCTGCACGATGCGCGCTACATTTTGGAGCGCGCCTCCGCCCGGGAGACGGCGGCACGAGTGGCCATCGGTTCTCTGGCCAAGTTGCTTCTGCGCCAATTCAGCTGCGAGATTCTGAGCCACGTGGTGGCAGTCGGGCATGCGCGTCTGGAGCGGCAGGCGGACTGGAAGGAAATCCAAGCCGTCTGCGCGAACCTCGATTCGCCGCTGCGCTGCGTGGACGCAGAAACCGAAGCGCGCATGAAGCAGGAGGTGGATCAGGTATTGCGCGCGGGAGATTCCGTGGGCGGAATCTTCGAGGTGGTGGCGCACGGGGTGCCGCCGGGTCTGGGAAGCCATGTGCAGTGGGACGCAAAGCTCGACGGACAATTGGCGCGCGCAATCATGTCCATTCAGGCGGTAAAGGCGGTAGAAATTGGCGCAGGGGTCGCCGCCGCGGGTTCGTATGGCAGCGAAGTGCAAGACGAGATTGCTTATGATGCGGAGAGGCGGCGTTTTCGCCGGCCCAGCAACCGCGCGGGCGGCCTGGAAGGCGGAATCACGAATGGCGAAGACGTGGTCATGCGCGGCTACCTGAAGCCGATTTCGACTTTGCGCCGCGGGCTGGGGACGGCTGACCTGGTCACGAAAGAATCCGTGCAAGCAGCGTATGAGCGCTCCGACGTCTGCGTGGTGCCCGCGGGCGGAATTGCGGGCGAAGCCATGACCGCGCTGGTGCTGGCAGGAGCATTTCTGGAAAAATTCGGCGGCGATTCACTGGGTGAAACGCGACGCAATTTTGAAGGCTATATGCGGCAGCTCGATGATTTCTGAGCGGCTGCGGGGAGCACGGGAACATTCGCGATGATCTATGTAGTGGTGAAATACGGCAATGCCGTGCTGGAAAAGACGGCCAAACCGATCGAAAAGTTCGACGAGGAACTGGCGAAGCTTTGCCAGGACATGTTTGAGTCGATGTATGCGGCCAATGGCGTGGGGCTGGCGGCGCCGCAAGTTGGCATCGCCAAGCGGCTGGCGGTGATCGATGTGACCGTGGGGAAAAATCCGGAAGCCAAGATTGTGCTGGCCAATCCTGAAATCATTCATGCCGAGGGGGAGCAGCGCGAGGAAGAGGGCTGCCTTTCCGTGCCGGGTTTTCGGGGAAACGTCGCGCGACCGCAATACGTGACGGTGCGGGCGCAAGACGCTACGGGAAAGACTTTTGAGATGAATGGCGAAGGCTTGCTGGCGCGCGCGTTCTGCCACGAAATCGACCATCTAGATGGCGTGCTGTTTGTGAAACACCTCAGCCTGCTCAAACGCGATTTGATCCGGCGAAGAATCCGCAAGCTGCAGAAAACGGGCCAGTGGTGACGCCGCAACGGCGGAGTCAGCGAGGACAGGATGCGCATCGTCTTTTGCGGCACGCCGGAATTCGCTGTTCCCACGCTGCGAGGGCTGCTCGCGAATCCTGAATTTGCCGTAGCAGCGGTGGTGACGCAGCCGGACCGGCCCCGCGGGCGCGGTCAGCGGGTGTCGGTGGCGGCGGTGAAAGAAGTGGCGGCGGACGCGGCCGTGCGAATTTACCAGCCGGAGAGCGTGAAATCAGAGGAGGCGCACGATTTTTTCGCGCAGATCAAACCGGACGCGGTGGTCATCATCGCCTATGGACAAATCATTCCGCGGCGCCTCTTGGAGATTCCGCGCTTGGGGTGGATGAACCTGCATGCCTCTCTGCTGCCGAAATATCGGGGCGCAGCCCCCATTGCGTGGGCCATTATCAATGGGGAGAGCAAAACCGGCCTCACGACGATGCGACTCGATCCGGGGCTCGATACCGGCCCGATTCTGAGGCAGCGGGAAATCGCAATCGGCCGCGATGAAACAGCGCCGGAATTGGCGAAGCGCATGGCGGAATTGGGCGCGCCGCTGGTTGTGGAGTCCCTGATCAAACTCGAGCACGGGGAAATCGCGCCGATTCCGCAGGATTCCACGCAGGCCAGTTATGCACCGATCCTCACGAAAGAGCAGGGGCGCATCGATTGGTCACTAACCGCCGGCGAGATTTATAACCGAATTCGCGGGCTCGCACCGTGGCCGGGGACGTTTAGCACATTTCGGGGGCGGTTGTGCCACATTTGGGGACGGCCGAGCGCGCCCGCCACTACGGCTGGGCCCGCTCTGAACGCAATCGTGCAGGACGCCGGTACGCTGATCGTGAGCGACGCCGCGATCGAGGTGATTTGCGGCAACGGCACGCGGCTGCAGCTTGAAGCCGTGCAAATCGAAGGACGCAAGCGCGTCAGCGCGCGAGAATTCGTGAATGGCGCGCGGCTCGGCAGCGCCGAACGGTTCGGTGTGTAACGAATCCTCGATGCCCGCCCCAGCACACGCGACTTTTTCTGCCGCGCGAGTGCCCGCGCTCGAAAGGCGTGCGCTGGGGCCCCGGATTGCTCAGGATGACAACGCTGGCTCTAGTCCGCGATTAAACTCAGCTCATGGCAATTTCCGCTGCGAGAAGGATTGCGTTTGAAGTTTTGCGGCGTGTGGCTGCGGAAGAGGCCTACGCGGCCGACCTGCTCTATGCGAAACTCGAACCCGGCATAAAGAAAGCCGACGCCTCGCTGGCCACCGAGCTGACGCTGGGAGTTCTGCGGTGGCAACGGCTCCTCGATTTCCTGCTGCAACGCTATCTTCAACGCCCTTGCGACCAACTCGATCTGGAAGTGCTCCTGGCGCTGCGGCTGGGACTCTACCAATTGCGCTATCTCGACCGCGTGCCGCAGCATGCGGCGATTGATGAATCGGTGGAGTTGGTCAAACGAGCGCGCAAGAGTTCGGCGGGGGGAATGGTCAATGCCGTGCTGCGGCGAGCGACGGCGGATGCGAAGATTGCCGGCGAGGAAGCCGACAAGTTGATCCCGGCGGCAACAGCGCTCGAGGAGCGGCTGGGAATTTTGAACTCGCATCCAACGTGGCTCGTTGCGCGATGGCTGGGCTCCTTCGGTAAAGAACGGACCACGGCATTGCTGGAAGCGAATAACCGGCCGGCCCCGCTCACCTGCACGGTGGTCGAAGAAGAAGCGAGCGAGCGGGTCGCGGATTTGCTGCGCAAATCGGGTTTTGAGGTCACGCCGGGCCGATGGCTTCGCGGGGCGCTTCAAATCTCGGGAGGCAACGCGGCCACCAGCGAGGCTTATCACACCGGGCAGATCAATCTGCAGGACGAAGCATCGCAGATGGTGGCGCACCTGGTGGACGCGCGGAATTCGCAGATCATACTGGACACATGCGCGGCGCCGGGCGGGAAGACGATGATTCTCGCGCATTCTGCGGGCCCGCGCGGCCACGTGATCGCCGGGGACATCCACGAGCACCGCTTGCGCATCATTCAACAACAGTTGACGCGCGTAGGGATCATAAATGTGTCGCTGGCCGCTCTGGATGCAACGCGGCCTCTGCCCTTCTCACCAGGATTTGACCGGGTGCTGATAGATGCGCCGTGCTCGGGAACGGGCACGCTCTCACGGAACCCGGAAATTCGCTGGCGGCTCAAGCGCGAGGATTTGGACGACGCGCATCGCTCTCAGGCAGCGATGTTGCGGAACGCCCTGAGGGTCACCGGCGAATCCGGCCGGGTGGTGTATTCAACTTGTTCGCTGGAGCCGGAGGAAAATGAAAACGTGGTCGCGGCGGCGCTCGCGGAGGCGCCGGAGTGGCGGGTGATCTCGGGACGGGCGCTATTGACGCCACACCTGCGTGAAGCGGCATCGGTCGAGAAGTTATTTGAATCAGGCGGCTTTTTTAGGACTTTTCCGCCAGAGCACGGGACCGACGGATTTTTTGCGGCGGTACTGGCGCGAGGTTAGGGGTCTACGCGGCGGGAAAATCCTCACAGGCCCGGACCCAAATCGTCGCGGCGCGCTGGGCTACAAGAAACGACCCGGACGGGTTGAGGTCAGCTCTGTCGGGTGTTAGGCTGAGGCTCATGATTGAGAAATGGCGAGAACGGCTGGAGCGCGTCTTGCGCTTCTCCGTTTTGGTATTTGTCCTCGCCGCGGCAGGCTTTCTAAGCGCCGTGACGACAATCCGCATCGCCATTCGCGGACGCATCGTGAGCATGCCCAATCTGGTCGGGCAATCAGCGCCGGAAGCGCAGCGTACGCTTGCTGCTCGCGGTTTGCATTTGCGGGTGGCCGACCGCGTATATAGCCCAATGCCGATAAATGCAGTCGTCAGGCAAAGTCCTCCACCCGGCGAAGAGATGAAGATTTCGCAAGACGCACACGTTGTGCTGAGCCTCGGGCAGCAGACGGTGAAGATTCCGGCTCTCGAAGGCCAAACGATGCGGGTGGCGCGGATCTCCTTGCTTCAGGCGGGACTACAGCTCGGAGAGGTAACGGAGATTAATCTTCCCGGAGTGCAGCCCGATGTCGTGCTGAAACAGGATCCGCTGGAGGGGACGACGGCATCGAGCCCGCACGTGGATTTGCTCGTTTCGAGCGCCGATCGCCAGCCATTTTACGTGATGCCCAGTGTAGTGGGCCTGGAACAGCAGGAAGCGAACCAAACGCTGGCGGCAGCGGGACTGAAAATTGCGAAGTTGAATCACATCGGGCAAGCGGGCGCCCCGAAGGGCACGATCGTGGGGCAAAATCCGCCGGGTGGGGAACGCGTCCCCGCCAACGCGACGGTGGAACTGGGCGTCGCGGATTGACAGCCGAAAGCAGTTGGCGGACGTGGAGGGGCGAAAATCCCGCGAAAATCACCCGGAATGCGGGTATGCCTATGTTAGAATTTGGCAGGTGAGAGTGTCGGCTGCCGTTGAAGTCGCCCCGTCGATTTTGGCCGCGGATTTTGCCTGTCTGGGTGACGCTATACGTGCCGTGGAGCGCGGCGGAGTTTCCCTGCTGCACGTGGATGTAATGGATGGCCACTTCGTTCCGAATATTTCCATTGGCGTGCCCGTAGTTGCGTCGCTGCGCAAGGCAACCAGGCTCCAGCTCGACGTGCATCTTATGATCGAAAACCCGGAGCAATACATCGAAGCCTTTGCCAGTGCCGGCGCGGACATGATTTCCGTGCACCAAGAAGCCACGCCCCACCTGGACCGTGCCCTGGCAATGGTTCGGGAGCACGGCTGCAAGCCCGGAGCCGTGATCAATCCGGCCACGCCGGTGGCGATGCTCTCGGAAGTGCTGGGCAAGGTCGACCATGTGTTGGTCATGTCGGTCAATCCGGGGTTCGGCGGGCAGGCGTTCATTCCCGAGGCCACGGAAAAAATAAGGGAGTTGCGGGAAATTCGCGATCGGCATCATTATAACTACCGGATCGAAGTGGATGGGGGAATCGGCCCGGGAAACGTGGCCGAGGTGGTCCGCGCCGGCGCGCAAATTCTGGTTGCCGGCACTTCGATCTTCCATACCGCTGATCCGGCCGCGGCGGTCCGGGAGATGGCGCATTTAGCCAGCGAGGCTTTGGCGCAAAGAGTTTAAGAAAGGCTGTTTGAAGCGGATGCGTAGACGGAAATACAACTGGATGGGCGCGGCCCTAGCCGTGATGATCTTCACGGGCTGCGCGGCTAAGAAAACGACAACAAACTCCTCTAAACCGGGAACTAATGAATCGGCCGAGGCCGACAAGCTTTTATACGAGCGGGCCATTAGCGACCTGCAGCATAACCGTTTCGAATTGGCCCGGCTCAGCATGCAAACGCTGATCAATACTTATCCAGACAGCGAATACCTAGCGAAAGCAAAACTGGCGATAGCCGACTCCTATTTCAAAGAAGGCGGGACGACGGGCCTCACACAAGCTGTCGCAGAGTACCAGGATTTCATCACGTTTTTCCCATTTCTAGATGAGGCCTCCTACGCGCAGATGCAGATCGGCATGGCGCACTACCGGCGCATGGAAAAGTCCGACCGGGACCGGAGCGAAGCGCTGGAGGCGGAGGCCGCCTTGCAGACGTTTTTGCAGAAGTATCCCCAGACGGAGCTCACGCCGAGAGCCGAGCAGCGGTTAAGAGAGGTGCAGGAAGTTCTGGCCGATGGCGACTTTCGCATTGCCAGTTTTTATTACATCCGGCGCATGGATAAGGCCTCAGCTCCCCGGCTTCTTGATCTAGTGAATCGCTATCCACTCTTTAGCGCAGCCGACCGGGCCAATTGGATGCTGGCTTCGATTTACGAGCGCAACGCACACACTGACGTGGCCTCGACCTATTACACGAGATTGGTGAAGGAATACCCTCTCTCGCCGCTGGCCGCCGAGGCGAAAGCCAAGCTCGTCAAATTTGGGGCTCCTGTGCCGCAACCCGATCCCACCGCATTGGCTCGCATGCAGAAGGAGCAGCAGATTCCGCGCGGGCGGCCTGGTTTCCTGAAACGACCGGGTGAGCTTCTCAAGTCCGGCCCAGACGTCAGTACGGCGGCACGGGTGGGCACACCGACATTGACGCCGCAAGCAGAAGATGCCACCGATACCCTCAGTCCGGGGGCGGGGCTGAGTGTGGTGGCAGCAGGCGGCGGTTCCGGCGGAAACAACGGCAGCGGAACGGGCGCCTACGTCCAAACGGTCTCGCCCGGAGCTTCGGATCCTCCAGCCGGCACTTCTGGAAGCGCGGCCAATTCGGGACCTACCGCGGGGTCAAATGTTCCCCCAACTGCAGACGCTTCAGCCCAGGATCAAAGCGCCCAAGGCGGCCAGGCCGCTACAAGTACCAATGCCGGACAGAACGCGAATGGCAACGCCGATCCGCCAAGCCAGGCCAGTCAAGGCACAAGTCAGGGGGAATCGTCCAGCAAGAAGAAAAAGAGCAAGAAGCAGGTCCAGCTTCAGCCTCAGTAGATCCTTCCGAATCGGGCTTTACGCGAGTTTACGCTCCGGCACATACCTAAGCGAAGCTCGTTGACTCACTTGCGCGCGGGTGCTCCAATAACCCAAGCTGACGCATAGCGGCGGTCGCTGGAGACCGCTCTCGAGTTGGTGCTCGCGCGAAGGAGTCCCCGGTGTCTCGCATACTCGTGGCCGACGACAATAGCAACATCCAAAAGATGGTTGCCTTGGCCTTGAAGGATGAAGGCATCGATGTGGTGGCAGTTGGCAATGGCGAAGCTGCCATGCGTAAAATTCCAGACCTCCGCCCCGATCTGGTCCTTGCCGACATCTTCATGCCCGTACGCAACGGCTACGAAGTTTGTGAATTCGTTAAGAGCGATTCGCGCTATATGAACACGCCTGTGGTGCTGCTGGTTGGCGCGTTCGATCCCCTCGACGAACAAGAGACGCAGCGGGTGCGCGCCGACGGCGTCCTGAAGAAACCCTTTATTCCGCCCGATCCGTTGATCAACATGGTCAAGGCGCTGCTCGCAAAAAATGGGCAAAAACCTCTGCCGGTTCCGGCGGTGACGCCGGTTAAGCCAGCAACGCCCGCGCAGACGACGCCTGTACCCCTGAATCAACCAAGTTCAAGCAGCGGGATCAACACGGCACCTGCGGAAGAATCGCTGCGCCAGCGGGGCAAGGTCAGCTCTTCTGCCCAGCAGCAGCCGCCTCCGTTCATCGCTCCCGCGAGGCAGCCCGCGCCCCAGGCTGCCAAGATCCAGGATTCCGACGAGGTGGTGACATCGGCACGCGACGCGAACCTGGGCGACCCGTCTTGGGCAACGCCTGCGGAACCCCGGGAGCTGGAAGAAAAAACCGAAACTCGGCCGCAGGATATGCTCGATATGCATTCCTTCGGCAAAGACGAGTCCTCTGTCGAGCCGGAAGAGGCTTATTTTCGGCCGGACTCACCTCTTTTCGACAGCGCCGATTTGGGCGCTGATGTGGGGGCAACGATTGTCTTCCACAATGAACCGGCCGTTCCACAGCAAACGAGTTCACAACCGGCAGCGGCAGGTGAAAACGACAGCAACGGCGTCTTAGCACAGTCCGAGAACGACGCGCCATCCTCATCCGCATCGCTCGAAACGCCGATGGAAATGTTCAAATTTGACCCCACGCTGACGTTCCCGGCCGCGACGCCAGACGCGCCCGCCGAGGATGCCGCGCCGCTTTCGCGGCCTGCCGCGGCGCATACAACTGCTCAGCCGCCTGCGACGGCCGAAAACCCGTACGATACTCACGAGCAAATCGAGCCCATCGAACTGGAGTTGCCGCCGCTACCGGAACACGATTCGGTGATTACGGCGGCAACCGAGGCTGCCCGGCTGGCCTTTTCGGAGCTGAATACCTTGCCAGGCTCCGGCGGCGCAGCCGAAAGTTCCAATCGAAATGCCAGCGTAACGCAAAAGGATACGTTCTCTCCTTCTTTGCCGGCTAAGGCATCTCCTTCTCCGACCCCCGAAATGATCGAAGCAGTTGTAAGCCGGCTCCTGGAGCGCATGCAGCCCGAAATAATGGAAGTGGTGAATCGGGAAGTACTTCGACCGGCGATCGAAGCCATGGTGCGCCGGGTAATGGAAAAAGGCTGAACGTTTACGGCCGCGACGGCTCTGTTTCCATTTATTTAACTCGCAGGCGCTGTCCGTATTTCCGGCGCACCCACGCGACCGTTTTGAAGCTACTTCGTAGCGGGTTCGGCGACCTCCTTCCGGTATTCTTCCACCTCTGACGGCGCGCAGATCATCTCGCGAATATCGAAACTGGACCGCTGTCGGTGCAAGATGAATTTGTTGAGGCCGAACCAAGGTTCCTTATACGCCTTCGGGTCGTCGATCTTCACGGTGAGCTCCAGCGTATCCTGATCTACGCGATGGTAGGTTTCCTCGACGTGCATATCGGCACTGTGCGGGTCGCCCGCGTTATCGAGCCAAGTTCTTTCGTCCAATCCGACGGTGTCCACGACAAACGTGTAGTCATCCTGCCAATGGCCAACGGAGTAGCCGTACCATCGGGATTCGGGATCCTTGGGCAATTCTCGCCCATCGGTCCAGATGGCACGCCACACCTTCTGATATTCGTACAACATGACCACCTGATCGGGGGTCTGAGCGACCTTAAAGGGACGGAGTTCGAAAAATAAATTACGCGGAAAACCTGCCGGATCGCAACCATCCAAGGGATCATTGATGAGGCCGAGTTCGACTTTTCGAGGACCATCGCCAGGCTTATAGGTATTGGCCATTTTTTCGCCCCGCTCCGTAAAAGGCGCATGGCTCTTAACTCCAGTGGGCTGGATCCCGGCCGCGAAGGCATCCCAAGTGCCGCTGATGTCGTGGCGCGGCGGGGGGCCGGAAGACGGCTGCGGCTGCTTGGGCGCAATGCTCGGGCTATTCCAAAGCGCCGCGGGTGCCGCATTCTGCTTTTGTGCGGCTCCCGCTTGCTGCGCCTGAGTTGCGGCGCTGGAGGCGACGAAAAAGCACAGCACAGCCGCCACAGGAAGGACTGGAGTCACCGATCGCTTGGACATTTTTTGGACCTCCTTCCGATAAGGCTTCCGATAACGAACGCAGGCCATAAGTTCAGAGCCTGCGGCGGCACGGCTCCGCGTTCCTGCCTATTCGCAACGCACGCCGCCGAACCACCGGACCCTCAGCTCATTCATGCGAGCTTTTCACGAATGCTTCTACTTGGAAGAATCTGCCGGCTTGGGCGCGTCGACCTCGGGCCCGAATACGCCGGGGATCCGCGTGCCCAAGGTCTGGCCATTCGCGAGCACAACCTGCAGGACACGGCCAATGGGCGCGCCATTCTTGACTGGCTGCAGAGTAACGGTAACGTGATCGCCGGGCTTGAAGATTTGCTTGCTCCACCCAAGATTGGTCATGTCCGATGGATTACTCGTTTCGGCAACCCAATGGATGACGTTTCCTTTTTCATCCGTTATATCGAATTTCAGGAAACAATGCGGATTGGCCCAGAACCATTCTGTGACCGTCGCCTTCATGGTGAGCTTCTTATCGATGTCGAAGCTGGAGTTGCCATGATGCGCAAAAAGCGGGGCCACGCTGACGAGAAATCCCAGCCCTAGAAGAACGAAGATGTGCTTATTCTTCACGCCAGACCTCCTGCGCGCACGTGCCTTTCAATCGCTTCGGCGGCGATGGCTTATTGTAGAGAAGCCTTCTCCATAGTCCAATGCATTTATGCGGCAACGGGCTGTGCGCGACGCGAATCTCAGCAGCGCGTATCTCCGATCAATTTTCCGAACGCATGGGTCGAGGCGGAGCAAAAGATCACTCCCCTGCTTGGGATTTGACCCCTCCTGCCGCGCTCCTTATAGTAAGGGGTTTATTCTTCGCTGAAGTCCGCGCCAGCCGGAGTGGAGAGAATACACGTGCCGGATCGTTTAGAAAAAGGGGCAGCCAAAGCGGCAACAACCGGGCCACCAAGAGAAGCTTCCGAAGGGGCGCCCGGAGCCGCCGAATTCCCCAAAGTTTACGAACCGGGGCTGATTGAGCCGCGCTGGGCCAAGGCTTGGGTAGACGAGCAGCTCTTTCGCGCTGATGCGAGTGGTCCGGGGGCGGTATTTTCGATCGTCATTCCTCCGCCGAACGTGACCGGATACATCCACATCGGCCACATGCTCGAGCACACGCAAATCGACGCGCTCACGCGCTGGCACCGCATGCGCGGCGAGCGGACGCTGTGGCTCCCCGGCATGGATCATGCCGGCATCTCCACGCAGGTGGTGGTGGAACGCGAACTGGCCAAGCAAAACCTCACGCGCAAAGCGCTGGGACGCGAAGAGTTCGAGCGGCGGGTATGGGAATGGAAAGCGCAGAGCGGCGGCACGATCAAAAAGCAGATGATTCGCCTGGGCGATTCCTGCGACTGGTCGCGCGAGAGGTTCACCCTCGATGCACCGCTCTACCGCGCGGTTCTGGAAGCTTTTCTGCGTCTTTACCGCGAAGGGCTCATCTATCGGGGCCGCTATATCGTCAACTGGTGCCCGCGCTGTCAGACCGCGCTGAGCGACCTCGAGACCGTGCACGAGGAGCGCAAGGGACACCTCTGGCACATTCGCTATCCCGTGGTGGGCTCGAACGAATCGCTCGTGGTGGCCACAACGCGTCCGGAAACCATGCTGGGCGATACGGCCGTGGCCGTAAATCCGGAGGATGAGCGCTACCGGCACCTGATCGGGAAAAAAGTTCGACCCCCACTGATGAACCGCGAAATTCCCGTGATCGCGGATGCCGCCGTGGACCGTGAATTCGGTACGGGAGCCGTGAAGGTCACACCAGCACACGACCCGAACGATTTTGAAATGGGACGCCGGCACAAGCTCCCTGAGGTCGACGTGATGACCGAAGAGGGGCGCATGAATGCGACCGCAGGTGCGTATGCGGGCCTCGATCGATTCGAGGCGCGCAAACGAATCGTGGCTGATTTGGACGCGCAAGGCCTGCTCGTCAAAGTAGAAGACCATACGCTCGCCGTCGGCGTGTGCGATCGCTGCAAAACCGTCGTCGAGCCGCGCATCTCCACGCAATGGTTTTGCAAGATGCGCCCCCTGGCGGACGCTGCCGCAGCAGCAGTAGAAGAGGGGCAAATCCGCATCGTGCCCGATAATCAGCGAAAGATTTTCACAGACTGGCTGGCAAATATCCGCGATTGGTGCATCTCGCGGCAGCTCTGGTGGGGTCATCGCATCCCGATGTGGCACTGCCCCTGCGGCGGCATCACGCCCGCGCGCGATTCGCGAGTTGCCATCGTTAACGGCCGCGCGCTGCCCGCCAGCCCTCCGGAGAAATGCGCGAAATGCGGCGGCGGAAAGCTCGAACAGGATCCCGACGTGCTGGATACATGGTTCAGCTCGGGCCTGTGGCCGCTCTCCACGCTGGGCTGGCCCGACGATACGCCGGACCTGCGCGCGTTTTATCCCACGACATTGCTCATCAGCGGCTACGACATTCTGTTTTTCTGGGATGCGCGCATGGTGATGCTCTGTCTGCATCTCGCACCCGGAAAAACAACCGTCGAACGAATTCCCTTCCGCACGCTCTATTTGCACTCGCTCGTTCGCGACGCGCAGGGACAGAAGATGTCCAAAATGCGCGGCAACGTGGTTGACCCGCTCGAATGGATGGAAAGGTACGGCACCGACGCGCTGCGCTTCACGCTGGCCATCAAAGCCGCGCCGGGTACGGACATCGCGCTGAGCGAAGACGCCGTCCTGGGCTATCGCGCCTTCGCCAACAAAATCTGGAATGCGGCGCGATTCGTCTTCGTCAATCTGGAGAAATTTCAGTCGGCAAGCGGGATGGGCATCGAGGAACTCGCCGCACCGCAGGTTCGCGCCGCCGCGCCCTATCCCGCAAGCGGCGCCGTTAATCTGGCGGACCGCTGGATTTTCTCGCGGCTGGCCGAGGCCATCGCAACGGTCGACGATGCACTCGAAAATTTTCGCTTTCACGAAGCCGCGCACGTCGTCTATCACTTCTTCTGGGGGGATTTCTGCGATTGGTATATCGAGTGGGTGAAGCCGGCGATGGCGGATGCGGATCGCAATGTTGCCCTGCCGGCATGGCGCAATCTTTTTGCAATATTCGAGGCGGCGCTGCGGCTGCTGCATCCGTTCATGCCTTTTCTGACCGAGGAATTGTGGCACCGGCTGCCGCAACACGCCCCCGAAAAGGATAAGAACGCAAGATCTATCGCGCTGCAGCCGTTCCCGCGGCCCGCGCCGCAGTGGTCCGATCCCGACGCCGAGGAGGAAGTGAAACTCTTGCAGGAAGTGATTGTAGCGGCGCGCAACGTTCGCGCGGAACTCAAACTCGATCCCAAGCGGCAGGTGGCTGCGGACTTCGCCCCGGCGAGCGCCATAGTGAGGGCCGTCATCGAAAACAATCGCGCCGTGATCCTGAGGCTCGCCGGGCTATCCGATCTGCGCTTTTCCCGCGCCAAGCTCGAGCCCACCTCCGGGCCAGTGCGCTCGACCGCGCAGTTTGATCTGCGCATTGCCTACGGCCAAGGCGCCGAGCTGGGCGCGGAAGTCGCCCGTTTGCGCAAGGAAAAGGAGCGCCTGGCGCGCGATCTGGAATCAAAACAAAACCGCCTGGCGGACAAGGCCTTTCGCAGCCGCGCGCCCGCAGAAATCGTGCGCCAGCTCGAAGCGACGTTTGCGGAACGCCAGCTGGAGTTCGATAAGTTAGCGGAGCGCCTGGCGCAACTCGAAAAACGCACGGACAATCCCGCGAGTACTTAGCTTCGACGATTTGCGAAGCTCTTCGCTTGCCCATTCGTTCCGCGGCAGATAAGCTCTGTGCCTTCGCGTCGATCGCATTGTTGATCGAATTAGCTGATCTAGGAGCTTCGATCCTCCTTACATGTCCGCGCGCAATCTTCTTGCAACGACCAACCGGGCTGGAACCACCGACCGGGCCGGGACGACGGACCGGCGGATCGATGCGCTGCTGACGCTGCTCTCGGAGAATCCGATGATCGTCATCAGCGGCGAGAAAATCGCGCGGCAAATCGGCGTGAGCCGCTCGGCCGTGTGGCGCTGGACACAGCGGCTGCGCGCGCTGGGAGTGCGCGTCAAGGGCCATCCGCGGACGGGCTATCGCATCGAGCGCGTGCCCGACGTGCTCTCGCCCAGCTTGCTGCGGCGGCGGCTGCGCGATTCGCCATTCGGGAAACGCATCTATCATTACTTCAAGGCGACTTCGACGAACAGTATTGCCCTGGAACTCGGGCACGCCGGCGAGCCTCACGGGGCCCTCGTCATCGCGGAAGAGCAGACCGGCGGGCGGGGCCGCGCCGGCCGGAGCTGGCATTCCGAGAAGACCAGCGGGATTTATATGAGCGCGCTGCTGCGCCCGCAGATTTCACCGATTGTCGCGCCGGTGATCACCATGGTCGCCGGGCTGGCCGTGAGAGAGGCGGTGCAGGAGGAAACCGGAGTGGCGGCGGACCTGCGCTGGCCGAACGATCTGCTGGCGAGCGGGAAAAAATTCTGCGGCATTCTCACGGAAATGTACGCGGAGCCGAGCCAGGTGCGGTTCGTGATTGTCGGCATTGGCATCAACGTGAACCACGCCGCAATGCCTACGGAGCTCGCGGCCATCGCGACATCGCTGCGCCTCATTACCGGAAAGCCGATTTCGCGCCTGCAACTGCTGGTGCGGTTGCTGCGCCACCTGGAGAGCTACTACAATCGGTTTTTGGCCGAGGGCGCCCAGCCGATCCTGGCGCGGTTCGCAGAGGTATCCACTTACGCGCGCGGCAAGCGCGTGCGCGTCAGCGCGGGGGGCGAATCGTACGTCGGTACGACCGACGGGCTGGAACCCAACGGGCTTCTGCGCGTGCGGCGCGACGATGGGCAGAGCGCAGTGGTTATCTCCGGCGATGTTTCCGAGGCGAATTGATGCTGCTTGCGGTTGACGTTGGCAATACCAATACGGTGCTGGGCGTATTTCGGGACAGGGATCTGATCGCCAACTGGCGTCTGACCACGGCACGGGATCAGACCGTCGATGAATACGGAATCCTCACGCGCGATCTTTTCACCATCGCCAAGCTCGATCCTCACGAAATTCGCGGCGTGATCATCAGCTCGGTTGTGCCTCCGCTCAACTCCACGCTGGCGGGAATGGCTGAACGATACTTTCACACGAAGGCGCTTTTCGTGGAGCCGGGCATTCGCACGGGCATGCCGGTGCATTATGACAATCCGCAGGAAGTGGGCGCCGACCGCATCGTGAACAGTATCGCCGCATACGCGAAATACGGCGGGCCGTGCATCGTGGTCGATTTTGGCACGGCCATTAATTTTGACGTGGTTTCGGAACGCGGCGAATATCTGGGCGGGGCGCTCGCGCCGGGGATTGGCATTTCGGCCGAGGCGCTTTTTTCACGCGCGGCGCGGCTCTGGCGCGTGGAGATTCGCGATCCCGGAAAAATTATCGGCACGAATACGGCGCACTCCATGCAGGCGGGCCTTTTCTATGGCTTCACCGACCTGGTGGACGGAATTCTGGAGCGCATCAAGAGCGTGCTAGGCAAAGACACGCGCGTGATCGCCACAGGCGGGCAGGCGTCCTTGATCGCGCAGGCGTCACGGCATATCCAGCAGGTGGACGAATTTCTCACCCTGGAAGGGCTGCGCATCATTTGGGAACGAAATCAACCTTCACGTCATGCTGCGCCGGCGGCAGAGAAAGCACCCGTAGCCGCCGCGATACGGGCCGGGGCAAGATCGGCGCGAAAGCGCGAATCGTGAACTCGGCTGATGGATTCGTTCAACTATTTCAATTATTTCACGGAAATCGAAGAATACTTCTGGCGTAAACGCGGCGCGCATCTGCTGGTTTCGCCGCTGGATTGGGCAATTGTAGAAACATGGCAAAGGGCGGGGATTCCGCTGGAGGCCGTGCTGCGCGGCATTGACAGCGCGTTTGAAAGCTATCAGCGCTCCCGGCGGGGCGCGGGAAGGCCGCTCAAGAGCCTGGCGTATTGCGTCGACGCGGTGCTGGACGCGGCGGCGGAGACGCAGGAGACATCCGCAGGCTTGGGTCCAGAGCCAAAACGGAACGAAAAACACGCGGAGCCGTTTTCGCGCGAGGAGCTGCGCAATTTTCTGTGCCGCAATATCGAGAAACTGGAGCAAGCCGCGGAGCGAACTCGAACTCATTCCTCAGACGCCGAACTGGCGCGGCGAATTGCGCAAGCTCGGACGAGTCTCGCCGATATGACGCCCCTGCTGGATTCGCCTTCCGCTCTCGATCTCGAGAACCTGGAACGGCGGCTGAGCGCCGTTGAGGAGAAGCTTAGCGCCGCGCTTGTAGCAGCTGCGGATGAGAATATGCTGATCGAAATTCACACGGACCTGGACCGGCAACTGGCGCCTTACCGGCGCCGCATGTCGGCCGAACAACTGGGCCAGCTCGAAAGGCAGTACACACAGAAGCGTCTGATGGAGCGATTTGGCCTGCCGCGGCTCAGTCTTTTTTATCTCAACTGAAACGAACTCCTGATGCCTGATTCGATCGACGTGCGAATCGAGAAATTGGTCTATGGAGGCGAGGGCCTCGCACATCACGAGGGTCACACCGTGTTTGCTCCCTTCGTCCTGCCGGATGAAAGCGTATCCATCGAGCCGGTCGAGACACGCAAGAAATTCATTCGCGGCCGGGTGGCACAGATCAAGACGCCTTCGGCGGATCGCGCGGTCGCGCCCTGCCCTTATTTCGGCGTGTGCGGCGGATGCGACTATCAGCACATTCCCTACGAATTGCAGCTTAGGTACAAGGCCGACATTCTGCGCGAAACGCTTTTGCGGCTGGGGCGGCTGCATTGGGATGACCCGATCGTGCCGCATGCCTCTCCAGCTTTTGGTTATCGCAATCGCGTGCAATGGAAAATCACGCGCGATGAAGGCGGCTCGGCTGAAATCGGCTATTTTCAGGCAGGCTCGCAGAAGCTCTGCGCCATCCGGCAATGTCCCATCGCCTCGCCACGGCTGAACGAGGCTCTCGGGGCGATCGTAAATTTGTTGCAGTCAGACGGGCTGCCGGCCGCGTTGCGAGAGATCGAAGCTTTTGCCGATCAGGATGACGACCGGCTCCTTTTAAACTTAGCGTTGGACGCGGCGAATGAAGCTCCTGCTGAAATTGCTGCGCTCTTTCGCTCGGCGCTGCCGTCGATTGATACAATTTTAATCCACGATCGACGCACCGACCGTTTCGAGCTCAGCGGGCCGGGCCACATCAGCTATCGCGTCGAAAACTATAACTTCCGGATCGGCCATCTCTCCTTTTTCCAGGTGAACCGTTTTCTGCTGGATGAACTCATGCGCACCGTCGTTGGTGAAGCGCGAGGCAAGCTGGCGCTCGATCTGTTTGCCGGCGTCGGTCTTTTCAGCGTCCCGCTCGCGAACCGCTTTGAACGGCTCATCGCCGTGGAATCGAATATCGCGGCGGCTCGCGACCTCGAAATCAATCTTCAGGCCAGCGGCGCTGCCTCGCCAAATTGGCGGCATACGACGGTGGAAGCTTTTCTCGAGCATTGGCACGAGCGGCCCGATCTGGTTGTGCTCGATCCGCCGCGAACGGGCGTGGCCGCGCGGGCGCTCGCTCGCTTGATCAAAATCGCGCCGCAAGAGATTGTTTATCTCTCCTGTGACCCGGCCACGCTTGCGCGCGATCTCGCGGTTCTCGCCGGGGAACCGGGTGGCTATCGAATCAGTGAGCTTCACCTTGTAGATATTTTCCCTCAGACTTATCATATCGAGGCCTTGGTGCGACTCTCGCGTCGCGCATGAAGCTTCCTGCCCTGCTGATCGCGATGTTCGTTGCCGCAGGGGTCCTCGCGGCGGTTCCGATTGCTGCCCACGTTGCGTACAGCCTCGATGTGTCTCTGGGGATCGCCGTGTGCTGCATCCTCGCGGGTTTCTGGCTCCTGAAACTCAGGCGGGTAGAGCTCGTCTGGAGCGCCGGGCTGCTGGCGTGGTTTTTTCTCGCTGCGGCAGCGGCGCAAATCGAGCGGTTGGCGGTTCCGCCGAATGAAGTCACAAATCTGGCGGGCCTCGGGCAGTTGGATCTCAACGTGCCGCTGCGCTGGCAAGGGATCCTACGCGAGGATCCGTTGCGTCTGCCGTGGGGCCTCCGCTACGACATCGACCTCGAGCAGGTGCAGACCGCGGGCGAGTGGCGGACCGTGCACGGCGGCTTGCGGGCAACTTATTTTTTTGACGCGCGCGTACCGGGAAATCCGGAGCCGGTTCGCGCGGGCGAACGCGTTGAGATTTTAGCTCGTGCACGCCTGGTGCGAAATTTTGGCGATCCGGGAGCCTTTGATTATCGCGGAGCGCTCCGGCAACAAGGGATCGACCTCACGGCAACGCTGCGGAACCCAGCTCTGATGCAAGCGCTGCCCGGGCCGGCTCCAGGACCCTCTTATTATCTGGCTCGGCTGCGCGGGCGCTTGCTGAATGAGCTGGACGCCATGCTCTCGCCGGCGGGGGACCGCGCGGCGATTGCCCGAGCCATGCTGCTGGGAGATCGCAGCTTTCTCGATTCGCAGCAGGCCGAGTCTTTCCGCGACACAGGAGCGTTTCACGTTCTCGTCCTGGCCGGCCTGCACGTCGGCGTGCTGGCGGCGCTCTTTTTGTGGACGGGGAAAAAGCTCCGCTTGCCAATCGCCGCCACAGCCATGCTGACGATTGCGGCTCTCTGTTTTTATATGGCAATTATTGAAGATCGGCCGCCCATTACTCGCGCCGCATTGATGGCAATCATTTATTTGCTCGCGCGCATTTTCTATCGCCGTGTGGCTCTGCTCAACGCAGTCAGCCTGGCGGCGATTGCCATCCTTCTGTTCCGGCCCTCAGAAGTCGCGCAGGCCAGCTTTCAGCTCTCTTTCCTTGCGGCCGGAATTATTGCCGCCATCGCCGGGCCGCTGCTCGAACGAACGGCAGAACCTTATCGTCGCGCCCTCGAGCATCTCGGCGATGTAACGCGCGACGGCAGCTACTCGCCGAAAGCAACCGAACTTCGCCTCGACCTTCGGTCCCTGTCAGCGCGGCTGGGCTCGATGCTGCCATCGAAACTGGCGGGCCATTCCGGTCAGATCGTCGTTTTACCGTGTCGCGTTGTTCTGCGGCTGTGGGAATTGGCCGTGCTCTCGATCGCTCTGCAGATCGGAATGCTTCCGCTGATGGCCCGGGATCTTCACCGCGTCTCTTTTATAGCGCCAGTTGCAAACATTCCCGCCGTGCTGCTTACCGCCGTTATCGTGCCGTTTGGGTTCGCATCGCTCGCAGTCAGCGCGGTGTGGAAAGGACTCGGACTTGTCTTCGGGCGCGTGCTGGGTTTTTTGATTGGGATTCTTGCGGCATCGATCCATTGGTTTGCACGACTTCCCTCCTCGTCCATGCGCGTTCCTTCGCCGCCCACGGCTCTACTGATTGGTTTTCTCGTGGCTGCGGTAATCGTTGCGGCGGCAATTCTGACCTCCGCCCGATGGACCTTTGCGGTCGCGCTCGCCGTGGAACTCGCGTTTGCCGCCTTGATGGTCACCTATCCCTTCTCCGCTCGATTTCAACGTGGACGCCTCGAAGTGACAGTCCTGGACGTGGGGCAGGGCGACTCAATTTTTGTGGCTTTCCCTGATGGTCGCACCATGCTCGTGGATGCCGGAGGTCTGCCCGGTGCCAATTACGTGCGCGGGATGAGGGCGGGACTCGACATTGGCGAAGATGTCGTCTCGCCATTTCTATGGTCGCGCGGGCTGAAGCACATCGATGCGGTTGTGCTGACGCATGCGCATGAAGATCATCTCGGCGGCCTGCCCGCAGTGCTGCGAAATTTTCACGTCGGCGAACTATGGGTAGGACGCGACGTGGATTCGGCTGCTTATCGAAACGTGCTCGCGGAGGCCAATGCGAGGAGGATTCCCGTCATCCATCGCGAGAGGGGCGAGCATTTCGATTGGGCGGGCGTGCGCGTGAGCGTTCTCTGGCCAGCCACAAGCGAGCCAGTGCGCGCGGCCAGCAATGATGACTCCGTCGTCCTGCGCCTAAAAGACGGCGACAATTCGCTTCTGCTGACGGGGGACATCGAACGCGCTGTGGAGCGCAGCATTTTGGTCAACGGCGATGAGCTCGCCGCGAATTTCCTGAAAGTTCCGCACCACGGCGGAAGAACGTCAAGTACTCCGGCTTTTTTACAGGCCGTTCACCCGACCATCGCGGCTATCTCCGTGGGCGAGGCGAACCCATACGGTGACCCGAGTCCCGATGCAGTGGAGCGCATCCTTGCTGAGGGAACGCGCCTCTTTCGCACAGACCGCGATGGCGCTGTCACGATCACCACGGATGGCCGGTCGATGAACGTTCGCTCCTTCCTCACTTGTGCTACTCCTTGCTCGGAACTCTCCTCCTCCGCCGCATCGCCTGCGGAAACGCCGGTCTTCTAGTCTCGATCGCGAATCTAATTAACAGGTGCGAAACAAGGGTGCGAGCCCTTTCTTGCTGCAAGTTAGGGCAGTCACTATAATCTCTTGGACGGATCCATGAGTTCTATTCAGCCGGTTTCTCCAAGTAAGGCAGAAATTGACGAAGAATCGAGGCGGGTTCGCCGCCTGCGCATCGTCGTCAATCTTTCTCTGAGCATCATTGCGCAAGGCGACGTGCCTTATGAGGAGGCGCAGGAGATTGCCGCGGCAGCGCGGAGGCTGGCGGAAGCACTTTTTCCAGGCAAGGGCGGGGTTTACGACTTGCTTTACCGGCCCAAATTCCGCCGTCTGATCAATGAGGTTTACCACCTGCAGTAGTTCCTATTCTCTTATTTCCTCCAAGTGGCCAAGGCGAAGAGCACCGCAATCGTGAGGGCTGCGCCGATGGCGGCGTGGTATTCACGATTGCGCATATACTGCGCGAAGGAAAACTGCGTGCCGTTCGGGGAAGCCTTCACTCGGAGTCTGGGCCAGAATAGCGGCACGTGCGCCGCGTAATCGTCGAAGGCCTTGCCGTATTGTTCGCGGAGTTCCGATTCCTCCCGGCGCATTACCTGGGCATAAAAAACGCCGAAATAGAGCGCCAGCAGAGCGGTTACGATCCAGGACTGGCTGGCCACGGCAAATCCCGCCGCAATCAGGGCGCTGCCAAAATACAAGGGATTCCGCGTATGCGCATATGGACCGCTGTGGGCCAGTGCTTCGCGCTTGCGCAAGTGCCCGGCGGCGGCAGCGCGAATCAGCAGCCCCAGTGCAGCAACAACAGAGCCGACGAGAATCGAGCGCGACGCCGGACGAGCCAGCCAGAGGCAGAGCGCCGCAGTGGGGTAACCTAGAGGCGCGCGCCAGCGTGCCCAAGCTGGCCCCGGTGCGTTCATGCGTTTGCGCCGATTCCCTGCACGGTCGCAGACAGCAATTTACCAAGCTCAGGCTGCAGGTTCTTACGCATGAGACAGCGTGCGGAGTCGCGCCAGGAGATCGCGCGTGGAGTGCTGTTTCGGATCCCCCACGATGGCCATGCGGACACCGAGACGCCGGGCGGTTTCACGCTCGGGTACGGTTTCGGTGGTGTAATCGGTGCCCTTGGCGTGCACGTCCGGGCGCAGGATCGAAAGCAAGCGCGTCACGTCGGGCTCGTCGAATATGACGACGTATCTCACAGCCGCCAGCCCAGCAACAAGACGCGCGCGCGCTTCGGCGGGAAGGACCGGGCGTCCCTTGCCCTTCAGCGATCGCACGCTCTGGTCCGAATTGATGGCCACGACGAGCACATCTCCTTCCCGGCGGGCCCCTTGGAGATATCTGACATGCCCGACGTGCAGCACATCAAAGCAGCCATTGGCCAGCACCACGCGCTCCCCGCGGTCCTTGTGCTCAGCAACCTTAAGGGCCAACGGCTCGAGCGGAAGAATTTTATTTCGCGTATCCATTTTAACGCGCCGGGCGACTTATTTGCGCCGCGAAGCTCATCCTGTAGGTGACGTTCGCGGCGAAGAACCGGGGACACCGGCGCTACTGCGGCCGGGCTCTGCGCATTTCTCGCTGGCATCGGATCGAATCGCCGCCATAAGTTCTTCGCGCGTGACCGTTGCCGTGCCGCGCTTCATGACCACGATGCCTCCCGCATAATTGGCGATGCGCGCGGCTTGCGGCACGCTTGCTCCCGCCGCCAGGGCCAGAGTGAAGGCTGCGATCACCGTGTCTCCTGCGCCCGTCACATCGACCGCCTGATCGCTGCCAAATACGGCGAGCGGCTGCGGCGCGCGCCCGCGCTCGAAGACCGTCATGCCGTGGCGCCCACGGGTGACCACCAAAGCGCTCAGATTCAGCCGTGCCATGGTACGCCGCGCGAAAGAATCCAGCTTGGACGGGTCTCCGGCGATCTGCGCGTTGTGGGCGGCCTCGATTTCCGCTTCATTTGGCGTGGCCGCGGTCAAATCGAGCCCCGCATATGCGTGAAGCCGATAGCGGGAATCGAGCGTTACCGGCCGCGCCCACCGCTTGCGGCCGCGAATGCTGGCGACGATTTCCGGTGTGGCCGAACCATATCCATAATCGGAGATGAGAACTGCGGAAACGTCGGCGATCCTTTCGCGCGCTTTGCGCACGAGCATTTCGATGGCCGCATCGGGCAATCCGTCCGGCTCGCGGTCAACCCGTAACACCTGCTGTTGCGCCGTATGGGGCCAGCCGGCAAGAAAACGCGTCTTCGCAGGGGTGGTCCAGCCGCTCCTGCGC
The DNA here is from genome assembly GCA_035636675.1 of Rugosimonospora sp. Taxonomy (GTDB): domain Bacteria; phylum Acidobacteriota; class Terriglobia; order Acidiferrales; family UBA7541; genus Palsa-189. The sequence goes on along the minus strand of DASPYR010000064.1, from coordinate 23,514 downwards.
AGGAGCCCTGCGGTATCGACTTTCTTTTTACGGAAATATTCCGCCAGCACATCACCCGCGGTATCGTCGCCCAAAGTTGCTACGGGATAAACCCGCGCGCCGAGATCCGCCAGATTGTTGACCGCATTAGCGCCTCCTCCGGGCAACGTGTGCATTTCCCGGCGACGCAGAATGAGCACGGGCGCTTCGCGGGAGACCCGGGAAATTTCACCGAAGACGAATTCATCGGCGACGAAATCGCCTAAGACCAAAATGCTCTCGCGGGGAAACTGCTCGATGATATCGATCAACCGCGCCACATCCGCGCCGCGCGCTCCGTTCACAAAAGTTCCCCGAGGATGGCGTCCACGGCCTCTGAAAGGTCCTCCACCACTGCATCGGGCTGGCGCGGCCATTCCCGCCGGTGCAATTCGTATTCGCCGCGGCCATAGCCCGTCAGAACCAGGACTCCGCGCGCACCCACGCCGTGCGCCAACTCGACGTCAGCGTAACGATCGCCCACAACAAAAGAACCCGCGAGACGCAGGCCGTGCTCCCGGCCCGCCTGCTCCAGCAATCCCGGCAAAGGCTTGCGGCACCCGCAGTCGTCCTGACTGGCGTGCGCACAATAGTAGTAGCCATCGACGCGAGCCCCGGCTGCGGATAATTCCTGGCTGATGCGGGCGTGAATCTGAGCCACCAGAGACTCCGGAAAAATTCGGCGCGAAATGCCCGATTGATTGGTAACCACGATTACCGGCAAGCCTGCCTTATTCAGCTTGCTGATTGCCGCGGAGGCAAACGGAAACATATGCAGCCGGCTGAGATGATTGAGATAACCCATCTCTTCGCAAATGGTTCCATCGCGATCGAGGAAAACTGCCGGCCGCAGAGCCGTCGCTTCAGGCAAGGCGTTGGCTCCGAACGTTCGAGCTCTTGATGCCATCGCCGGTCACTAGCACAGATCGCGCGGCTTCAAAGACGCGCTCGACGGAGATGCGCCTCATGCAACGATGGTCGATGGGGCACTTGCGGAGAAAACAGGGGCTGCAATCCACCGCTTCGCGAATCAGGGTGAATTGCGGGGTCATGGGCCGAGTGCCTTCGGGGTCCGTGGGGCCGAATATGCCGATGACCGGAACGCCGACCGCGCCGGCCACGTGCATCGCTCCTGAATCATTGCCGATAAACAGACGGCAGCTGGAAAGCAGCGCGGGAAGTTCGCCGATCTTAGTCGCGCCAACCAGATTGAACGCGCGATGGCCCATCGCGCCGGCAATGCGCGCCGCCATGCCACTTTCTTGAGGCGCGCCGAGAAGTATCACATCGGCATCGAACGCCGCAATGAGCCGATCGGCGAGCGCGGCATAGCGTTCTGGCTCCCAACACTTCGCGGAACCGTAAGCCGCGCCGGATGCAAAGGCAATTCTGACAGAATTTTTGCGCAACCCCGCGGCCAAGAGACGTTCCAGCGCTTTCTGCCGATCTTCCTCGAAGACCGCGATGCTGATTTCATCGATCCGGGGCAGACGCTCGAGCCATCCGGCCCGACGGAGCAGTTCGAGGTAATCGTAACCCTCGTGAGCCGGGGCTCCGCCTTTCGCCGGAGCCGCAATGGCCTGAGTCAATAACCAGCTTCGACCGTGCCAGGCATAGCCGATGCGCTCGGGTATCCGCGCGCGCCAGGCGATCCAGGCTGCGTCGAAGGCGTTCTGGAAAAGCACGGCCACATCAAATTTCTCCAGGCGAAGCGCGCGGGCCAGCCGTTCCCGTCCCCAAAAACCTTTATGTTTGCCCTTGTTTTCGTAAATGAGGATGCGATCCGCGTAACCTTGCCCGCGATATAAATCCGCGACCCAGGGACGCGCGAGGATAACGATTTCGGCGTTTGGCCAGCGGCCGCGGATTGCCCACAGCGCCGGAATAGACATCACCGCATCGCCCACCCAATTTGTCGCTCGGACGAGAATTTTCATGCTTGCGTCACCCGCTGGGTCCGACCGACCGCGGCTCGCACTGCCGTCCAAAAGGCATCTTCATCACTGACCGCCAATCGAATCCGGCACGCGTAGATGGGAAGCTCCGTGGCAATCGATGACGGCAAATTAAACACATCCTTTTCGGTGCAAATCAAAGCCTGCGCCCCGACAGCCGCGGCGGCATCATCCAGGTCGCGGATTTCAGCGCCGGAATAACGATGATGATCGGCGAAGCTGCGCCGGCCCGCGACGGAAAAGCCCCACTTGCGCAAGTCATCGAAGAAGGCCGCAGGATTGCCGATACCGCAAAATGCGAAAAAGTTGTATCGCCGGCCCTCGCTCTCGGGCAAAGCTTCCTTCATCGACGGCACTCGGAGCACCGTCTCCAGCCGGGCCTGCGCGTAAAAGATAGGCGCGTTTGTGAATCTGCGTACCCCGGTTTCAATTGCCGGAGCATGGTTTGCCCGGGTGATGACCACGATATCCGCGCGCGCCAGCCCTGAACGCGGCTCGCGCAAGCGCCCGGCCGGCAAGATCCCGCCGCCTCCAAAAGGATCGGTGGCATCGAGCAGGACAATATCGGCGTCGCGTTGAAGCGCCAGATGCTGAAATCCATCATCCAGAATGAACCATTCTGCTCCATTTTTCGCCAGCGCGAGCCCGTTCTCATAACGGTTTTTGCCAACACCAAACTGAGCCCGGCCGTTGAGCCTTTGCCGCAGCAAGGCGACTTCGTCGGCGGTGGCCTGAGAACTGGCATTGCTGTCTCCGAGGCCGTGATAACCGCGCGTCAAGATGGCGGGACGATGCCCTTCGGCGGCCAGCCGCTCCGCAACCCAGAGCACCATCGGCGTTTTGCCTGTGCCGCCCACCGTCAGGTTGCCGATACTGACTACGGTACCTTGAAGACGCCGGCGGCGCAGGAGCCCGCTTTCATAGAAGGTCGTTCGCAGGCGCATCAGACTGCCATAAAGCAGGCCGAGGGGCCGCAGTAACGTTCGAGCTGTGGGCGAGAGCGTCATGTACGCGCTCGCTGCGGCTCGATCACTGCTGCGAGATGATCCAGCGTCGCGGCCGTCGCGCCGCGGTTGCGCTCCACGATTTCTCGTGCCGCCAAACCCATTTGGCCGCGCCGCGAAGCATTTTCGAGCAGGCCGCTCCAGGCGGCGCTGAGTTGCGCGGCCGAATCTACTTGAATCGCCGCACCTGCTTCGAGCAAAATTTCGGCGACCTCACGGAAATTATCCATCGAAGGCCCGAAAAGCGGCACCTTTGCGAAGGCCGCGGGCTCGAGCGGGTTGTGTCCGCCGACGGGCACCAGCGACCCGCCGATAAACACGGCGTCAGCAATGGCATACACCGATGCAAGCTCGCCGAGGGTATCCAGCAGAAGAACGCTCTGGTCCGCGTTTGCAGCGTTGCCCAATATTCCCGGTAAAGGTCCGTCGAGCGAGATCCCGCTTCGCCGAATCGCGTGCCAGCCCGCTTGCGCTACGATTTCGCCTGCGGCTGCGAATCGCTCCGGCTTGCGGGGCGCCAATATCAGCAGCGCCTGCGGCCATTTTTGCTGGATGGATCGGAATGCTTCCAGCACGGGCATCTCCTCGCCGGCAATTACGCTGCCGGCAACCACGACCGGCCCCCGGTGCGAACGTTTCAACTCGGCTTGGAGCCAATCTACAAATGCGTTCGGCCCCGAGAGGGCCGTGTCATATTTCATGCTTCCAGTCACAATGACGCGATCCGCAGGGGCGCCGAGGGCCATCAGCCGTGCCGCATCCTGCCGGCTCTGCACGAGATATAGCGCCGCATCATTCAGTATGCGCCGGAGGAAGCCACCAAGGACTCCGCCGCTCACCTTCACCGCTCGTGAGAATCCGCGAAACGATCGCTCCGACAAGCGCCCGTTCACAAATATCACCGGAACGCCGGTTTTTCGAGCATGGCGCACCAAGTTAGGCCAGATTTCCGTTTCCAGGATCACGATCACACCAGGCCGCACGGCCCGAAAGGCGCGCCGCACCGGCCCATTCCAATCGAATGGGAAATAGAAAACGGCGTCGCTAAAATTCATTCGTTCGCACGCCAACTTTTGCCCGGTGACAGTCGTCGTCGAGATCACCAGCCGCCAGCCCGGAAAGCGCTGTTTCAAACAGCGTGCGAAGGGAACCGCGGCCAGGACTTCACCCACCGAGACGGCATGCACCCAAATTGCGCGCGAAGGGCCTCCCTTGGCGGCCAGCTCCGGAGGGAACTTTAGACCCAGTCGTTGCGAGAAATTTGGCAGATATTTTCTTCGCCGGACGCCGCTGAGCAGGACGTAAGGCGTTAGCAGGATCGCCCCTACCGCAGTGATCAGACTGTAGAGAAAATACATGCAGATGTGAGCGGCGCCATCGCTATGGCGATACGGCGACGAGCTAGAACGTTATTATAAATGCCTCTTCACAGCGCGAGAAGGAGCACAATCAGTATGGTACCCCAGGGCGCAAAGGCAACGCCTTACGATGCCGCGCATCTCAGGATCATAATCAATGCCAGCACGAATTCACCTGCTCTTCATTGCCCTGGGCCTCGGCGCTGCGGCCGCGCATGGTCAAACCTCAACTACGCCGCCGAAAACTAGCTCGGCCGATCCCGCATCTCTGCCGGCGCGAGACTCACACCAGGGTTTGTTGATTGCAGCCGATCCGTACACTTCCGCGGATCGCTACAAGGAGAGGTTCGGCAAACGTAGCCCTTACGAGGGCGGCATCCTCGCCATAGAACTATTCTTCCGCAACGATAACGACTCGCCGATCCGCATCAATTTGAAGACCATGGAATTGCTCATGGGCACCCCAGGCGAGTCCCGCCAGCGCCTCCAGCCGCTTTCGGCCGAAGAGGTGGCGGATCGCGTCCTGGCGAAACCGACAAAAGATCCTACACCGCGATTTCCCGTGCCCCGCGTAGGGCCCCCGCCCAGCAAGCACGACAAAAACTGGGAGGAGTTCGCCGGGACCGTTCGTTCGGCCGGGCTTGCCACGGATCTGCTTCCGCCTCATGCCACGACGCACGGTTTCCTTTACTTCGATATCGACCGGCACTACGACTGGATCTCGAACGCCCGTTTGGAGATTCCCGATCTCGCCTTTATGATCGATACCAAGCCTCTATTTTTTTTCGAGATCGATCTGGCTCCCTCCGCCCATTGAGGTGCGTGCTTTGCTGAGAGCCGCCCTGCTGAGGCAAGATTGGCTCGCCGGTTTGCTCACTTCTTTGCGCTCGGCTAAAATGCATTTGCCCCAGGGCCGAACCAGCAGGACTTTCTGACAGATGGATATTCTCGATAACCTGAATCCGCAGCAGCGCGAAGCTGTGCTCGCCACCGATGGGCCGGTCCTCATTCTGGCCGGCGCCGGCACCGGCAAGACGCGCGTGATCACCCATCGCATCGCTTATCTCATCCAGCAGGGTGTTCGGGGCGGCGCGATTCTCGCGGTCACCTTTACGAATAAGGCCGCCGGTCAGATGCGCGAACGCGTTCGGGTGTTGCTCGAAAGCACCGATGCGGGCCCCAGCGATCCGTGGATCAGTACCTTTCACTCCTTTTGCGTCCGCCTTCTTCGCCGCGAGGCGCCGCGGCTGGGTCTTCCACGCGATTTTGCGATCTTCGACGAGGAAAAGCAGTTGGCTGCGCTGAAGCTGGCCCTCGGCGATCTTGGCGCTGAGGACCGCGACGACACTCCGCGTGAAATTCTTTCACGCATCAGCTTCGCGAAGAATCACGCCATCACTCCCGAGCGCGCCCTCGCCGACGCATTTGACGAGCGCAGCAAGCTCGCCGCGCGCGCCTACGAGGCCTATGAAAAAACTTTGCGAAGAAACGGCGCGCTCGATTTCGACGACTTGCTGCTGCGCGCCGTGGAGGTTTTGCGCCGCTTCGAGGAAGCCCGGCAATCCTGGCAGCAGCGATTCCAATATCTCCACGTCGACGAGTACCAGGATACCAATCGCGTGCAATACGATTTGCTGCGCCTGCTCGCCGGCCCCCGGCCGAATCTCTGCGTTGTGGGAGATGAGGACCAGTCCATCTATCGCTGGCGCGGCGCCGACGTCGGCAACATCCTGAGCTTTTCCAAGGATTTCCCCGACACCCAAGTCCTCCGTGTCGAACAGAATTACCGTTCGCGCCAGAAGATTCTGGATGCCGCCGCGGCTGTGGTGTCGAAAAACGTCAAACGCATCGGAAAAGAACTTACCGCGACGCGGGGCGAGGGTTCCAATCTCATTTTCTTTGAAGCCCGCGACGCGCGCGCCGAAGCGGAGTACGTCTGCCAGCGCGTGATCGAAATCCAACGCGACGATTCCGCTGCGCATTGCGCCGTGATGTATCGCACCAACGCGCAGTCTCGGGCGCTCGAAGAAGCCTTTCGCGCCCAGGGCATCCGTTACCGCCTGCTCGGCGGGTTCAGCTTTTATCAACGAGCCGAAATCCAGGACGTCCTCGCTTACGTGCGGTTGGCGATGTTTGCTGACGACGACATCGCCCTGCTGCGCGTGCTGAATACGCCGCCTCGGGGCATCGGCAAAGTCACCGCCGAATCGCTGCGCGCACTGGCTCGCGAGCGCGATACTTCACTTTGGAGCGCACTCGGTGAATTCATTGATTCTGGATCGGCGCGCGCCCTGGCTCCGCTGCGCAGTTTCCGAGAGTTGATCGAGCAACTGCGCCAGAAGCTGCCTTCGCTGCCTCCCGCGCAATTCATCGCCTTTGTTCTGGAAGCCACCGGCTATCTGGACATGCTGCGCCAGCGCGACTCCGCCGAGGATCTCGCCCGCATCGATAACCTAAATGAATTGGTGAACGCCGTAGCCGAAGGCGCCGAGCGCGGCGAGACGCTTTCCGATTTTCTCGACCGCGCCGCGCTACTGAGCGATGCCGACAATTTTGACGATCGCGCCGCGGTCACACTGCTCACGCTGCACACCGCCAAGGGCCTCGAGTTCGACCACGTTTTCCTGACCGGCCTCGAAGAAGCCACTTTCCCCCACAGCCGTTCCCTTCACGATGCGGAAGAGCTCGAAGAGGAACGCCGGCTGTGCTATGTGGGCATGACGCGTGCCCGCGAAACGCTTACGCTCACGCGGGCTATCTACCGCCGCATTTACGGCAGCGAGCGGCTGCATGCTTCGTCTCCCTCGCGCTTTCTGCAGGAAATCCCGGGGGAACTCGTGGAGACCGCAGTCGGATCGCTCGCCGCGGCGGGCGAAACGCGCCGCTATGAACCGGACCCCGAATACTCGTACTCGCCCGAAGAATTCGCGCGCCGGGTGCGCCGCGCGGCGCCGGCTCCTTCGCGGGAGCGCGCGCCGCGGGTTCGATCCGAAGTTTCGTCGACGACGAGGGCGAAGGGCAGCGGCAATCCTCTCATCGGCCAGCGTGTCCGCCATCCAACTTATGGAGTGGGCACGATCATCCAGGTGGATGGCGAGGACGATGACCGCAGGCTCACCGTGAGTTTCGCCGGTTATGGAACGAAAAAGCTGGTGGAGCGCTACGCCAATCTTTCCTGGGCGCAATAGGACGTGAGCACATAGCGCTCGCGCCAAGCAGGCCTCGGCGGCGCTCGGGTCTTCGGCGCTGCCGCAGTAAGCACTAGAGACCAAAGGTGCACATGAATGTTGCGCCGTATTGTGGGTCAGGATAGAGTTTCGCCACTCGTTGCCGGCGGTGGGCGTGAATTCGCAGCTTTTCAGCGTCAAAAGCATCGACAAGTTATTGGCTGATGCCGAAGCGCCCGAACACCGGCTGAAGAAGACGCTTGGCCCCTGGTCCCTTACCGCGCTTGGTGTCGGCGCAATTATCGGTTCGGGCATTTTTGTTTTGACGGGGACCGCCGCCGCCGGAGAGTATTTCCAAGCGCCTTCCATCCTCCACGCCCAAGTCCTCGACTTGCTCGTAAATTATCTGCGGCACGGCGGCTCCGCAGGCGTACTGATGCACGGCCGTCCGCCCGCCGGACCGGCGATCGCCATTTCTTTTTTGCTGGTGGCCATCGCCTGCAGTTTCGCGGGACTGTGTTACGCGGAACTGGCCTCGATGATTCCGATCGCCGGCAGCGCATACACGTATTCCTACGCCACACTTGGCGAAATTTTTGCCTGGATCATCGGATGGGACTTGATTCTCGAATACGCCGTGAGCAACGTGGCGGTGGCGGTCGGATTCAGTGGGTACGCCAAGGCGCAACTGGCCGCGTTCGGGCTGGTTTTATCGGACAAATGGGCCAGTCCGGTGTGGGCCTCGGGCCAGTGGACAGGCGCTTACTTCAACCTTCCCGGATTTTTGATCGTGTTCATTCTGAGTTTGCTGCTGGTCCGCGGAGTGCGGGAATCGGCCGAAGCGAACAACGTGATGGTGGCCATCAAGATTGGCGCTATTCTCACATTTCTGGTTGTGGGCGGAATGCTCGTAAATCCTGCGAACTGGAAACCCTTCGCCCCCTCGGGCTTTGAGGGGATCGTCACCGGCGGGGCGATCGTCTTTTTCACCTACATCGGCTTCGATTCCGTTTCCACCGCGGCGGAGGAATGCCGCAGTCCGCAAAGGGATTTGCCTTTCGGAATCATTGCCTCCCTGATTGTCTGCACTGTGCTGTACATCGGCGTGGCCGTCGTGTTGCTGGGAATGATGAAGTACGTGACGTTCGCTTCCGGCGCGGCGGCTGAGGCGCCCGTCGCCTATGCTCTGCAGCAGCTTGGCGCGCATCGCGTTTTCCGCTCGATCATTCTGATCGGCGCCTTGATGGGCATGATCTCTTCCTTGCTGGTGTTTCAGTATGGGCAAGCGCGAATCTGGTATGCCATGTCGCGCGACGGCCTTTTGCCCAAGTTCTTCTCGGCTGTGCATCCGAAGTTCCAGACGCCGCACTGGTCCACGTGGATCGCGTGCTTTGCCGTGGGCATACCTGCGGGGTTAGTGGATATCGGCGATGCTGCGGATCTCTCTAACATCGGAACGCTTTTCGCATTCGTCCTCGTCTCGCTGGGCGTGATCTTTTTGCGGCGCAAGCAGCCGGAACGTCCACGCGCATTTCGCGTTCCTTTGGTTCCTTGGTTCCCGCTGATTTCCATTATTCTGTGCGGCGGATTGATGATGGGCCTGACGGTGATCACCTGGATCCGATTTGTCGTGTGGCTCGTGATTGGGCTGCTGATTTACGCGACCTATAGTCACAGGCATAGCGAATTCGCCAGAAGTGCAGCCGGCGAGAGATCTTGATGTATCACGTGGCGCGGTTCGCGGCGGCGGCGCTGATCGCTTTCTTGCTGCCCTTGCAAACATTCGCCTGGGGAGCAAACGCCGAACGCCTGATCGCCAATCGAGCGGTCGAGACGCTGCCGCCCGACCTGCGCCCCTTCTTCGAGGCGAACCGCGACTTTATTACCCGCCATGCGGCTGATCCCGTGGAGAACCTGGAGAAAAATCCCGCCACAGAGGGCCACAACCAGGTCCTCTATCTCGATCGCTATGGCCACTATCCCTTCGACGCTTTGCCTCGAAAATATGCGGCGGCTATGGCAAAATTCGGCAGGCCCAAGCTGGAGAGCGGCGGGCTGCTTCCCTGGCAAATCGGCGTTTATAGCGCAAAACTCACCGAAGCTATGCGCTCGGGCAATTGGGAACAGGCGCGCCTGATGGCCGCGCAGCTCGCCGGTTACGTGGCTCAAGCTTTCGATCCCTTCAACACTACGGAAAATTACGATGGGCGCGCCTGGGATCAACCGGGGGTCAAACTGCGTTTCGACACCAGCCTTGTCGACCGTTACTCGTTGTTTTTCCCCCTGCGGCCGAACGATGCCGCGCTTATCAGGGATCCGACCGACCACGCCTTTGAAGATTGCCTTCAGGCGCACTCCTGGCTCGAAATTGTCCTGGTGGCCGACCGGCACGCCCGCAGCGGACTGAGCGACTATACCGACGAATATTACGATCGCTTTTATAGCGAAGCTGGCGCAACTCTCATCCGGCAACTCAGCGATGCCGCAGCAGACGTAGGCTCCTACTGGCTGACCTCCTGGATCAATGCCGGACGTCCCGCGCTTCCGCGGCAGTAGCCGTGTCCTCTCGCCTGCCCCTAAATAACGAGTCCTGGGCCGCTCGATTTCAGGCGTTGCCCAAAGCCGAGCTACACGTGCATCTGGAGGGCACGTTGGAACCCGCAACGGTTGTCGCCCTGGCCAGAAATCATGGCCATGCGCTGGACAAGGATACCGTCAGATCGCGATATGCCACACGCGACTTCAGCGCCTTCATCGAGGCCTACAAGTGGGTGACCTCGTATTTGCGAGCACCGTCAGACTACGCGCAGGCGGCTCGCCGGATGTGCGAACAAATGCTCGCCCAAAACGTGGTCTATGCGGAAGTGACGCTTTCAGTGGGCGTCATGCTTCTGCGCAAACAGGACGTCGAAGCGAATTTTTGCGCTATCCGCGAAGCCGTCGAGCCCTACGAATCGCGCGGTCTGCGTTTGCGGTGGATCTTCGACGCGGTGCGCCAGTTTGGGCCCGACGCGGCGCGCGAGGTCGCCCAATGCGCCGTGGGGCTGCGCGGCGCCGGCGTGGTCGCGTTCGGAATGGGCGGCGACGAACTCTCTCGCCCGGCAGCGGAATTCCGCGAGGTATATAATTACGCCGCTGCGGGCGGCCTGCATCGGCTCGTTCACGCCGGTGAAATCGGTGGACCTGACTCCGTGCTCGACGCCGCGAACATTCTGGGCGCCGGGCGCATCGGCCATGGCATTGCCGCCGCGGCCGATCCGAAGGTGATGGCCCTGCTCGCGGAGCGATCCATTGGCCTGGAAATCTGTCCCACGAGCAACCTGCGCACCGGCGCCTTAGCCGGATACGCCGGCCGAGCCGATGCGGGCCTGCCGGATCACCCGCTGCCCAAACTTTTTCGTGCCGGCATACCCATCAGCCTATCCACGGACGATCCCGCCATGTTCGATACTACTTTGATAGGCGAATTCAGCACTCTTGACGAGATGGGCCTTCACAAGCCGGAAATAATGAGCATTGCTGAGGGCGCCTTCCGCGGGGCGTTCCTTCCACAGGGCGATAAATCAGCCTTGCTGCAAGCTTTTCGCGCTAAAGCCCAGGCGCTTCGCCTATAATGCCCGCATGAAAGCGCACGTTTGGGTGATGCTCAAATCCACGGTGCTCGACCCTCAGGGCACCGCCATTCAACAAGCGCTCGCGTCGCTCGGACATGCGGCGGTGCGCGACGTCCGCCAGGGCAAATTCTTTGTGCTTGATCTGGACAATCTCGATCGTGCTGCGGCCGAAGCCGAAGTGGAGAGCATTGCGCGCGAGGTACTCACGAATCCAGTGATCGAGGATTTTCGTTTCGAGATCGTGGAGGACGCCAAGCCGGCTCTCGCAGGGTAGGCCGGGTAAAAAATGGACCGCGGCTGAGCGGCCAATTGCCTTGAAAAACGGTTCGGGGTACGTTACTGGAAACCGTGAAGTATTGCGGAGTTTGTCTCTCCCCGGAGCTTAAGGGCTAGAGCGTTACTGTTGGAGGCGTCACTTATGACTTTCCCCACACGCGCGGCAAAACGCTTGCAAACTTTGATCGTCGCAATGACCATGCTGTTTGGGATGGCCGGAGTGGCTCGGGCACAATGGCTAAGCCTTCCGCTCCCGGGAACTCCCCGCACGCCGGATGGCAAGCCCAATCTGATGGCGCCGGCCCCGAGAACATCAGACGGTAAGCCAGATCTCTCAGGGATTTGGCACGCTGCGGACAACAGCTTTGTGGATAACATTGCCGGCGAAGGCGTGGATGTACCCATGCTTCCGTCGGCGACAGCGCTGTACAAGCAGCGCCGGGCTACCTTGGGGCAAGACAAACCACAGTTGCATTGCTTACCGCACGGCGTGCCGGATGCAATGTTGGTGTCGATGATCCCGTTTAAGATCGTGCAGACGCCGCGCGAAACCATCGTGCTCTACGAGGAATTCAATCAGTATCGGCAAATTTTTACCGATGGCCGTACCCTACCAGAGGATCCCAATCCAGCCTGGTTCGGGTATTCCGTTGGGAAGTGGGACGGCGACACGTTTGTGGTCGACGTGGCTGGTTTCAAAGAGGGGACCTGGCTTGACAATGGCGGTCATCCCCATACCGAGGCCTTGCACATCACCGAACGCTACCGCCGCCCGAATTTCGGGAACCTGGAACTGGACGTCGCCATCAATGACCCCGGGGCTTATCCCAAGCCGTGGAAGTCCGCGACGATTCATTTCAAGTTGCTACCGGATACCGAATTGCTCGAACACCTGTGCGAAAACGAAAGGGATGCTGAACACTTAGGTTTTAAGTAGTGGTCAAGAGTAGTAGGACACGGGAATCCAGGTCACTCGCGTAAGGAGAGTAACGGGCTCACGCGTTTATCCTATAGGAGAGGTTGAGCAATGAGAACTACATTGGCGATTTGCGTTGTAGCTGTCGGAATGTTCCTGAGTGCGGGGCCAGCGGTCGCACACCATGCCTTTACGGCGGAATTCGACGCCAAGAAACCTTTGAAGCTGACGGGCACGGTCACGAAATTCGAGTGGACCAATCCCCACGCCTGGTTCTATATCGACGTCAAAGACGACAGTGGAACGGTAACGAATTGGGGCTTTGAAATGAATAGCCCCAACATGCTCCTGAGGAATGGCTGGACCAGGAATTCGCTGAAGATTGGTGACCTCATTACCGCCGAAGGCTTTGGCGCCAGGGATGGCAGCCACATTGGGAACGCCAAGAGCGTGACCATGACCAGCACCGGTCAACAGTTGTTGGCGGCCCCTAATCAGGGACAATAAAACCAAAGGAGGACACGATGCGGGACATGCGGAATATATGGCGCGGCGCGGCCGCAGCAGCCGGAGCGCTCATCATTGCGTTTGCGGCGTCGTCTGCGGCCACCGATATCCTCAACGATTGGGACACCGTGAAACCGCCGCCGAAACCGGAGCTCAAAGCGGTGACGCTCGAACCTTCGACGACGGCTCTGCTCATTCTGGACATGATGAAGCAGAATTGCGGCGCCCGGCCGCGCTGCGTGGCTACCGTTCCAAACGTCAAGCGGCTGCATGATGCGGCGCGCGCCGCAGGAGCAATGGTATGGTACAGCTTCGTCGGCGCCGGCCAGCCCACGCCAGCAGACATGATTGATCAGGGATTTGCGGCGCGCGAGGGCGAATGGTCGCGTACGGGCGGACCAGACAAATTTCTTGGTTCGAATCTGGAAGAAAAATTGAAAGCGCGCGGCATCAAGACGGCCGTCGTGTGCGGCACTTCCTTTCAGGGCGTCGGCGTTGGTACCGGTTCCGGTTTGGCACAACGCGGCTACAAGGTGATTATTCCGATCGATTGCCTGTCGTCAGAAGATCCCTATATGGAACAATACGCGGCCTGGCATCTCTTCAAAGGCGGGCCGGCTGTGGTCACCAGCAACACCACACTAACGCGCAGTACGATGGTCAAGTTCTGACACGCATCACTCTCGCGCTGGAGAATGGCGGCTTAGGCGGCGCCGCCTTTCGCGTCAAATACGGAAGTCCGGTGAAGGTTCTCCTTCGCCGCTTGGCGGATGGGAAAAACTTGGAAGTGGACGTTTCGCTTTTACAGAAAAACCGACCTTTCTAAATACGGCCTGAGGGGTTTAGTGGCAGAAAACTACTGCCCCTCACGTACAGCGCCCGGGAAAACCTTATGCTACCCTGATGCTTCCGGCGCCTTCCCCGCCGGTTTCCAGCTCTAGGAGAGTTCACCGTGTGCGGCATTGTCGGATATATCGGCCCTAAGAAAGTTGTACCGCTGATTCTGGATGGGCTTCGGCGGCTGGAATATCGCGGATACGACTCCGCGGGCATCGCCGTGGTCAGCGAAAACGGAAAAATGGAAATCCGCCGCGCTTCCGGCAAACTACCGAATCTCGAGGAGTCCATTCGCCACCACCCCATTGACGGCATTTACGGATTGGGGCACACGCGCTGGGCCACGCATGGCCGACCCACGGAGGAAAACGCGCATCCCCACCGGGACTGCAAGGGCGAAGTCGTCGTCGTCCACAACGGCATCGTCGAAAATTACCTGGAACTCAAGCAGGAACTGGAAAAGGAAGGGCACAAGTTCGTCACGCAAACCGATACGGAGATCGTCGCGCACCTCGTGGAGAAATACATGGACGGCGGCCCGCTGGAAGACGCCGTGCGCAAAACCGTCCAGCGCTTGAGCGGCGTCTATGCTCTGGTGATTCTCTCGACCAAGGACCCGCGCAAAATCGTGGCTGCCCGCAATGGCCCGCCTGTGGTCGTCGGCCTGGGTCAGGACGAATACTTTGTGGCCAGCGACATTCCCGGCATCCTCGCGCACACGCGCGACATGTTTTTCCTCTCCGATGGAGACATCGCCGTCCTCACGCCGAAGGGTGTCCAAGTCAGCGACGTCAACTCCAATCCGGTACAGCCGAAGATTCACCACGTCACCTGGGATCCCATCACCGCCGAAAAAGGCGGCTTCAAACACTTCATGCTCAAGGAAATATTCGAGCAGCCCCGCGCTATCCAGGACACCATGCTTGGCCGCATCTCTCAGGAGACAGGCAAGGTCTTCCTCGATCAAATGGAGATCAGCGAGCGAGACTTCCGCAATTTCCGCAATATCAAAATCGTAGCGTGCGGCACCAGTTGGCACGCCGGCCTGGCCGGTAAGTTCATGATCGAGCGGCTGGCCGGGGTTCCCGTGGAAGTGGATTACGGCAGCGAATTCCGCTATCGCAACCCGATCGTGGACGAGCATACGCTGGTCATCTGCGTCAGTCAGTCCGGCGAAACCGCCGATACACTCGCGGCCCAGCGCGAAGCCAAGCAAAAAGGCGCCAAGACGCTGGCCATCTGCAATGTCGTCGGTTCCATGGTCACTCGCGAGGCCGCCGGCACGATGCTGACGCATGCCGGACCGGAAATCGGCGTGGCCTCGACAAAAGCATTCACGGCCCAGTTGACTGCGCTCATGCTGATTTCTCTCTACCTCGGCCAGCTACGCGAGAAGCTTTCCGCTGACCTGGCTAAGAAACTGATGCAGGAGTTCACCCGTATTCCGCAAAAGTTGGAGATGATCCTGCAAGGCGACAGGGACGGAATCTACGAAGCGCTGGCGCGCCAGTTCTTCCGCTATACGGATTTCCTCTATCTCGCCCGCGGAATTCACTATCCCATCGCGCTCGAGGGCGCGCTCAAACTCAAGGAAATTTCGTACATTCACGCCGAAGGCTATCCCGCCGGGGAAATGAAGCATGGTCCGAACGCCCTCATCGACGAAAATCTGCCTGTGGTCGTGCTGGCTACGCGCGACGAATTTGATTCCGAGTCCATGACGAGATACGAGAAGAGCATCTCCAATATCCAGGAAGTGAAAGCGCGCGATGGCATCGTCATCTCTGTCGTTAGCGAAGGCGACCACCTCGCCCGCAAGGTTTCCGACCACGCGATCGAAATCCCCACGGCGCCGGAGCTAATGGCTCCGATTCTCGAGATCGTGCCCTTGCAATTGCTCGCCTATCACATTGCCGTGCGGCGCGGCTGCGACGTCGACCAGCCCCGCAATCTGGCCAAATCCGTGACCGTAGAATAAAAAATAGTAGGGCGGGTTCGCAATCGTCGCCGCAGCACGATAAAATCCCCTGCAATATGCGGGTTCATCGCTTTGCTCTGATCTCGGCTTGCCTTACGTGCTTGATCTTCGCGGCCCGCTGCTTCGCGGCGCAGACCGCTCCGCCTTCCTTCGTCGTGGCCGAGGTGCATGCTTCCGGCTCGCATCGTTACAACGATGCCCAGATTGCCGCCACCGCCGGCCTGAAACCGGGCGATCCGGTTGACCGCGACAAATTGCAGGCCATCGCCGATAGCCTGGCGCAACTGGGCGTCTTCTCGCACGTCAATTTTCGCTTCACGGCCAAGAACAATCGCGCCACGATCAACTTTGAACTGCAAGACGCGATGGTCGTGCCCGTAATGTTCGAGAATTTCCCCTGGTTCAGTGATCAGGAACTCTCGGACGAAATTCGCCGGGCGGTGCCCCTCTTCGACGGAGGCGCTCCGCGCGGCGGTTCACTGCTCGAGCAGATCACGGCGGCGCTTTCCGCCAAGCTCGCCTCGCGCGGAATCAAGGCGAACGTGGAACACGCTCTCGTGGCCCAACTCTCCAGCGACGGCGAGATCATGCAGTTCCGCCAGGATGGCCCGAGTTTCACTGTCTCCAGCGTCCAGTTCAACGATTGGTTGGCGCAAAATTCAGAGAAGCTGCACGATCGGGTGAGCGACCTCGTCGGGAAGAGATTCTCGCGTTTCGCTATCGAAGTCTTCGAGAACGAGCAGTTGCGGCCGATTTACCTTTCTGCCGGCCAGCTCCGCGTGAAATTTGGCGCGCCCATCCTCCAACTGAGCGGCGCTTCCGGCGGGAATGCTTCCTCCACCGTCATTGTTCAGATTCCCGTCGAGCCGGGGCCAGTCTCTCACATTTCTGGCATCACTTGGAGCGCCAATATGGCCATCGATGAAGCCGCGCTTTCCAGGCTGGTGACGCTGAAGCCCGGCGATCTCGCCGACGGCATGCGTCTCGCGGCGGGCTGGCAGCAGGTTGAGCTGGAATACGGGCATCGCGGCTACCTCGACGCGAAAGTCTCGCCCGTGCCGCAGTTCGACGACGCCAATGGCACGGTCCGGTACGACGTGAAAATTGTAGAGGGGCCGCAATATCGTATGGGTGAATTGGTGATTACGGGTCTCTCGGTCGATGCCGAACGCGCGCTGCGCAACACCTGGCGGCTGGCACCCGGCCAAATCTTCGATAAAACCTATCTCGATTCCATGCTCGCGAAGCTCGAGAAGCCTACGGTGGCAGTCTTTGGTGAGATGCCGGTACACTACCAGAAAATGGGAAACTGGCTGCGCCCGAATCCCCAGAATCATGTCATCGACGTGTTGATCGATTTTCAGTAGCCAGCAATTTCGCGCCGGATCAGAGTAACTGAGGCACCGTGATCACAGAGGCGCCTCTGATTTACATCCTCGACGGAACGAATGACGCAGATTTATGGATTTGCTCCGCTGGCCCGGGCCGCGGCGGCTTCTCGCGCTGCAATGACCGTATTCACGTGAATGCGCACGGTGTCCTCAACCTTCCGCGCGTATCCGCCGGCAAACGCCACCGCTACGGGCAAGCCGCGGCGCCTGGCTTCGGCAAAGACGAGCGCATCGCGCTCCTGCAGACCTCGCATGCTGAGCCAGAGTCCGCCCAGTTGATCCTCGCGATAAGGATCGGCCCCTCCGATATAAAAGAGCATCTCCGGGGCAAAGCGTCCGAAGGAATCGGCGAGCGCCTTATGCAATAAGTCGAGATATTCTTCGTCGCCCGTGCCGTCTTCCAGATTAACGTCCAGATCCGAAGGCGGCTTTGGCTCCGGATAATTATTTTCCTGGTGCAGAGACACCGTAAAAACGCCCGCGTCATCGGCGAAGATTGCCGCTGTGCCGTTCCCCTGATGCACATCCGTATCGACCACCAGAGCCTTGCGCAACGCGCCGCCGGCTTGCAATCGGCGGATCGCCACGGCGACATCGTGAATCATGCAAAAACCCTCGCCATGACCGGGGAACGCGTGGTGGAACCCGCCGCCGATATTGATTCCGAAGCCGTCTGTCATGGCGCACTGTGCGGCGAGAATCGAACCGCCAGCAGCCAGCCAGAATCCTCTAACGGCCGCTTGCGAATATGGAATTTCCAGGCGCATGCGTTCGCTGAGGCTGAGCGTATCGTGCTGCAGTTTATCTACCCACTCACGGGTGTGCACACGCAGGATATCTGCGTCGGTGGCGGGTTCGGGAGCGAGGATATCGGCGGGTTCCGCGATGTGCTCGGCGAGCAGGAGGTCGCGCACCATTCTGAATTTTTGCGATTGGAAAACGTGCTCCCCCAGGCGCAAATCGTAACCTTCATGATAGGCGAGCTTGAATGGGAGCATGACCGCCGCGGAATTAGTTTTCGCGATCGAGGATGAAGTCGGGAACGGCGAAGAGCGCGCGGCCAAATTCGCTGGTGGCGCGGCCATTCAGGCAGGCTTTAGCGCGGGAAGCATAATCATTGGCGAGCAGGCGCGTGCGCTCAAGCGCACCCGAATCGCGCACCAGCGCTGAGATTTGCTCCGCGCGGACACTATGGAATCCTTTTTCCTCCAGCACGGTGCGCACCATGCGGTCGCCTGCCGCGCCATCACTCTCGAGCGCGTAGATGAGCGGCAGTGTGACTTTACCTTCCTTCAGATCGCTGAGCACAGGTTTGCCGAGTTGCAAAGGTGAAGCCGTGAAGTCGAGCAGATCATCCACAAGCTGAAACGCAAGTCCCGCGTAACGCCCGTAATCCGCCAGTGATTGCTCCTCGGCATCGCTTAAGCCGCCAAGCACGCCGCCGAGCCGTACGCAGCCGCTGAAAAGACACGCCGTCTTGCGCGCGGCCAAGTCCAAGACGTCCTGCTCGCCTAAATCCATGCGTCCGAGGCTCGCGAGTTGCAGCAGCTCGCCCTCGACCATGTTCTGCGTGAGATCGATGAGAATGTCCAAAACGCGGAAATTACGTTCCTCAAGCGCCATCTGAAACGACTGCATGTAAAGCCAATCGCCGGCAAGCACGCTGCGATGATTCCCCCAGCGGGAATTCGCGGAGGGCCGGCCGCGTCGCGTGTCGGCGCCATCGATGACATCGTCGTGGATCAGCGTGGCGCTATGAATCAGTTCCACGACGGCCCCTAGCCGCACAGCGGCAGCGCCGCGGTAGCCCGCGTATCCGGCGGAAAGCAGCAAAAGCGCGGGACGCAGGCGCTTGCCTCCGCCTCCCAGCAAATAGCCGGCGATCTCGGCCACTGGTTCGCTCGCGAGGCCGGTCTGCTGCGCCAGTTCCTCCTCGACGCGAGAGAGGTCGTCGCGCACCAGATCGAAAATCTCTTTAACCGTCAGCAGTGAGATGTCGTTCCTCCATCAATCCCGCATTTGCAAACGGCGGCTGCGGATCTCTGACAACCGAAAAAAGCGCCGAAAATTGGCGGCAGTGGCCGCCGCGAGTTCGTGCGGCGCCAAGTTTCTCACAGGTGCAAGCGTCCGCGCTAGTTCGGCGACAAAGGCGGGCTCGTTGCGGCGTCCCCGAAAGGGCTGTGGCGCGAGAAATGGCGAATCCGTTTCGATCAGAATAGATTCGAGCGGCAGCGCGGACGCCAGGTCACGCAAATTCTGCGCCTTGGGATAGGTCACGTTCCCCGCAAACGAAATCAAAAAACCCATCTCCATTCCGCGGCGAGCTTCCTCCAGTGTGCCGCTGAAGCAATGGAAAATTCCGCCCAGGCCGGAGGAACTCCAGTGCTTCTCGAGCAGCGCGAGGCAATCTGGCCAAGCTTCGCGGCAGTGAATGATAACCGGGCGGCCAGCGCCGCGCGCCAGCTCAAGTTGCTCGATGAAGACGCGCTGCTGCACATCTCGAGGTGAATGATCATAGTGATAATCGAGACCGATTTCGCCCCAGGCAAGACATTTTGGATGCTTCGCCAGATTCGCGAGCTCCTCATAGTGGGCCGGCATCGCGAGCCTAGCTTCGTGCGGGTGGATGCCGGCAGCGGCGTAGATCCAGTCGTAGCGCTCGGCAAAGGGCACCGCCGAGGCCAGCGCGCCAGGAGCACCGCCGATGGCGAGAATGTGGCGCACTCCAGCGGCTTGCGCGCGCGCCAGCATGTCCGCTCGATCGGAATCGAATTCGGACATGTCCACATGCGCATGCGAATCGACGAGCTCGAGCTGCACGGGAGACGAAGAGCCCTGTTCCATGGCGCGCCTGCTTGGTGATCTGTTTGCGTAAACGCGCGGGGCTACCCGCAGGGTGCGCTCCCGCGAAATCTCTTACTTCAGCCGCGAGCCGACAGGCACGTCCTCGAGGAATCCGGCGAGCACCGGCTTCCCTTCCGATCCAACCGACGCGGCGACGATCATGCCATTCGATTCCACTCCCCGCAGCTTGCGCGGCTGCAGATTCACGACGACGACCACTTTGCGGCCCACCAATTGTTCCGGCTGATACACCGTGGCAATTCCGGCGACGATCTGGCGCACTTCCTCGCCCACGTCGACCATCACTTTGAGCAATTTGTCGGCGCCGGCCACGCGTTCGGCCGACTTCACCTGGCCGACACGCATCTCCACTTTGGTGAAATCGTCGATGCTGATGCGCGCATTGGTGGCTGCGGCGGCGCCGGGTTGGGCGGCGGGAGCGGCCGCCGGAGTAGACGGTGTTGCGGGCGTGCCTTGCGGCTTAAGCATTTCCTGTTCCATGGCTGCAATTTTCTCCAGTGTTTCAGTTTTTTCCACGCGAGGAAATACCGCGGCGGGCTCGCCGATGAGCGTGCCGGGACGCAGAGCGCCCCAGGCGAGCTGATCGATGCGAGCCTCCCCAAGCGCGCCGAATTGCCCGAGTTGCCGCCAGATCTTTGTCGTGGCTTCCGGCAAAACGGGATGCGCCAGTATCACGAGAATGCGCAACGATTCCGCGGCATGGTACAAGACGGTTTCCAGGCGGGTGCGCTCGGCGGGATCCTCGGCGAGCGACCAAGGTTTTTCGGCTGTGATATAGCCATCCACCTGGGCGATCGCCGCCCAAATAAGTTCGAGGGCGCGCGAAAAGGAGAGTTCCTCGAATTGCGCAGTGCTAGCGCGGGTCGCCTCGGTCACGGCGGCGGCAAGCGATTTCTCGGCATCACCTATCGCCGCCGAATGCGCTGCAGGGACCTGTCCTTCGCAATAGCGTCCAATCATGGTAAGCGTGCGGCTGGCGAGATTTCCTAAGCCATTGGCGAGATCGCTGTTATAGCGCGTGAGCAGCGCTTCGTGACTGAAATTTCCGTCCTGGCCGAAAGGGACGTCGCGCAGCAAATAATATCGCAGCGCATCCACGCCGATAGTGCGCGCGATGGGCTCGGCATAGGCGACATTGCCCTTGGACTTGCTCATTTTTTGCTGCTCAAAAAGCAGCCAGCCGTGCGCGAAGACGCCCTTGGGCAGCGGTTCTTCCGCAGCCATCAGGAACGCCGGCCAGTAGACGCAATGGAAGCGAATGATCTCCTTGCCGATCAAATGGAGCTGCGCGGGCCAATACCTCTCCCACTGCAATTCATCATCGCCATAACCGATGCCGCTCAGATAACTCGTGAGCGCGTCATACCAGACATAAACAACGTGCTCGGGATCGTCGGGCCAGGGCAAGCCCCATTTCACTGTTTTGCGGCTGACGGAAATATCGCGCAGGCCCGCTTCGACGAAACGCTGCACTTCGTTGCGGCGGAAGGCGGGGCGGATAAAATCGGGCTGCTCTTCGTAAAGCTTCAGGAGCTTTTGTTGAAAAGCGGACAGTTTGAAAAAGTAATTCTCTTCCGAAACCACTTCGGCAGGACGGCCACAGAGAGGGCAGTCGATGGGATCGGTGGAATCGCTGACGTAAAGATTGTCGTAAACGCAGTAACGGCCCTGGTAGAAACCTTTGTAGATATAGCCGGCGTCACGCGCCCGCAAGAGCAAGCGGCGCGCAGCGCGCAGGTGTTCGGGCGAAGTGGTGCGAATAAAATGGGTATAGCTGATGCCCAGTTCGTTCCACAGATTGCGAAAAACGGCGGAATAGCGGTCCACGTGCTCGCGTGGCGTGACACCTGCCTTCGCCGCGGCGCGGGTAATATTTTCGCCGTGTTCGTCGGTGCCGGTAAGAAATGCCACGTCGTAGCCCTGCATGCGCTTGAAGCGGGCAATGGTGTCCGCAACCAGCGTGGTATAAGCCGAGCCGACGTGGGGACGCGCGTTGGCGTAGTAGATCGGCGTCGTCAGATAGAACTTCGGGCGATTGTCAGCGTGGCTCACGGACGCTCCGAACCGGCGTGCTGAAACGAACGATAGTATGCGGCGGTCGTAGTTTTAGTCAAATTCGGCCCCTCCGCCCCCTTTTTGTTGCAAGTGTTCCGCTTGCGGTTCTGCGCGGCGCATTGTTGAATTATGAGCGCGAGGAGAACCTTCGAATGAGTGACGTTACGACGCGGCCGGCGCTGCTCTCCGATTTGCCCCAGCTGGCGGAGATTTATAACCACTACATCCTGAATACGCCAATCACTTTTAATACTCGTCCGTTTACTCTCGAGGGGTTTACGGAGTGGTTCGAAGAACATTCCGATGGCAAGCGGCATCGGCTGGTGGTTGCCCTGGACGATGGCGGCCGCGTCATCGGGTACGCCGGGACCGGGCGATTCCGTCCCAAGGAAGCCTACGAAACGACGGTGGAGACGACGATCTACCGCAGTGCGGAGTGCAAGCGACGCGGCGTGGGGACGCTGCTCTATAGGGCATTATTCGAATTGATCGCGGGCGAGGACATCAACCGGATTGTCGCGGGAGTGACGCTGCCGAATCCGGCCTCGGTGGCGCTGCACGAGCGCTTCGGGTTTCGGCATGTGGGAACGTTTACAGAAAACGGGCGCAAGTTCGGGAAGTATTGGGACGTGGCCTGGTTTGAACGGCCGCTTCGCCCGTAGGAATGCCCCCCAGGGGCGCTAGCGAAAAGCGTTCTGGGCTACAATCGCCAGGCTTTCAAATCGCGCGAGGGGGTTCAATGGTTCATTTTTTCGGAATCGCGATCAGTTCTTCCCTGCTGGGATGGATCATCATCGGGCTGCTGGCTGGCTGGATCGCAGGCGAAGTGAGCCGGGGAGCAGGTTTCGGATGCCTGGGGAACGTGGCGATCGGCTTGGTTGGTTCGATTCTCGGCGGCTGGATCTTCTCGAAGCTGGGGATTTGGGGCGGCGGGTTCGTTTACAGCCTGGCGGCCTCGACGGTGGGAGCCGTGGTGCTGGTGCTGATCGCGCGGCTCTTTGCCGGAGGGAAACGAGTCTAAATCAAATGTCCTCCATGAACGCGCGGTTGCCCAAAGGACTATTTTTGTTGCTGGCTGTTTGCGCCTCGATTTATTTCGCCCATTACTATCCGCGCCATTACTATCCGCGACTGACCCGCGTGGTCGCTTCGCATTTCGACCAGCACGGAATTGCTAACGGCTGGCAGACCAAGCGGGGATTCTTCGATCTCTTTGTGGCGATGTCGTTCCTGCCAGCGTTTTTCGTATTCGGCATAGCGAAAATCATCGCTCTTATGCCCAGGCAATTGATTAATCTGCCCAACAAGGAATACTGGCCTGGTCCAGAGCAACGGGCCGCATCGATGGAATTTCTGAGCGCATGGTTTGTAAGGTTTGGCTGCGCTGTCTATGGCGTCATCATCCTGAACTGACTGTCGGGGATGGCGCAACTGACTGCTGCGGCGTGGTACGATAATCCGATTAAGGAGCTGCAAGAAGTGAGCAAGCCTTCTCTTTGGGCCATTCCGCTGGGCGGCCTGGGCGAATTTGGCATGAACATGCTCGCCCTGCGCACTGGGAATGACATCCTGG
>DASPYR010000063.1:0-5880 GCA_035636675.1 Rugosimonospora sp. | reverse complement strand
CGCGTGATGGGAGCCAGCGTGCCCGACACCGAGATCGAGACGATTCTCGGGGCGCTGGGCTTTGCCCCAAAACGCGCGGATAAAACGCGCGGCGCAGCGGATTCGCTGCTCGCCAGGTGGCAATGCCGCCAGCCTTCCTGGCGGCAGGACGTCACGCGCGAAGTGGACCTGATCGAAGAAGTTGCGCGGCATTATGGCTTGGATAAATTTCCGCCGCGGCTGCATCCCGCTAAACAGCCGGCGGCGCGGTTGCCGCACGCCGAAGCCGAGGATCGGCTGCGCGAGCGGCTGATCGGCTTGGGCTATCGCGAAATTGTCTCCATTCCACTAGTCAACGAAGCGGAAGACGCCCTTTTTCGGCCCGCTGGTGTCATGCCCGCGCGAGTAGCAAATCCTCTCGCCGAAGATGCTTCCCTGCTGCGCTCGACGGGTCTTGTAAGCATGGCCCACGCACTGGCCTGGAATTTGAACCGAGGTCAGCATAACCTGCGACTGTTTGAAATCGGCCGCGCTTATCGCCTGCAGAACGGTGCGCCCGACGAAATCCTCATCGCCACCATCGGCGCAACTGGCATGGCGCGCGAACAGGGCGTCGCTGAATCTGCTCGCGAGTATGGCTTCGCCGACCTGAAAGGCGATCTCGACCAAATTGGCGAACTTGCCGGCGGCTTCGTGTGGCAACCTGGCGGTCTGAGCTGCTTCATGGCGGCGCGAACGGGACAACTGTCCCTCTTACGTCAGGATGGCCAGAGTGGTATCGTTGTCATGCCTCGGGCCTCCGGCGATATTCGTATTGACCTCAGCGGCGGGCCTGTAATCGGCGCCGCCGGCCAGCTTGCGGGCCGCGTCGCGGACCGATTCAAGCTTCGGCAGGACGTATTTCTCGCAGAATTCTCGGTCGACCCCTTCTACGCTGGCTGCCAGCAGGCGCGCGCCGCGCGGAAATACCAGCCCATCTCGCGCTTCCCGGCCGTCGAGCGCGATTTCTCCCTGATTCTCAGCGAGGGCGCCAGCTTTGCTTCGGTACGGGAGACAATTGCGGCTTTGGGAATCCCCGAAATCTTCTCTATCGAGGCGGTCGACCTCTTTCGCGGAAAAAATATCCCTCCAGGGAAGTTTTCGCTGCTCGTCCGCATTACGTTTCAAAGCCAGGAAGCCACACTCACGGAGGCTCAACTCACCGATTTTTCCTCGCGTATTATCTCCGCAATGGAGCAGAAGCTGGGCGCCACGCTCCGTTCCGTTTGACGAACGGAGTAATCCCTGTAGCCCTCAATTGCGAAACGCTCAACAGCCTTGCTCAAGCTATCGCGGTGTCGCACAATGACGCCACCCCAGCCGCGCGTCGGCCATTCGCCGGGAGGGCTGCAAGGATGAAAGTCGAAATCTACGACCAGGTTTACAACGTCGCAGGGGACCTTGAGCCCGCCTACGTCGAGCAGCTGGCCAAGTATGTGGACGGCCGCATGCGCCAGATCGCCCGTGGCACCGGGGCCGTGGACTCCGTAAAGGTGGCCGTGCTTGCAGCTTTGTCCATCGCCGACGAATTGCACGCACTGCGGCAAAGTCGGGAGAAGAACGATGCGGCATTGCGTGCGAGCGCCGAACGTTGCCTCAAGCTGATCGACCGGGCGCTTCAGCAATCCGCCTGAGCCGCGCAGCAAGCCAGACACACCCTGCGGGGAATTCGGTTTGACGGTCGCCCTCAGACCGCTAGAATGTACGAGGAGTAGGCCTGCAACGCGCGTGATCGGCGCGAAGATCTTTTGAACCAATGCTGGATCTCTGCGGTGCCCGGGTCAGACGGCCTGTGCGCATGGCCCGCAGCCGGGCATGCCTCGGCGGCGGGAAAGCCTAAGGGCCGGCGCAGGGCGCCCACCTTATAACAGAGGTTCAGGATCTAGCTCCACACGGCGAAGTGGACCGCTCCTTCCACCGATTAAATCCATGCGCATTTTGTTTATTGGGGACATTGTAGGTTCGCCCGGCCGGCGAATCATACTCGAACGCCTGGAAGACATTGTCTCCAACGAGCAGGCGGATCTGGTGATCGCCAATGGAGAGAATGCCGCGTCAGGGTTCGGCATTACCCCCCGGCTCACCGAAGAACTGCTGTCCGCCGGAATCGAGGTTCTTTCCGGGGGCAATCATATCTGGGACCGCAAGGAGATCCTGGATTTCATTCCGCGCGAGCCCCGCCTCTTGCGTCCCGCCAATTTCCCCGTGGCAAGCCCCGGCAGCGGTCTTTTCTGTGGCACATCGCGCCAGGGAACGCCCTACGCGGTTCTCTGTCTGCAGGGCCGTATCTTCATGGCCTCCAACGACGATCCGTTCAGCGTCGCCGATCGCGAACTGGCCAAGCTGCAGCCAGAAACCAAGGTCATCATCGTGGACATGCATGCCGAAGCCACCAGTGAAAAGCTGGCCATGGGCTGGTACCTCGATGGACGCGTCTCGGCGGTGGTCGGAACGCATACCCACGTGGCCACCGCGGACGAACAAATCCTGCCCGGCGGAACGGCCTACATCACTGATGTGGGCATGACTGGGCCGCACGATTCGGTGATTGGCATGGAAAAAGGCGCGGTCATCAAACGATTTCTCGATGGAATGCCAGTTCGCTTTGAGGTCGCCACGGGCGATATCCAAATGAACGCCGTGCTAGTCGAGGTGGATTCCGTCAGCGGCCGAGCGGTATCCGTCGCGCGGCGCCGCTACCGTTTGGAGCATTGATCTACACCCGAGCAACCCGAGGCGAGCACCATCGCATTATATAGTTCACCCGAAAGATGAAACGCATCCTCGAGATCCTCCCGCTTGCTCTTGCGGTCGTAGGCCTGGCCGCCATTTTTGAGCCGCCCGTGCGAGCACAGGAGGAGCCGACTCTAGACGCCAAGCGGCGCGTATTCTTTGACGTCGGAGCCGGCTTCCGAACCATTCGCCGCGGGCCCGATGGCTCCTACTATGTCTTGGCGGCTCCTATTCCGACTCCGCCGTCAAAGTCGTCTAAGCCTTCTAAGACTTCTATGTCCCCTGCGCCCGCCGTAGTTGTCTTTGACCCACAGGGGAAGAAACTGCGGCAGATTCCCGCCCAGCCGCGGCGCGGCGAAATTGTTTCTCCTCATTCGCTGGATGTCGATGCATCGGGCCGCGTGTACATCGCCGACCTCGGCGGGAATGCCGTCAGCATTTACGCTGTGGACGGCACGCTCTTCGCGCATTTCCGCATTCCCGCACCCACTCAAATCATTGCCTTGCCGCACGATCAGTTTGCGGTGTGCGGGGCTCATGCCGAACACCTGATTGCCGTCTACGATTTGCACGGCACGCTTCTGCGTGAATTCGGCGAACTAGCTGACCTGAGCGACGACGCCGAACTCAATTACAGGCTAAACCTTGGACATCTGGCCTCGGATAAGGCCGGCAATCTATACTTCGCCTTCCGCTACTTGCCGGAACCTACCGTACGAAAATATGACTACACCTCCGGGAATCTTCTCGATGAGTTGTCGCTCACCACGCTCGATCTCCAACCCATGGCCCAGTCGGCGCGCCAGGAAATCGCCCGGATCGCTTCCGGAAAGGCACTGGTTCCGCATGAAATCATTTCTGGCTTCGGAGTCGACCCTGAAACCCAGGAACTCTGGCTCGCCCTCGGCAACCTGCTGATGCACTTCGATAACACCAATAACCATACGGGCAGCGCTCGCGCTTACACCACGAGTGGCGCCCGCATGGTGCCCAATTTCATCCTCGCGGAAAAGGACCGCCTGCTCTTGGGCCACGATCTGCTTGGAATTTACGAATTCCCGCGGTCCTCGGGCGTTGTTCACCGCTCCGAATGATTCCGCCGCGCAGGTACTGAGGCGGCCGGCTGGATTAGCCGAGGGTATCGAGCAGGCGGCTGATCGTGCGGTTCAGATCTTTGTCGATGCGGCGCAGAGTTTCGATCTTATTAATCGAGTGCAGCACGGTGGTGTGGTGTTTGCCGCCGAATTGCTTCCCGATCTCCGGCAGCGAAGCGGAAGTCAATTGCTTCACCAGATACATAGCGATTTGGCGCGGGAAGGCAATCGCTTTGGCATTCGAGCGTATCTTGAGATCCTGATCCCTCAGACCAAACTGTTCGCCGACGCGCTTTTGGATCAATTCAATCGTTACCTTTTTGTCTTGAGTGGCGATGATATTGCGCAGCGCTTGCTGTGCCGTGCCGAGGTTTATAGGGGCGCCGGTGAGCGAAGCGTAAGCGACAAGCCTCGTCAGCGCGCCCTCCAATTCGCGTACGTTGGACTTGATGGAGCGCGCGATGAACTCCGCGACGTCATCGGCAAGCGGGAAATGCTCGGAGTCGGCCTTCTTCTGGAGGATGGCGATCTTGGTTTCGAGATCGGGCGGCTGGATATCCGCGATCAATCCCCATTCAAAGCGTGAACGCAAGCGCTCTTCGATGGCCGCGATTTCTTTGGGCGGGCAGTCGGAAGACAGCACGATCTGTTTTTGTAGGTCGTGCAAAGCGTTGAAGGTATGAAAAAATTCCTCCTGGGTGCGCTCTTTCCCGGCGATGAACTCGATATCGTCAACCAGCAGGACGTCCACGGAGCGGAAACGGTCTCGAAAACTGATCATGCGATCAAAGCGGAGCGAATTGATCACCTCGTTGGTGAACTTCTCGGCGCTGATGTAAGTGAGCCGGAGGCCTGGATTGCACGCCTTCACCATATGGCCGATCGCCTGCATCAAGTGTGTTTTCCCCATCCCCACCCCGCCATAGAGATAAAGGGGGTTATAAGCCCTCGACGGAGCTTCGGCCACCGCCCGCGACGCCGCGTGCGCGAACTGATTGGACCCGCCGACGACAAACGTGTCGAACGTGTATCGCAGATTGAGTTGATGATCGACGCCGTCGAAATCGAGACGCGTTTGTTTGATCGGCGATGTTGCGCCCGGCGAAGGAGGCTCCGGCTCGCTGCAAACGAAATTGAGCTGCACGTCCGGCATGCCCACTTCTACCAGCACCGCCTGCAGCAATTCGCCGTAAGTCTCAGTTAGGCGCTTTCGAAAGGGCCGCGAAGGGACCCGAACGACTACAGTGCCGTTATCGGCCCCCTCCTGCTTCGTAGGAAGGAACCAAGTGGCAAAGCTGTGCGGATTAACCCGCCTTTCCATATGCTGGAGAATTTTTTCCCAGGAGTTCATGTTTTAGAGGCCGCGAATAGGCAGGCATGGTATTTCCACAGCATGTGGAAATGCTGTGGAAATACGGCCCAGCGGCAACCCACCAATTTGAATGTTTCTAGCCTAGGACTCCAGCCTAGTTGTTCCCCTGATTTGCCAGTGTCGCGAGGGCGGCCGGGGGTGTCACAGGACCTTCGCGTCATACCACCGACGAGGTCCGATTGTCCACGAAAGCTGATGCGCGCGGCAAGGGAAAAATCGCGGATCACACAGGGGAAGCTGCACAGGAGATGCACAGGATTTCCACAGACACAAAGGGTTCAGCTCCGCCCCGAGTGGAAATTACTCGGCAGCCACCTGTCCCAGTTTCCCGTGATTTTCATTCTTGGTCTTCCTTCTTGCCTTGCTGTGTGAGGAAAAGACTGTGTAAACGATGTGGGCGGTTTGCGGCCACTGTGGAAAGCCTTCTCGCACGCGATCTGGCAGTGCCAGTTTTCCACCGGCCGCGAACAATATTCTCCGGTTCGTCCACCCGATATAGCGCTTAAACAGTGGGCCTTGAGACGATATCCTCGTTTGCACACGCACGGTTACTACTACTATCTTTATCCCTTCTTTAAAACAGGGTAGAGTAGCCGGTTTGAATCCGTGGCTTCTGGCGGAGGAAATCGTAGATGGAATTTACGGTGAAAAAGTACGACCTGC
>DASPYR010000062.1:0-14077 GCA_035636675.1 Rugosimonospora sp. | reverse complement strand
AAGCCAGGAGGAGACGGACACGGGTTGTGGGGCCATCTGGAGTACGTCGACCACGGCAGCGGAATCAGCTCAAGCCCAACAGTCCCCGTCCCCTTCACCGTTCACTGGCTCACCATCACGGGCTACTTCCAGGATTTCGTTGGTGGTGTGCCCGATGGCGGGGCGCCGCACCAGCCCACCGGTGCCCGTATCATCTGTGGTACAGCTAGGACGAACGACCCGTTGCACCCCAACGTCAACTTTGGCGTGCGGGGCAATGACCAGGGCGAACCGGGCACCATGGACCAGTTCGACATCGCGCTGCAAGACGGGACCGGGACCTTCTATGCGACCGCACCATGCGGACCATCCTGCTTCCACACGCTGGCGGGTGGCAATATCCAGCTCCACGCGGGTGGCAATATCAATGGGACCTTCGGTCCCGAGGGTGGGTGCCCCGCTCTCGGTAGGTAGCTGATCTGGTGGGCTTGCGGGAGTGGCATTCGAGATAGCCGATCCGCGCAACTGGCGTCCGCGGCTGCTCTCCCAGGGCGGGTGGTCCATTCTGGCAAGGCAAGAGTGGGCCGCCTGACCCCTGGGACAACTTCCAGATTCGTTCCTCAACCGACAACCACGAAAGCGAGGGAGTAGAAGAGGGGCAGACAAATCTAGGTGATATAGGAAATTGATCACCAGACGCATGCCCATGGTTGTGGATGTATTCGAGGGCCTTGCAGGCCGCTATGACTATGCGTACCGCGCGCTAGCTTTCTTCTGGCGGCAGGCGGCTGACCGGGGATCAACTCCTACGGAAGACTTGCTGGTGCCGATAGGCCGTTTCCGCGTGCCTGGGGTCAGGTATCGGGGCCGAGCGATTGACCGAGGGGCGACGATCTTTGGATCACGAAATAGTTCCACGGTTCAAAAGTCGCGTGGCACAAAGGGCAGGAATTACCGGTCGAGGCCGCAAACGGCAATACTGGCAGCCCGCTCCCGGGATCCAGGAGCAGTTGCAAGATGAAACCGATTTTGCAGCGTGAACAGCGCCTGCAGAAGTATGCGAACACGCATCCTCTCCGTATGCGGACAGCCGGGCCTTGCCAATCACAAAAAACAGACCGCCTTTTCTTAGCTCTCTCTCAGGTTTATCTGGCGCCGGGGCCGGAGAAGTTGCTGTAAGGCCTGCTGCGTTGCAGCCCGGAAGCCGCTTCGTTGACGCGCAACGTGCGCCCGGCCACTTCCCTGCCATTAAGGCCGGTCATAGCGTGGGCGGCTTCCCTGTCGTCTGCCATTTCCACGAAGGCAAAACCGCAGGGCAGGCCCGTGTCTCGATCATTGACAATGTTAATGCGCGCAATCTCACCGAAAGGCTCGAACAAGATCCGCAAATCGGCTTCCGTGGTCTGGGAATTCATATTGCTGACAAAAACGCTTTTCATTTTATTTTTCTCCGGATGGGGACGCAGATTGGCCGCCGGCCTTGGTCGATGCGAGCCGGGCATAGACCTTGGCGCCGTGTTTGGCGCGTACGCGGGGGGGAGGAGTCAGGTCAGAAAGTTCCACGACCATCAAGGTGGTGACGAATCTTTTCAGGCCGTGGAGGTCGAAATCAATGGAAGTTTGCTTGGTATCGGACTCGGTGACCACGCCCATGCCGTAGCGATAATGCTTAACGTATTGCCCTTCTGGGATCACCTTCATAGCGAGCCTCCTTTGTTAAACCGGCCACAGAAAACGATCGCTCCTGTGTGAAATAAGACTCAGAGCGGGTAGACAAATTGAACGGTGCAATGAGATTCCGTGAGCTGCTTTTCCAGCTCGCCCTTGATCTTCAACGTTGCGCGAAGCGCCAGGGCAGTGGCGCGAATGCGGTCCAGACTCGCATGGGCGCGCAGCAATTTTCTGGCGGCGGCCTTAAGATGGGTCAGTGTTTCTTCAACTATCCATCGTTCGCGGACCAGCCGATCGACACGGCTGCCGTGTTTCTCCGCTGGGTTCATGGGGCGCCTCTTTCTCTGGTTCCACCGTTTGCTTACAGGAGGCCTTGGCGGGCCAAATTGTGGTCCCCCTCCTTTTAGTCCGAAAATACTAAAGGGGCCCACGAGTGGTGTGGACTCGCAGCCCCTTTAAACGGATCAAAAGGTTTTTACAAGAGCAGCAAACGCAGACGTCATTATAGCACGGTAACTGATGGCGCTGACGCGGAATGTGAAGGGAAGCCGCAGTGAAACAAATCTGATCTGATGCCAGGGAACTCATCACGCCGAGAACTCATTGCCGAAGTGTCCTCGTCTCAGCGCCTGAGAGCATCCGGCCCGCCCACTCGGGAATGAGCCGACCCACATCTGCACGGCTTTTAAAGGGTCGAACAGCCGCGTTATCTTCGGGAAACCGCCACCGAGAATTCGATGTGCGCCACGGCCGGATCTATGAGAAAATAAGGTTGCGTTTGTTGCACTTGTAAAAACCTTTGGATTCGTTTAAAGGGGCTGCGAGCCGACACAACTCGCGGCTCCTTTGTGTTTTCGGCTCGGGGCCTTCGAGAAGCCGAAATAGCCCGGAAGCGTACAAATGGCTGACCAGATTACCGTACAGTATGTTGGCTTTACGGCTGGCGCTGTGGTTCGCGAATACAGTTTTGTTGTTCGTGATGAATCTGGCCTGCCTCGCGAATACACTGTGACTATCGCAAACGATGCATTCGTGTCCCATCGAGCGCGGTACCAGGACGGACCCATTATTTGTTCGTTGAGACTCCGTCGCGAACTCGCCGCCAACGCAACTGATCTCTCCACAACGCAGTTTTGCATTACCGACTTGGAGCTGGCCGACTACAGCACGCACAGCAGCCCCAAGTCTGGGAGCTACTTTCAGAAACGACGGCAAGACTAAGGCGAACGAAACGGAGGCCCTTTGTCGCAGGCAATTGAAGAGAAGTATGACCAGATGCGGCACCTCATTGCGCTAGGCAAGGAGCGGGGCTACTTGCTGTTCGACGAGGTGAATGACATTTTGCCGCCCGAAGTCAACTCGCCTGAAGAAATTAACGATCTGCTCTCTACGTTCGAGCGCAGTGGCATCAACATCTACGAAGATGTTTCCGCCGCAAAGGCTGCGGCCTCCACGCTGGAAGCCGGCGAACCGCTGGAAACAGCGAAAGAGGAGGACGCCCCCGGCCATGAAGAGCTTGATCTGACGCCGGGCCTTCTCGACAAAACGAACGATCCGGTCCGCATCTATCTGCGCGAGATGGGTTTGGTTCCGTTGCTGACGCGCGAGGGCGAAGTCGCTCTCGCGAAGCGCATCGAGCGGGGCCGGCTTCTGGTTCTTAAAACAATTACACGTTCGCCCATCGTCATCAAAGAGCTTTTGGAAATTGCCAAGAATCTGCGCGAGGGGACCCGTTCGATCAAAGAGATCGTGCGGTTCGATGACGACGAATTGAAAGAAGAAGAGATCGAGAAAAAGACGCGGCAGACTCTAAAGACTCTGGGTAATATCGCCGCTCTCTACGACGTTGCGCTAAAACAAGCGGCGCGACTCCGGCGTACTCCGAAATCGAAGAAACGCTCCCATTTGCATGCCCGGTACACAATCTCTCGGACGCGCATTCAGATGTCCCGATGGGCGCGCTCCATCGAATTCAACACACGTGAGCGGGACCGGCTGATCGCCAAGCTCCGCCAGACTGTCGAGCGTCTGCACTCGCTGGAGCGGGAGGTGGGCAAACTCGAGCGCCGCGCCGACTTATCCAAGGGAGATGCGGCGGCTCGACGCGAGCTGGGGATGCGCCGCGCGGACCTAACGGAAATTTCCGAGGCGAGTGAGGTTGGACTGACGGAACTCAAACGCGCGCTACAGATCATTCTGCGCGGCGAGGCTGCCGCCCAACAGGCAAAAAGGGAGTTGACCCAAGCAAACCTGCGCTTGGTTGTGTCCATCGCCAAGAAGTACACCTACCATGGCCTGCAGTTCCTGGACTTGATCCAAGAGGGAAATATCGGCCTCATGAGGGGAGCAGAGAAGTTCGAGTGGCGGCGCGGTTACAAGTTTTCGACCTATGCTACATGGTGGATTCGCCAGGCTATTACGCGGGCTATCGCTGATCAGGCGCGCACGATACGCGTGCCAGTGCACATGATCGAATCCATCAACAAGATGATACGCGCCAGCCGCGAAATGGTGCAGGAACTCGGCCGCGAGCCCACCCTGGAAGAACTCGCCGAGCGCTTGGAGATTCCCGTCGACAACGTGCGGAAGGTAAAGAAGATCGCGCAGCACCCCATCTCGCTGGAAACGCCCATAGGCGAGGAGGAGAGTTCGCATCTGGGCGACTTCATTGAGGACAAAGCGATCGCGTCACCTTCAGATGCGGCCATCAAACTCAATCTGCAAGAGCAGACGGCGTCATTGTTGAAGACGCTGACCCCGCGCGAGGAGCGCATCATCAAGATGCGCTTTGGCATGGAAGACGGTTCCGAGCACACTCTGGAAGAGGTGGGGAATTCTTTTGCAGTTACGCGCGAGCGCATCCGCCAGATCGAAGCAAAAGCACTGCGGAAACTGCGCCACCCCTCCCGATCGGGAAAGCTTCGCGCTTTCCTGGAAGCCTGATCCTGGGACCTGTGGTTGCTAAGGAGAGAAGATATGAAAAACCTGTTTGTCGGCAACATGAGTTTTCAGACTACGGAAAGCGACCTGCGCGCTCTGTTTGAGCCATTTGGACAGATCACGCGTATTCACATCGTGACGGACCGTGAAACCGGGCAGCCTCGGGGATTTGCGTTTGTGGAGATTGCCGATGATGCCGAAGCGACCAAGGCAATATCTGCCTTGAATGGGAAAGAAGTTGCCGGACGCGCCTTGAAGGTGAACGAAGCCACACCCAGACCGGAGCGCGGCGGTTCACGCGGCGGCGAAAATCGGAACAGCGGTAGAGGTGGACGCGACCGATTTTGAACTAAGGAAGCGAATCGGCCCGAAGGCCAAGCGAACCTCGCTGGTAGGCTCCAGGCGTGAGACAATCCTGCCGGACTTTCTCGTCCCGTATCTCGCAGTTCTGTTCGCGCAGTTCAATCCCGATTTCAGGAGATCGTAATGAGCAGGATTACGTTCCAGAAGCGCCAAAAGGAAGTCAAGCGGCTGGAGAAGCAGCGTCTGAAGGCCGAGCGCCGCGCCCAGAAAAAAATAGCCAGGAACGCCGAAAACGAAGCGCAGGCGGAGACCATATCGATTCCCGCCAGGTCAGAGCCATGAGTAACTTACTGGATTTGGTTGAACCGGGGGGCGATAAGCCTCCGGGGCAGGCGCGCAGACCTATCTCGCATCTTCTTCAGGCTGAGGTGTACTTAGGGTTGGATCGCTTTCGGGGTTTTCATTGGCTGCTCGCTTGGCAACTTTCCTCTGCGCGCGTCGCTCCGCTTTGGCACGTTGCTTTTCCAATCGCTTCATCTCTTTTTGGCGCTTCTGGAAGGTGATGCTCATCGATTCTCCTCTAGCGGACAGGATTATGAAGCGTGCGGTTGCAGCTAGCGGCGCTTCACGAAGTTACCAGCGCGGTTCTTTGGGCTGGCGGGCGGCGCCACGATAATCCTCAGTCGAAAATCCGCCGCGACCCCGTGGGCCCCCTCCTCTTTTCTCCCCGCCGCCCCGTGAGCCAAAACCGCTGTTGCCCCGGGGACCGCTGTGTTCCGGCTTCGGAGTGGCCTCGTTGACCCGCAGGGCGCGGCCGGCCACTTCTTTTCCGTTAAGTTCACTCATCGCTTTAGCGGCCTCGTCGTCTTTGGCCATTTCGACGAAAGCGAATCCTCGTGGCTGGTGGGTTTCCCGATCACTCACGATGTGGATGCGCGTGACTTGCCCGAAAGGCTCGAAGAGGGCGCGTAGGTCGCTTTCCGTTGTTTGAAAACTCATATTGCCGACAAACAAGTTCTTCATTATTGCTTTCTCCTGAGGCGCGCTTATTCCCTGACGCGCGGTGGGCGTCAAAAGAGATCAAATGGCCGCCCCTTTTTTGCCCGGAGTGCAGCTTCTAAATTGTGTTTTCCATCCCCGGCTTTGCCGGGGATGGAAAACTTAGCAAGCCCGTTCGGACTAGAGGGCGGTGACGTTCGCTGCCTGCAGGCCCTTTGGACCCTTGGTGACATCGAATTCGACCGCTTGGCCCTCGGCGAGTGACCTGTACCCGTCTCCCTGAATCGCGGAGAAGTGCACGAAAACGTCCTCACCGGACTGGCGCTGGATGAATCCGAATCCTTTGCTGGCATTGAACCACTTTACTGTTCCTTGTTCTTTCACTTATTTGTTCCTTCTTTTTGTCTGAGCTATCTGGTGCGTCTCGAGCCGCCCTCAGCAGAAAACAAAAAGGGGCCGCAAGTTGTATTGGACTCGCAGCCCCTTTAAACAAATCTAAAGGTTTTACAAGAGCAACAAACGCAACCACATTATAGCACAGATTGCGGGCAAGGCGCCGTCAAACGAATGCAAATGCGTTCTCTCTCCCGGTGTCCTGCAAGGTGACATCATTACTGCGGCCAAGATATGGCGCGAACGATCAGGGTTGGAAATCGTAGAGAGTCGCCGGATTTTTGACCAAAAGTTTTTCCCTGAGCTCCTCGCTGGGCGCGATCAGCGGCAGGAGGTCGACCAGATCTCCGTCGTTCGGCATGTGGCGGCCGACGTTTGGGTGAGGCCAGTCGGTGCCCCACAGCACACGTCCGGGAGCGGCGTTCAGCAGCGCCTGAGCGAACGGAATTGCGTCCAGGAACGGGGGGCCCGTCGCCGAAACGCGCTCGGAGCCGCAGACCTTGACCCAGCAGTTCTCAAGTTTCAGCAGACCAAGAAGCGCCCGAAACGGCTCTTGTTCGATGCCCTCACCCGCCTTGACGCGCCCCATGTGGTCGATGACAAACGGGAGCGAAAGCTTGCGCAAAATCCCGGAAAGCTCGGTGATATCGGCGGCGTCGAGATGAACGACTAGATGCCATCCGAGCGGCTGAATTCGCTCGACAACATGGCGGAAGACATTCATGTCCGGCATGCCGCCCAGGTGCTTGACGAAATTGAAGCGCACGCCTCGGATCCCGCCCTCCTGCAACGCAGCATAATCCTGGTCGGTGAACGTCTGATCGACGATGGCGATGCCGCGATAACGGCCGCCGCTTGTGGCGATGGCATCGAGCATGGCACGGTTGTCGGTGCCGTGACAGCTCGCCTGAACAATCACGCATCGCTCAATTCCGAGAGTTCTGTGCAGGGCCGCCAGGCTCTCCCTGCGGGCGTCGGGCGGCGTATAGGCGCGGTTCGGGGTGTAGGGAAATTTCGCCGCAGGACCGAAGACATGGCAGTGCGCGTCGCAGGCCAATGAAGGCATCTTGAACCGCGGAATTTTCGTGTGGGGATCGGGCCCCGTACAAGAATCGGTCCGAGAATCCACTTATCCTCCGTGTGATGAATGGAATGTGTTAAAAAACATTCGACAGAATGTAGAATCCGGACTCCAGCGCCGTCAATGCTCTCTCCGATGGCGAAGCAGCCGCCTTCTCGGATAAGACGGGCGGATCTCATAGGAAGAACCCGACCGTGACTCCCAAGAGCGAACCTTCCGATAGAAACACGCTGGCCGAGAGAAACACACTGGAAGCCAGCACGATGCGGCGGGTTGCCCTGCGAATCGTGCCCTTCTTGATGATCTGTTATTTCATCTCCTTTGTGGACCGGGTCAATCTTGGTTTCGCGGCGCTGCAGATGGTCCGGGACCTCCACCTGTCCGCCACCGTATTTGGCCTTGGGGGCGGTCTTTTTTTCGTTTCGTATTTCTTCTGTGAAGTGCCAAGCAACTTGCTCTTGCAAAAGGTCGGCGCGCGTCGCTGGATCGCCCGAATCATGATCACTTGGGGATTTCTGGCCGGCGGAATGGCCCTGGTGAAGGGTCCGCACTCGTTCTACGCGATGCGTCTGCTGCTAGGGGCGGCGGAGGCCGGCTTTTTCCCGGGAGTAATTCTCTACCTGACTTACTGGTTTCCTGCCCACTATCGGGCGCGAATCATCGGAATGTTTACGGTGGCCATTCCTGTCTCGAGTTTCCTCGGGTCGCCGATCTCGGCGGCTTTGCTTGGAATCGATGGATGGCTAGGGCTCCGCGGATGGCAGTGGATGTTCATCCTGGAAGCCGTTCCTGCTGTTGTATTGGGGTTCGCATGCCTGTTCGTGCTGAGCGATCGGCCTGCCGATGCGAAATGGCTCGGCGCCAATGAGCGAAACTGGCTGGAGAGCAGGCTCGATGCCGAGACGCGGCGGGAGCGGCTCGTAGGGCGTCTGAGTCTTTGGCAGGTATTGTGGAACAAGCATGTTCTCGTGCTCAGCTTGGTCTTGGCGGGAAGCACGGCCGTAAGCAGCGGGCTCCAGCTGTGGCAGCCGCAGATTATCAAATCTTACGGCCTCACCAACCTGCAGACCGGGCTGCTCAATTCCATTCCTTTTGGGCTGGCTTCGGTGATCATGGTCTGGTGGGGAAGGCGATCGGACCAAAGTGGCGAGCGGATTTGGCACGCCGGGTTGCCGCTAATGCTGACGACATTCAGTCTTGCGGCAGCGCTCCTGTTCGACTCGCTATTCTGGATCCTCGTCATTCTGTGCCTGGCCGTGATCGGTATTTATGCGGGCAAAGGACCTGCGTGGGCGGTGTCGACCGAGTGGCTTTCAGCAAGCACAGCGGCTGTCGGCCTGGCGCAAATAAACGCCCTCAGCAATCTTGCTGGTTTCGGCACGACGTATCTGATGGGATTTATTAAGGACGTGACCGGGAGGTTTTCGCTGGCGCTGCTGCCACTGGTGGTGCTGGCAGCGGCGGCATCTCTGGCCATCCTCCTGCTCGGGCGCACCGAAATACCGAGCGCCGTCCCGGGCGAAAAAGCTGCCATAGTGGGCCGCTGAATTGACCGCGGCGTTTCCGCAGTTCTGGACTCGCTACAGCAGCAGCCTGATCCAGAAATCGACAGCGTTTAAGGTTTGCAAGCCGGGAAACAGTAGGCGTAAGATGCCCCGCAGACGTTAACCTGAAACAATTTCGTAACCCTTTTACAATGGCGAATCAACGCGTACGCATCAGCGCTTTAGTTGGCACCTTGATTTTACTGGCGGGATCTTCGGCCATTGCCCAGAATGGAGAATCGTTCAAGGCACGACTCTCCACGGTTCCGGTGGACGCGACGATGCTGCCTACCGTCGCCGGCTCAGGTTTCTTAAAGGCTGTTTTGGCAGGTAACAAGCTCACGATCACGGGGTCATTCCAGGGATTGCGCTCACCTGCTATTCGCGCGAGCCTCCACATCGGACCACAAAAGGGTATTCGGGGGCCCGCGGTCCACGATCTCGCCGTTACCAAAGAGAGGACTGGCAGCATCAGTGGGTCGCTCGATCTAACGTCTTCAGAAGTTGAGGACCTCAGGAATGGCCGCCTCTACGTGCAAATTGATTCCGAACGCGCCCCAGAGGGGAACCTGTGGGGATGGATATTGCGTTGAAGGGGTACTGACATGACCAGAAAAAGAGCGCGCCTGTTTCTAACCGTGGTCGCGGTGATTGTGGTTCCAGTAAGCGCTGCCGGACAACAGGTGGTGAGATCAGACTCTTATACTGCCGAGCAGTTCACCGCCGGCCGAGCCGCCTACCTGGCCAATTGCGCGGCGTGCCACATGCCCGATCTGAAGGGCAGCAACGAGGCGCTGCCGCTCGCTGGACCGGACTTCATGAACACATGGCGTAGCCGCGCAACCCGAGACCTGTTCAACCGCATTTCGACTAGCATGCCACCGGGCAAGGTAGGCTCAATTGGGGAACAGGACGTGGTTGCGATTGTCGCCTTCATTCTTCAGTCCAATGGTGCGACTCCGGGCACTAAGCCGCTCACGGCAACGACCGCTATAGGAATTGGCGAACTCGCCAACGGCGAAATGCCTGCGGCGCTATCGCAGGAAACTCCCGCGCAAAGCGCCGTACGACCGGCTGGTGCTGCAAGACCGGCCGGGCCGCCGGCGGGTGTTACGTTCAGCCGGGAAGTGAAGGACTATGTTCCTGTCACCGACGAAATGCTGCGTCGTCCCGATCCCAACGACTGGCTGATGATTCGCGGCAACTATCAGGCGTGGAATCACTCAGCCCTGACGCAGGTCACGCGCGAGAACGTACATGACCTGCGCCTCGCCTGGGTGTGGGCGATGAATGAGGGTAATGCGGCGAATGAGCCCTCGCCTTTAGTGCACAATGGAATCATCTATCTGGCGAATATAAACAACATCGTTCAGGCGCTCGACGCCCGCACTGGCGAGTTGATCTGGGAGAATCGCCTGAGTTCAGGAGGAGAGCAGAGCGGCGGCACCGGTGCGACGCGGAATCTCGCTATCTATCAGGACAAGGTGTTCGTCGCAACCACCAATGCGCGCCTGGTCGCACTTAACGCACGTACGGGCGAAACGGTGTGGGATGCCGTTATTGCAGACAACGCCAAGGGCTATGGCAACAGCAGCGGTCCGATTGTGATCGGCGGCAAGGTGCTGCAGGGGCTCGGCGGTTGCGATCGATACAAGTCTAAGGATAGCGAGCAAGGCTGCTTCATCACTGCGTTCGACCCCTCGAACGGAAAAGTGCTCTGGCGATTCAACACCGAGGCGCGATCCGGCGAGCCGGGCGGAGACAGCTGGGGCGACGTTCCCAACATGCTGCGAGTTGGCGCCGAGACTTGGATCACGGGAAGTTACGATCCGGAATTGAACCTCACTTACTGGGGCGTCGCACAGGCCAAGCCCTGGGTGCAGGCCAGCCGGGGAACCGGCGCGGCGGCGGCGCTTTACTCCAGCGCGACGCTGGCTTTGCGGCCAAACGACGGTACACTCGCCTGGTATTTCCAGCATGTTCCCGGTGAGTCCCTCGATCTCGACGAAGTTTACGAGCGAGTCTTGGTTGATATCGGCGATCGAAAAGTCGCCTTCACGATCGGCAAAGCGGGCATCCTGTGGAAGCTTGACCGCAAGACCGGCGAGTTTATCGACGCGAAGGAAACGGTATTTCAGAACGTCTTCACCTGGCTTGATCGGAAAAAGGGGCTGCTCGCTTACCGCCCGGACATCATTGCGTCCAAAACTCAGCAATGGATCCCGTCATGTCCAAGCACCGAAGGTGGTCATAACTGGCAGGCCATGAGCTATGATCCTGGAAGCAAAGTGCTGATCATTCCCCTCAGCCAGAGCTGTATGGAGATGTCCGGACGCAAAGTCACCTTCACGGAGGGCTCAGGCGGCACGGCGGGTGACCGGCGTTTTTATGAGATGCCAGGTTCGGACGGCAACGTCGGCAAACTCGCCGCCTTCGACGTCAAAACCATGAAACAAGTTTGGACGCATGACCAAAGGCCGGCGTTCTTGACCGCAGTGCTCTCAACGAGTAGCGGTCTGGCTTTTGCCGGCGATTTAGATCGTAATTTCCGAGCCTTGGACGTGAACACAGGGGAAGTTCTGTGGCAGGTTCGACTCGGTACGTCGGTGCAAGGTTTTCCAGTGTCCTTCAGTGTCGGTGGCAAACAATACATCGCCGTCACCACGGGACTCGGCGGCGGTAGCCCGCGGAATGTTCCCCGGATGATCGAGCCTGACGTGCACCATCCTCAGACGGGCAATGCCCTTTACGTTTTCGCATTGCCAGATAAGAACACCAGCAAAGCGCCTGCAATCTCGCGCAATCTAGCCGCTCAGCCGGCTAACCACTAATCACACACATCGTGATGCCGCGGGTCTGGGGCGGACAGCAGACTTGCGCACCTCCTCAGGCGGCTCGCTTGCCGTTGAAAAGCCCCAAGCGATTTAGCATAAAATCTCTCGGCATGAAACCCTGGCTCATTTCCATCTTTCTTGCTCTCGTATCACTCGCCACCGCCTCTGCTCAGAATCAAAAGAGGCCTCGGGCGCTGAAGCCGTCTCAGCGATCATTTACCGTCATAGAAGCCTCTATCCCTGAGATGCAAGCGGCCATGAGGACGGGGCGCGTCACCTCGCGAGAGTTGGTCCTGCAATACCTCACCCGGATCGCGCTCTATGAAGACAAGCTGCACGCGGCCATTACCGTCAACCCAAACGCGCTGAAAGAAGCCGAGGCGCTCGATCGGGAACGCGCTCGCGGCAGAATACGCGGTCCCCTTCATGGAATACCGATCGCGCTCAAGGACAATATCCAAACCACGAACATGCCCACAACGGGCGGAGCTCTCGCTTTCGATGGTTTCACGCCGCCTTACGAGGCGACGCTCACGACAAATCTTCGGCGAGCGGGAGCGGTGATTATCGCCAAGACGAGCATGACCGAATTGGCGAATTGGGTCGCCGGCTCACCCACGCCCATGCCTGGGAACTACAGCGCCATTGCCGGATATGGGATGAACCCCTACGATCCGAGACGCGATCCGCGTGAAGCGAGCTTTGATGGCCGCCCCGCCCTTGCGGCCGGTGGGTCGAGTTCGGGTATTGGCACGGCGGCAAATTTCTGGGCTGCCAATGTTGGCACGGAGACCTCCGGCTCGATTCTCAATCCGGCAAATCAAAATATGCTCGCGGCTATCAAGCCAACCGTCGGACGTATCAGCCGGTACGGCGTCATTCCGATCACCGCGGATCAGGACACACCTGGTCCTCTTGCCAAAAGTGTGACCGATGCCGCGATGCTGCTGGGAGCCATGGAAGGTGCTGCGCCCGACCCAAATGACCCTGCCACCCGCGCGTGCCAACCTCCGCCCAGGCACGACTATAGGCGCTTTCTCAAACAGAACGCTTTGAAAGGTGCGCGCATCGGCATTCCGCGAGCCTTCTACTACGACGAGGTGGTGCCGCCGGGCACGATTATTGCAGGCGGCGGCCTCAGCCCGAACCAGAAGCTTCTCATGGCTGAAGCGATTGAGATTCTCAAGAAACGTGGAGCAATCATCGTGGATCCGGCTGACATTCCGAGCGTCACTTCTGCAGATCCGCAAAGCAATTTGGTTTTGTGGAGCATGTGCTCAGGTGATCAGAACGGAAAAGGAAAAGACGAGAATTGCTCGATCGTTTTGAAATACGGTATGAAACGCGATTTCAACAAGTGGCTCCAAACCCTGGGCGCAACCGCACCGGTAGAGTCGCTAGCCGACCTTCGGCAGTTCAATCTCGCTCACCAAGCCGCGGGCGCCATTAAGTACGGGCAGTCCCAGCTCGACATCTCAGACGAGATGGATGTGGATGCGGACCGCGCCCGATATGAAGCAGATCGTGCCAAGGATATTGCGTTGGCGGCTACGTATGGCATTGATGCTGCACTCAAGGAGAATCATTTAGACGCTCTCCTATTCCCCGGCGCGACGGGGGCTGCTATTGTCGCAAAACCAGGCTATCCCTCCGTAATCGTTCCGTTCGGCGTGATTGCAAATGAGCCCATGCCGCCGTTTCCCGACGGATTCGACGCCAAACCAGCGCCGTTCGGCGTGAGCTTCACTGGAACCGCGTGCAGCGAGCCACGGCTCATCGAACTTGCCTACGCTTTTGAGCATGCGACCAAACGCCGCGTGTCCCCGTCTTCTTTCCCCTGAAATGTCGCGAACGACGTCGCGAACCCATCTCTTGTTGACGCAAATACGTGAATGACATAGTCTTTGCGCCAACCGCGGGTTTATGCAGTGAATAAGTGCAGACAAGGTGCCTGCGCGTCCCCCGGGGAGTTTGGCCATGACCAGGATCTTCGTTAGTGTAATCGTCTCCACTCTTATCTTCGTGTCTGCTGCTTCGGCGCAGCAACCTTCCGCAGCTTCGAGCGCGATAACAGATGCCTCGCGGGC
This sequence comes from Rugosimonospora sp., assembly GCA_035636675.1. GTDB lineage: Bacteria > Acidobacteriota > Terriglobia > Acidiferrales > UBA7541 > Palsa-189. The sequence goes on along the minus strand of DASPYR010000062.1, from coordinate 246 downwards.
TGAGGCAGTTCAATTCCTCACGGATCTGGTGAAGATCGACACGAGTAATCCTCCGGGCAATGAGGTGAAGGCAGCGAACTATATCAAAGCGGTTCTCGATAAAGAGGGGGTTGCTTCGGAGATTTTTGAGTCAGCGCCAGGGCGCGGAAACATCGTGGCGCGGCTCAAAGGCAACGGCGCCAAGCGTCCGCTGCTGCTCATGGGCCACTTGGACGTGGTCGGGGTCGAACGGGATAAATGGACAGT
>DASPYR010000061.1:0-13670 GCA_035636675.1 Rugosimonospora sp. | reverse complement strand
TTCTACGGCATGCGCATCCGCACCTCCGAGGGCGCCAAAAAAAAAGCTGAAGTCTCCCGCGCTCCCGCGGATTGATGTCGAGACGAAAATCTCGGCTCTGTAAAGCTGTCATCCCGAGACCGGATTTTGGCCGAGGGATCTGCTTTTTCCTCGTTGGCCGCGGCTAGGCTTTCAGCAGATTGGGGAATTTGCGCGGATCGTTGTCGAAGCCGGGGAAGACGGCGCTCAGTTCCTTCGTGCCCAGATGGTGGGAAATGATCTCCCCAAGCACGGACCGGAAATCGGTAGTCAGGGTGAGGTCGCGGCCTTCGTTGAGGTGGTCGGGGCCGAGTCCCGGCCATTTGCCGTAGACTTTGCCGCCCTTGACCGGGCCGCCCAGCACAAACATGCAGTTCGCGTGGCCGTGATCGGTGCCACGATTGCCGTTTTCGTGCGCGGTGCGGCCGAATTCGGACATGGTGACGACGACGATGTCGTCCATGCGGTCGCCCATGTCCTGTGCGAAAGCGGCGAGCGATTGCCCGAGGTCGCGCAAAAGATTCGCCAACTGGCCCTGCGCGCCGCCCTCGTTGACGTGATTGTCCCAGCCTCCGGTATCCACGAAGGTGACTTCCAGCCCAATGTCGGCTTTGTGAAGCTGGGCCACTTGCTGCAGCGCCTGGCCCACGCGATTGCGCGGATAATCCGCGCCATTTTCGGGCTGGAAACGCGAAGGATCGGCTTTGCGCAGCATGTCGATGGCTTCAAACGTTTCGGTGCCGGTGCCGCGCAGCGCTTCATCCACCGTCTGCGCATAGAGCGCCTCGAAGCCGCCCTCCACCGCCGGCGATTGCGCAAAGACGCGGAATTGCCGCACATCCGGCAAGGCAATGGCCGGCGCGGAACCGCGGAGCGTCAGCGGCAAATTTGGTCCCATGGCCACGGCGCGGAAAGGCGAAGCGCCCGGTTCGGCCTCAACCTGCAGGGCGCGATTGAGCCAGCCATCGTCGGTAGATTTCACGCCGGGCGTGCCGGACTCCATATAGTCTTGCGCATCGAAATGGGACCGCGTCGTATCGGGCGAACCGGCTGCATGGACAATGGCGAGCTGCTGTTTGCGAAAAAGCGGCATGAGAGGCGCGAGGCTCGGATGCAGCCCGAAGAAGCCGTCGAGGTCGAGCGCTGCTAATTCGCCGCCCTGTCGAGGCTGGGGAATGGCGATGGTCGGACGGATGCGGTAGTAATTAGCCTCGGCAAAGGGCACGACGATGTTCAGCCCGTCGGCGGCGCCGCGCTGGAAGAGCACGACGAGCTTCTTGCGATTGGGCATGGGCGTCGCGGCGATGGCGCGGCGCAGAAATCCCGGCAGCGTGCTCATGCCGATCATCGCTACGCCGCCATTCTTCAGAAATGCCCGCCGTGAAACGGTCATCGTGTTCTCCCTTCCGCGGTTCCGCTCAACGGCGCTGGAATTCCGGCGCGCCGAGCACCAATCCCGCGATCATGTCTTCGTTCACTTTCGTAATCGGGTCATCCAGACTGGCCTGTAGCACTCGCGGATCATTCATCTGCTTTTCCAGAGTCTCGCGCGTTTGCGGAGAGGCTTCGCCGGAAAGCAAGACGGCTATGGCTCGCTGGAGTACCGCATCGGGCTGCGCGGAACCGTCGCCGGCCAGCAGTTCGGGAATATCCGTACGCACGCCGGGCAGCCGATTTCCGGCGAGTGCCAGCGAATAGTTCAGCCGGTTGAGCAACGCCCCTGTATTGACCCAGGCATCGGCTTTATCCGAGTAACCTGTGGGCGGCTGGCATTGGTAGAGTGGCTCGCCGATCCGGCCCGTCCACTGCACCAGCGCAAGCGGCAGATCGATCTCTGCTCCTACGGCGCGCGCCGCCGACGCCACCAGTTCAAAGGGTGTCTTGATCTTGGCGCGGTAGGCGTCGTGCGACCAGAATTCCGGCGAATAGATCATAGCGTGCAGTACCGCGCGGATATCGCCGTCACTGCTCTCATACGTCTGCGTCATGCGGTCCACCAGAGCATCCGGCGGATTATCCGAGACAAAGTGTCGCGCAATCTCCAGCGAAAGATGGTGCGCCGTGTGCGGATCGCGGGCGAGCAGATCGAGCACCTCTTCTCCATCCCTCATCCCGCCGGCATTGATCTTATGCCCGAGCACCATCTTCGGATGGGGGTCGTGCAGCCGGTCGTCAAACCAGAACTGCGGATCCCGCTGCGGCTGCCGAATGGTCCAGCCGGTGAAGCAGCGCGCCACTTCGATGACGTCCTGCTGCGAATATCCGCCATCGACGCCGAGCGTATGAAGCTCCATCAACTCGCGGCCGTAATTTTCGTTCAAGCCGCGCTCCTGCCGTTTCGCCTGGTTCGGATTCGCGGGGGGAGGGGGGAAAGGCCGCGGCACGCCGAAAGGGCCACCGAATCGTGCGCGATACGCTCGACGCGCCGCCTGTTCCTGCTGCAGACGCGCCCAAGCCTTGGGATCGACGCTCTGCCAGTTATCGAGGAAAAAAAGCATGGCCGGGCTTTTTGCCGTGGCCTCCAGCAGATCGCGGAATTTGCCCATCGCGTGCGGGCGAATGGCGTCGCGCTCATAGGAGGTAAGCAGCCAGCGGTCCGCGCCCTTTCCGGCAAAGACGTTGAAATGGTTGAACCAGAAATCCACCATCTGCTCGTAAAGCTGCTTCTCGCTGTAAACGGCGCGATCCATCTTGGCCATGGCCAGCTCCGCAATCACGCGCTGTGGCGTTTGGAGCTGCTCGTAATTCGTCATTGGATTGCCGGGGGGATTGCCGGGCCCGTTCTGATTTTTGAGGTTCTTGGCGCCGGGTAGCAGGATCTCCGCAAGCTCATCGGGAGCCATGTATTGCGGCGAGGAAGACTGCGGCGGCGCGTTGTTTCCGCTCTGCTGCGCGTTTTCGCTCTGCTGGGAATCGCCATCCGGCTGCCCAGACATTTGCTCTGGCATCTGCCCCTGCTGGACATCTGAGTTCTGCTGGGGTTCTCCGGCCTGCCGAGCGGCCTGCAATTTCTCCTGCTGTTCTTTGCGATATTCCTGCGGGCTTACACCTTCGCGCTTGGCGGCAACCGCAGGCCGCGGAAATTTGTCCAGCAGAGCTTCCGAAGACATGTTCAGGGTCGGAAAGCGGGAAAGCCGTGATTCCAACCCCGAGTCGTTGATGGACTCAGCATGAAGCTGCCGGTCGATCCACTTCGCCAGGCCCATGTCTTTGACGCGTTGTACGTCTCCGGGGCGCGGACCATAACCTAGGCGATTCAGAGCATGTACGATGGCTTTGTCTTCGGTGAGATCCGTGGGCGGTAAACCCTTGAGGCTTGCCACCTGCGCGGAGCGATCCTTTTGCGAATCGCGCGTTGTGTCCGAATCCCGGCCCTGAGCCAAATAGGGCGCCAGAAAAATGAGGCCTGCACATATCAGGCCGGCGAGTGCGGTGAAGACAACGTCCCGCCGTGCGGAGGAATGCTTGCGTCGAAGTGTTGGCGCGGCCATTTCGGCCTCCCGGCGTGGCTAATGAATACGGGGAAACGCCTGCAATGCCCTGGATTGTAAACCCATTGCGGGAGGAAAAGTTGTGCACTGGCTAGGCTCGCTGCGCAAAGCCTAACTCCCGCCCGTCTGTCATTCTGAGCGGAGCGGCCCGATCTCGGTTTCTGCCGGAAATCGCGCATTTTACGATTTCCGGTCGGGACGCGAAGTCGAAGAATCCCTCTTCGTTTTCGGTGAAAGGAACAGCGGTCTCAAAAAGCGAGGCCTGCACAGTGCCCCGCGGTTGTGGATGAGGATCAATCGCCTTCGAGAAGGACCAGAAACAATGTAAGGTAGCGTCTGAGGTTCTGCGTCAGCAGAAAGTGCTCTTTGACGTGCTGATGCCCGTTTTCGCCCAGCGCCTTGGCAAAGGAAGGATTGGCAAGCAGAAACCGAACCTGATAGGCCGTCCCTTCCGGCGAATGCACCAGCATTCCCGTAAGCTTGTGAATCACTTGCGAGGGGATGCCCCCGACGGCCGAAGCTACCACGGGCTTCTTTTTCCAAAGCGCCTCACTCACCGTGAGGCCAAAACCTTCCCGCAGCGATTTCTGGATCACGATCGTCGACCCCCGCTGCAAGGCATTAATTTCCACGTGGCTCCAGGGAGGCAAATTAAGAATGTGGATATCCGGATCGCCCGCGGCGGCCTCTTCGACCTCCCGGAGCACCGCCGCCCCTTCGGGATCGTCCGTAGCGCTGCCCCCGGCCAGCACGAGCTGGCAATCTTCATATCTCTTCACCAAGCGATAGGCGCGAATCACGCCTACCGGATCTTTCAGCCGATCGAAACGCGAAATCTGCGTGAGGATGGGCCGGGCAGGATCGACATGAAATTGTTCGAGAACGCCGCGCACAAACACCGCGTCGAGCTCGCGATTCTTGTCCGCCAGCGGATCAATGGTGGGGAAAAAGAGATATTGCGGGATGCGCAGGCCGCGCGTGAATTGAGGCGAAGAGAAGAGTGAAGCGTCATAGCGATCCACCCAGGGCTTGAGAAAATCCCACACCTGCTCATTCGGATTGGAGAGGTCGATGTGGCAACGCCACACCCAGCGGCTCGGACGGGAATCGCGCTCGGCGATCAGCGCCACCGGCTGCGGATCGTGAATGACGATGAAATCCTCGTCGAATCGCATGCGGCGCCGGTTTTCTTCATTCGTGGCCAGAAACGTATCGAACCAGTCCGCCGCGCCCTCATAAGGAGCGCCGTGCAGGGCGTTGTGAAATGCCTTGGTGACATGAAAGAATTTCTCGCCCCCGGTGATGACTTCCCAGCGCGTCGGCACATTGACTTCTTCCATCAGTGGAACGAGCCGGTTCAGGATTTCGGCCACGCCTCCGCCCACCGCCGTGGAATTGACCATCTTTACGTGGCGTCCGGCCAGGCGGCGGGCCAACTCCCGCAGTTCAGTGATTTCAGGCTCACCGACAATCGCGGCATAATCCTGCAGGACCGGCAGAACCGCTTTCGCAACTTCAGTTGTGCTCATCGGCTTTCCTGCGGCTCCAGAACGGCCACAATGTCTTGGCGCAGGTCGTCGAGAGTATCGTTATAAAAGTCGATGCGATTGAGCCGGGCGGCCAGCCACGGATGGTTCAGGCTGTGCTGTATCCAAAAAGAGAAATCGTTCGTCTGGAGTTGCAGCCGCAATCGCGAATTGATGAAGTGATAGTGCAGCGACTGATGTCCGAGATGGCGTATCCCTTCGGCCAATTCGGCTAGCGTCCAGGCCGGAGATCCCGACGGCACCGTCACTTCTCGTACTTCGCAAAAATAAAAAGCCTCGAATGCCCGGCGGTCCGTCGCTTGCGGATGCTCCTTCAAATAATCGCGGACAATCTCCACCAGAATGCCGCGCAAATCCTCGAGTGACACGATCTCCCGAAGGTCCACGATGGCCAACTGTTCCGCCAGAGCCGCTTCATTGCAGGCGGTCAGCGCCCACTGCGCAAAATCGCTGGAAAACGAGGTGTAATGATGCGCTTCGAGGCTTTGGAACGTATGATAGAAGATGGACGCCTGAGGGCAGGTCTGCAAACTGTTGGCCAACTCCCCGAGCGTCTGAACCGGTTGCGCTCCGATCCGGATCAGATAAGAGGCCGCCATGAACTGAAACGGTTGTTCAGCGCGCTTCGCCTCGAGCGACAGCGTCATCGTGCTGGAAATTGGCCTATCCTCCCTGCATATGATTCATCACGCGTCGCCGCCGTTCTATCCCTGAGATGCGGCCCGCGGCCCAAGAGACATCTTCGATCGAATGCCTGCTGCGGATAAATTCAGGCCGAATCGTTGGGGCTAACCGTTTGCAACCCATGGCGTTGGGTCCGGCCTGCGGCTGAACTGTGCGCGGGAAAGAGAGCAGGGTAGGCCATTCTAACCCGTTCTGTTAGATTCTCAACGGCAAATCCGGCAAAAAGGCGACTACAACGAACCCCCTGCGCAACCTGATCTTCTGGCTCTCGACAAAGAAAAGGGTGACCCAGGGGATCGCGCGCCTGGGCACGAGATATGGCTTCGCCCGGAGATTCATTGCCGGGGAGACGCTCGACGAAGCGCTCCAGGCCATCGCCCCGTTTTCTCAGGCCCGTCAGCCGGTCATCCTGAACCACCTGGGCGAAAACGTCGCTACGCGAGACGAGGCGCGAAAGGCACGCGATAGTTATGTGCAGATCCTCCGCTCGCTGCGCGAAGCCGGCATCGACGGGAATATCGCCGTCAAACCAACGCAGCTCGGGCTCGATCTCGATCCTCCATTGTGTCTTTCTCTCACCCGTGAGATTGCCGCAGCGGCCGCGGCCATGCGGAACAGTATAGAGATCGATATGGAGGGCTCCGCATACACAGAAGCCACATTGCGAATTGTGGAAAAGGTCCAAGCAGAACAAGGGAATGCCGGCGTTGCCGTACAGGCATATCTCTTTCGCAGCCAAGCCGACCTGGAGAGGCTGGCGCCATTGAAGCCGAAGATACGTTTAGTCAAGGGGGCTTATCGGGAATCGCCATCCATGGCGTTCCAGAGAAAGAGCGAAGTGGACGCCAATTACCGCAAGCTTCTCGATCAGATGTTCGATCAGCTCCTCCTGCCAAACGGCGAAGGCCTCCGTGTGGCCATCGCCACGCACGACCCGGCGCTCATCGATTACGCTTGCGCAAAAATCCCGCGCCTCCGCTTGATGCCTCATCAATACGAATTCCAGATGTTGCTCGGAATCCGGCGTGACTTGCAGCAGAAAGTTATCTCCCAAGGCCATCCCTTCCGCGTTTACGTTCCTTTTGGAGAAGCCTGGGTGCCTTACTTCATGCGGCGGCTTTCTGAGCGACCCGCGAATATATCCTTCGTCCTGCGAACCCTGCTCGCAGAAAGCAAGAAGACGAACTCCAATTAACCGTGGGTGGCGAACAACGCGGCTTCTTCCGGCGGAACCTGCGCGCTGGGCCTCTCATCGTTTAATATATGGGAGACCTTGAATCGTAGCCCAGAGTCGTGTATCAATATGCCGCAATCAAAGGCGCCTGTGCGCATCGCCCAAAAGGGCCCGAGGACTTTCGATGAGAAATTTTATCTGGCTCCTGGTACCTGCCTTGCTATCCGTAATTGCCATTGCTGCCGAGCCTCCGCAACAAGGTTCGACGGATTATCCAGCCTGGGCTTTCCCCACCGCCGACGCGAATCCGCCCGCGGGCACTGAGGCCAGCGGACCGATCAAAGTACCGGGCAGCACGAAAAGCTACACGCAAAAAGAAATCGATGACTTGGCCAATCCGCCGGATTGGTTCCCGGATGAGCATGGGACTGTGCCGCAGATCGTTCGCAGCGGCGCCTCGGACAAAGGCTTTGCCTGCGGCTCGTGCCATCTTTTTGCCGGGTATGGTCATCCCGAATCCGCCAATCTCGCGGGGCTTTCCGCCGATTACCTCGTGCAGCAGATGGCTGACTTCAAGAGCGGCGACAGAATCGATCCTGCCAGGATGAACACGATCAGTCAGGCCACCTCGGATGACGACGCCAAGGCAGCCGCCGACTATTTCTCATCGCTGAAGCCCACTGTCTGGGTCAAAGTCATGGAAGCTGATATGGTGCCGAAGACGTGGGTGAACGCCGCGCGCATGCGCCTTCCTCTCCCCGGCGGGGGCATGGAACCCCTTGGTAACCGCATTATCGAACTGCCGCAAGACCCCGCACTCGCCACCGCGCGCGACCCTAAGTCTGGGTTCATCGCTTACGTTCCGCCCGGCAGCATTGCCAAAGGCGAAATGCTGGTCTCAACTGGCGGCGGCAAGACAATTTCCTGCACCGTGTGTCACGGCGATGGCCTGAAAGGGTTCGGCAACATACCCCAACTCGCGGGGCAACATCCTATTTACATCGCTCGGCAGCTCTATAATTTCAAAGCCGGAACGAGCAAATCAGCCGCCGCGCAGCAGATGCAGAATGTTGTCGCGAATTTGACGCCGGATGACATTGTGGCCTTGTCTGCCTACGCAGCGTCCCAGGCCCCGTAAGGAGCCGGTACTCCACACCAGGCAGGCGCAGCTCCTTTACGATTACGGGCCTGCCGCTCGATCCGCTTCCGCACCCGCTCGCGACGTAAAATTGTTGTTAAGACAAGGATTTATTGACACGCCGGGATGTATTCTTGTGTCCTGAAATTGCGGCTTTATTGAGGAGAAAGCCTAAATGAAAAAATTCATAGTCGCCTTGATCGCGTCGGCATCGCTTCTGACGGCCCTTTTAACGGCCCTTTCAACAGTAAGTTTGGCCGCTCAGAAGCCCCAGACGTTTGCCGGTGAAATCATGGATCAGCAGTGCGCCTTGCTGGGAGGACATTCGGCCATGATGAATCAGGGCGAAAGCGGCAAAGACTGCGCCAACCGGTGCGTGAGCATTGGCGGCAAGTATGTCTTGTTCGATAGCGCCAATAAGGCTGTATATCAACTGGATGACCAGAAAAAGGCGCAGCCCTTCGCTGGGGCCAAGGTCAAGATTACGGGGACTTACGACACTTCCAACAAGACAATCCACGTCGCAGACATCCAGGCGGGTTCCTAGTTCCGGGCGGCTTCTTAGTCACTTTGTTGTAAGCTCTTACGCTTGGCGCGAGAGGGGAAAGGTGCGACGCACGCGCGGCGCGGCAACATGCGGGCCCTGATCAGTCTCAGAAATTTGCTGGTGGTCGCGCTGATATGCGCTAGCGGTTGGATCGTTATTGAGGCAGTACCCTCAGGAGCGCCTTCGGGAACACCACTAGGAAGGTCGGACCTTTCGCAGCCACCACCAGCACAAGCTGTTTTTTCTCCCGCTCACGGCAGCGTGCGAGCCGCCATTAGCGATTTCTTGAACCGGCATCCCGCTCAGCCCGCGCAGCCCATCGCCTTCCCGCACAATGTGCATCTCGCCCGAGGGCTGCAATGCGAGGCTTGCCACACCGGCGTCGATCAAGGACCCGATGCGGCCATTCCCAGCGTGAAGTTCTGCATGAATTGCCATCTGGTCATCGCCAGAGACCGGCCCGAAATCAGGAAAATGGCCGCCTACCAGGCGCGCGGCGAAGACATTCCTTGGGTGCGCGTTTACAACTACAGCGCCTCGGCTCACGTCCGGTTCAACCATGCTCCGCACATACGAGCCGGCGTCGCATGCTCGAGCTGCCATGGCGATCTGCTGCGGCAAACCACGGCGGTGCGCGCCGTGGATCTGAAGATGGGCTATTGCCTTGGCTGCCATACGCAGCGCAAGGTCTCGATCGATTGCACAACGTGCCACTACTGAGGTGAGTTAAGGGGCATGCAGCGCCGTAACTTTCTCAAAATTTCGGCCCTCTCGGGCGCCGTGGCGGCTCTCCAGTCCTGCGGCAGCCCCGAGCAGCAGCTCATCCGTTTCATTCCCGACGAAGATCTCGTTCCCGGAATCGCCACCTGGAAACCGAGCGTATGCACGCTCTGTTCCGCCGGCTGCGGGACTCTCGTGCGCGTCATGGAAGGCGATGCCGAAGTCGTGCGCAACGGCCGCGCCGGCCTGATCAAGATGGGCCTGGCAAAAAAGCTCGAAGGCAATCCGGAACACCCGGTCAACCGCGGCAAACTCTGCGCCCGAGGCCATGCCGCGCTTCAAGTGCTCTATCATCCGGACCGCCTCGCCAATCCGCTCAAGCGTCGGGGGCCCCGCGGCTCCGCCGATTTCCAAGTAGTGAGTTGGGAGGATGCTCTTGCCGAACTGACCTCGCATCTGTCCGAGCTTCCATCGCCAGGCAATGTCCGGCCTTCGGACTCTCGTGGAGGCCGCCGGGCTGTCGAAACCGGACCCGTTCCGATCGCCTTCCTGACCCGCCCGTTGCGCGGCCAGCGACGCGAACTCATCGAGCGCTTCCTCAAGGCACTCGGCGCCCCGCCGTCCGTATCCTACGAGCCCCTGGACGAAGCCGTCCTGCGCCGGGCGAATCTTCTGAGCTTTGGTTCAGCCGCGCTTCCCACGCTCGATCTCGCGCGCGCCGATTATCTGATCTCCTTCGGCGCCGATCTTCTCGGCACTTGGAATTCGCCCGTCGCGCAGTCGATTGGCTACGGCGAAATGCGTCAAGGCCGGCCCGGACGCCGCGGCAAATTCGTGCAGGTGGAATCACGCATGTCGCAGACCGGCGCCAACGCCGACGAATGGATCCCCTGCCACCCGGGTAGGGAGGGCGTGTTGGCGCTGGGCATGGCTCATGTCATCCTGCGCGAAAAGCTCCGTCCCCGCGAGCTGCGCTCGCGCGCTGCTGCCCTCATTGCCGGCTGGTCTGAAAGTTTGCCGGATTACGTGCCTGAGAGCGTGGCGAAGCAGACGGGCGTTAGCGCCGAGACGATCACGCGCCTGGCGCACGAAATCGCCGCCGCCGCATCGAGCGCCGTCGTCATTGCTGGCGCGCCTCTCGCCCAAACCAACGGAATGTTCAACGCGCTCGCCGTCAATGCGCTCCAGGCATTGCTCGAAAGCGGCCGCGCCGAGGCGCCAATACTCAGCTTCACGCCCCAGCCCCCCATCGGGGCCACCGTGCCTGCTTCCGCCGCCACTCAAGCAAGCTTCTCGGCTCTAAACTCTCTCGCGCAGGCCATTCTGAACGAGCAGCCTCATGCTCCTAAAGTTCTATTCCTCTATGACGCCAACCCCGTTTTCGGTGCGCCCGCGAGCCTCCAGTTCCGCGAAGCGCTCGCGAAAGTTCCTTATATCGTCAGTTTCGGCAGCTTCATCGACGAGACCAGCGCCTTTGCCGACCTGATCCTTCCCGACCACGCGCCGCTCGAATCCTGGGTGGATGATGTCGCTGAATCCGGGACCACGCAGAGCGTGGTCAGCCTCGCGCCTCCGGCCGTCCATCCACTGCACAATACGCGCGCCATGCCCGACGTTTTGCTTGAGGTCGCGCAGCGGCTCGGCGGTCCCGTAGCCGCAGCTTTGCCTTGGAACTCTTATGACGCCATGCTGCGGGCGGCCTATGTGCCCCTGCGCCGGCTTTCCAGCTCCACCGCCACTCAATCTGAGGGTGACTTCTGGACCAAAATCACCAACCAGGGCGGCTGGTGGAGCACACCAACAACGCCTCGCGCAGAAGCGGTATCCGCCGCGCCCGCGCACACCCCGGCGAAACTCGCCGAACCTGAATTCGACGGCCCCGCGCCGGAATTTCCGTTTTACTTCGCGCCCTTCCCCTCGCAATCTTTTCGCGATGGTTCGCTGGCGCATCTTCCCTGGCTGCAGGAAATGCCCGACGTGATCACCACCGCCATGTGGTCGAGTTGGATGGAGATCAATCCCAAGACAGCTGGGCAGTTGCATATCGCGGTCGGAGATCTCGTCGAAATCACTTCGCAGCACGGAAGCGTCCGCGCGCCCGCGATTCTCTCGCCGGGGATCGCTCCCGATGTCGTGGCCATGCCGATTGGGCAGGGCCACGAGAAATTTAGCCGCTACGCCAGCGGCCGAGGCGCGAATCCGCTCTCCATTCTTGCCCCACTCACCGAGCGCGAAACCGGCGCGCTGGCCTGGGCGGCCACGCGCGTCAAACTGGCCCGCGTCGGCGGCGCCGAGCAAGGCAAGCTGATTGTTTTCGCCGGCGGAATGAGCCGCTTCCCGGCCGAAGAGGAGCGCCGCTAAACAAAATGAGTCACAAATGGGCCATGGTCATCGACCTTGACCGCTGCACCGGCTGCGAAGCCTGCGTGGTCGCCTGTCATGCCGAAAATAATATCGGCACCGCTGGCCCCGACCAGGCCGCCCGCGGCCGAGCCAAGCACTGGATTCGCGTGGAGCGCTATTGGGAAGGCGAATTTCCCAACGCGCGCCTTCGCTTCCAGCCCGTCCTTTGCCAGCAGTGCGACGATGCGCCCTGCGAGCCCGTCTGCCCCACTTTTGCCAGTTATCACACGCCCGAAGGCCTGAACGCGCAGGTCTATAACCGCTGCATCGGCACGCGCTTCTGCGCCAACGCCTGCCCTTATACTGTGCGCTTCCTGAATTTTTTCAATCCGCAGTGGGAGAAGCCGCTTCATCTGCAACTAAATCCCGACGTCTCGGTGCGCAGCGTGGGCATCATGGAAAAGTGCACCTTCTGCGTGCAGCGCATCCGCGCGGCGGAGATTCAGGCCGAGAGCGAAAAACGCGACCTGAAAGATGGCGAGTTCAATCCCGCCTGCGTGCAATCCTGCGCGCCCAAGGCCATGGTCTTCGGCGACCTGAATGACCCGAATAGCGAAGTTTCGCGCCTGGCGCGCTCCAATCGTTCCACGAAACTGCTCGCCGAGCTCGGCACGAAGCCTAACGTGAATTATCTCCAGCGGGACTCCTGGCAAGATGGAAAAAACGGCTGAACAAATTCGCGGAGATCTGCTGCGGCCGTTATTTCGGAGCGGCGCCGGATACTGGCTGGCCGTGGGCGTCACCGGCAGCATGGTCCTGGCGGGCGTCTTCGCCTTCAGCTATCAGGTCTATCACGGCCTTGGCGTCTGGGGCCTGAACTGGCCCGTCTTTTGGGCTTTCGACATTACCAATTTCGTTTTCTGGATTGGCATCAGTCACGCCGGCACGCTCATCTCCGCCATATTGCGCCTGGCGAACGCAGGCTGGCGGCGGCCCGTGACCCGCTGCGCCGAAGCCATCACGGTTTTCGCGCTGTTCATCGGCGCAATCATTCCCATCTGCCACCTTGGCCGGCCCTGGCTCTTTTACTGGCTGGTGCCGTACCCCAGCGAACGCCATATTTGGCCCAACTTTCGCTCGCCCCTGCTGTGGGATTTTTTCGCCATTCTCACCTATCTGACCGGCAGCACGATTTTCCTCTTTCTGCCCATCATCCCTGATGCCGCCGCGGCCCGCGATCTGGCCAGCGGCTGGCGCCAAAAGCTTTACGGCCTGTTGTCGCTGGGCTGGCAAGGCAATCCGCGCCAATGGCATCGCCTGGAAAGCGCCATGCATATCATGGCCATCGCCATCATTCCCGTGGCTGTTTCTGTACATACGATCGTCTCCTGGGATTTCGCCATGACGCCGGTGCCCATGTGGCACTCTACGATCTTTGGGCCCTACTTCGTCTGTGGCGCAATCTTCAGCGGCGTCGCGGCGCTGATTCTGGCCATGGCCTTCTTGCGAAAATTCCTACACCTCGAAGAGTATTTGGAGCCCATCCATTTCGACCATCTCGGCAAGCTCCTCCTAACCATGAGCCTGCTCTGGTTCTACTTCACCTTCGCTGAGCGCCTCACCACGTGGTATGGCAACGACGTCTCGGAGATGAACGTCTTCTGGTCCAGCATCCGCCAGAATTTTGCGCCGCTTTTCTGGACCATGATCACCTGTAATCTGATCATTCCGTTTCCGCTGCTGGCGATCAAAAGGTTTCGGACCATCACCGGCACCGTGATTGCCTCCAGTACCATCGTCGCCGGTATGTGGATCGAGCGCTTCTTGATCATCGTGCCCCCGCTCGAACACAAATTCCTGCCCTATTCCTGGGGAAGCTATCGCCCCACCTGGGTCGAGATCACACTGATGGTCGCCGGCTTCGGCATGATGGGCCTGCTTTATCTGCTTTTCTCCAAGCTCGTGCCCATGATTTCCATGTGGGAATTGGAAGCGGGCGTTCGCAAGG
>DASPYR010000060.1:0-4680 GCA_035636675.1 Rugosimonospora sp. | reverse complement strand
GATCTCATCGCCGGCTTGCCGCACCAGACCGCGTCGAGCTGGCAGGAGTCTGTCGAGGAAGCGCTGCGCCTGCGTCCCGAACACATTTCGATTTATCTCTTCGAGATCGACGAAGGCAGCCGTCTCGGCCGCGAACTGCTCTCCGGCGGAGCGCGCTATTCCGCCACGGCCGTTCCCAGTGACGATGCCATGGCTGAATCCTACGAATTCGCGTGCGAACGCCTGAACCGCGCCGGCTACGACCACTACGAAATCTCCAATTGGGCGCTGCCGGGCTTTCGTTCTCGGCACAATCTCAAATATTGGCGCCGCGAACCCTATCTCGGCTTCGGCGCCGGCGCGCATTCCTTCGACGGCCGCTGGCGCTGGGCCAACGCTCACGATCCCGCCGCATATGCTGCGGCGATCGAGCAAGGGCGACTCCCGATCGAGCAGCTCGAAGAAGTCACCCCGAAGCAGGCGCTCGATGAAGAGCTTTTTCTCGGCCTGCGCCAGCTCGAAGGCATCGATCTGGCGCGCATCGAGGCCCAATATGGATCGCAATTCAGTGCCCACTTCAAAGCAACGATCGGCGCACGCATCGAGGAACTGTGCGTCCAGGGCTTCGTCGAGCGCGCCGGCACTCGCGTGCGGCTTGCGCCCGCGCGCCTGGCCGTCTCCAACGAAGTCTTCGTCGCCCTGTTGCAGTAGCGCCGGTGTCCCCGGTAAGGGGAGCCCGGCGCGTTAAAAAAGTCATCTGCATCTTCCCTGCCGACGAGGAGCGCATCGCTCGCCGGTTGTCATTCCGAGCCTGCCGTCGGGCGCGCGGTTGGCGCCCGAGTGCTTCCTGCGGCGGGCGAGGAATCTCTCATAAGATGTTTGCAGCGCCGCCCTTCAGGCGGCACCTGCTTTTGCCTTTGCGGGTGCCCCACCCTTTGCGCTGTTTGCAAAGGGTGGGAAAGCGCACGGAGTGCAGTATTCGCTGCACGGGAGAAAGCGGCCGCGGCAATTCAACTGCCGAAGCCCTAAAATTAAATGGAACGCCGAGCGAACGTAAACGTAAACCCTAACGCCACTGAGCGACGCGCTGTCCATGCCACTCCCACTCACATATCCTCGGCGCCGAAGCCGCACCGCGATCACCATCGCCGGGAAGGTTCCGCTGTGGCGATTCGCGCTTGCCGTACTCCTGTGCCTCACGAGTCTTTCGCTTTCCTGTTCCCGCCAGCAATCGCGAACGCCGCCCCCAACCAATGCGTCGCCGCAAGCGCAAACCGCGCAGCAGAATTCGCCGGCGGCGCAGATTCCGCCGCCACCGCGGCCGCAAGACCCCGGCGCGCAGGCGCGCGCCGTGATCATTGCGGCGCCCGAGCAGCCGCAGCAAGCGCAGCAGGCCGGCGGCCTGCCGCCCTACCAGCCGCCCGACCGGCTGTTCGCCAGCGGCCATACCTCGGCCGTCACGGCCATCGCCTTCACTCCCGACCGTCAACGCGTCGCGACCGCCGCAGATGACAAGACCATACGCATCTGGGATCTCGCGAACTCCAGCGAGCAGCGCGTGCTCACCGGTTACACCGACCGCATTGCCGCGCTCGCCTTCAGCCCCGACGGAACGCGCCTCGCTTCCGCGAGCGCCGATGGCGTTCGCGTTTGGGATTCCGCCAGCGGCAATTCGATCTATGCCTTTACCTTGCCCAGCAAATGGGCCGAGCAAGTCGCTTTCAACTCCGACGGGCAACTCCTGGCCGCGAGCGCAGGCGCGGATGACGAAGGCGGGAATTCCTACATCGAAGTTCATGACGCCGCCAGCGGCGCCAAAATTCACTCCATCAAGCTCGACTGGAACCATGCCGAGCCTCTCGCCATCACTCCCGACGGCCGCCTGCTCAGTTCCGGCGGCGCGGGCGAAGATGGCGAATACGTCTCCAGCAAAGCGTGGGAGTTGCGCACCGGCAGGGAGCTCAAGACTTTGCAGGTCTTATTCAACGCATTCTCCGCGGATGGCCGCTGGGGAGCCTCGCTAGAATTTCGGCAGGGCACACAAATCAATCTATGGGATATCGCCGCCGGCCGTCGCGTGCGCACAATCGCGTTGCCGGGGTTCCAGGCATCGCGCGTGGTTTTCACTCCCGACGGCTCGCGCATCCTGGCCGCCAGCCGGAATGGCCCCGAGGTCAAGCTCTTTGAAATCGCCACAGGCAAGGAAGTGAAGTCCCTTCCGATTCCCGCCGGCGCTGGCGTCATTGCTTTTTCCGGCGACGGAAAATGGCTGGCCGCCGCCTCCGGTTCTTCGGTCGCGATCTGGGATCTCCCGGCCGGGCGCGAACTGCAAATGCTTGCCGGCCAATTGTCCGCGCAAGACCTGACGTTCAGCCCCGACGGCAGGCTGCTGATCACCGGTGGCCCGGCACTGGGAATCTGGGATGTCGCCTCCGGAAAACTCATCCGCACCGTGCCGGGCGCGACCCAGAGCTTGGTCCTCAGCCCAGACGGTCGTTGGCTGGCCGCCAACCCCAAGGGCAATCTGGAGATTTGGGACACCAAGACGTGGACGCGCGCCACGCCGTCGCCGCCTGCGGGCCAATTCGTCTGGTGGATGGGTTTCGCCTCCGCGCAACTCCCGCTGGCGGACCTTTCCGCCGCCGGAGTGAGATGGTGGCAAATCGGCGCCGGCCTCGAAGCCCGCTCGTTCTGGGGAGCCACTTTTGCCGCGGCGCTCAGCCCCGATGGAAAAATTCTGGCGACCGCTGCGCTAAGGGTACCCAGCGCCAGCAACTACGATAGACCAAACGTCAGCATCTGGGATGTCCAGACCGGGCGTTTGCTGCGGACATTTGCCGCGCACGAAGTCGGCGTATCCGGCGTCGCGTTCAGCCCCGATGGCAAATGGCTGGCGACCACGGGCCAGGAAAGCCGGCTCGATCCCGCCAACCTTGGCGCCAGCCTCGCCGGCATGAAGCACAGCATCAAGCTTTGGGACACCGGCACCTGGCAGCTGCGCACGTCGCTTCTGTTCGTGGGCATGGGTGGAGGCCTGGGCAACTTCAGTCCCGATGGTCGCATGCTCGTCGTAACCGCGCGGAATAGCGT
Organism: Rugosimonospora sp.; assembly: GCA_035636675.1. GTDB lineage: Bacteria > Acidobacteriota > Terriglobia > Acidiferrales > UBA7541 > Palsa-189. The sequence goes on along the minus strand of DASPYR010000060.1, from coordinate 1,611 downwards.
TACCCTGTATGACGTGCCGGACGGCCGCGCCGTCAAAAGCCTTTCGGGCGGCGGAGGTGGAGCGCTGCGCTTCAGTCCGGGCGGCCAGTGGCTCGCGCAGGGCAGCGCCAACGGAATCGCCCTCTGGAACCTCTCCGCCCTGTCTCAATAAATCCATCGCGCTAGCCATCTTGTCCGCGCTCCCGTTTGCGAGGGCATGTAACGCCGCCCTTTAACGCAGAATCTAAAACGTCGGCGCTATTTCGGATCTTCGGCTACAATGCGCCTGCAGTCGTTGGAGAAACCATGCGAATCCCTTTAGGAATGGCCCTGATTTTGAGCTTGGCGCCTGCGCTTTCCTGCGGCGCCCTGGCTCAGGACCGCACCGCCGCCGCGAGCGGCAGCGCAAATCCCCAGAAAGCACAGGTCGCACAATCACCCGCCGCTAAAGCGCCCGCCGCTTTTGACGCGCACGATCTCTCCGGCATTTGGAACATGAGCTTTCCCCCCAACGCCACCGAGCCGGAACTCGAAATCTACGTTTCGCAATTCGGCAAGGGCGAACCGCCGATGACGCCTTGGTCCAAAGAAAGATTCGATAAGACGAAACCGGCCTTTGGGCCGCGCGGCGTGCTGGTCGCGCAAACCAACGACCCCGCCTTCCAGTGCTTCCCGCCGGGCGTGCCGCGCATCTATCTGCATCCTTTTCCGATGCAGATCGTCGAGATGCCGAAAGAACTCATCATGCTCTTTGAATACGATCACATCGTGCGCCATATCTACACCGATGGCCGGCAGCATCCGCGCGACCTCGCGCCCACTTACATGGGCGATTCCATCGGCCATTGGGAAGGCGACATCTTCGTGATCGGCACCGTGGGATTCAATGACAAGACCTGGCTCGACCGCGCCGGTCATCCCCACTCGGATCAGCTCCACGTCGTCGAGCGGTTGCGCCGCATCGCCGGCGATAGATTGCAGGTCGATTTCACCATCGAGGATCCGGTCGCATATACCAAGCCTTTTACGTCGAGCTTATTCTTTCGCCTGCATCCGGATTGGAGCCTGATGGAGCAGGTTTGCGAGGATAACGCCGCGTTTCTGTCCTTCGAGCATTGATGTTCTGTCGCACTACCTTGGACTTATATGAGGCAGCGAAATACAGTCGCAGCGCGAGAGCCTTCCAGAACTGTAGTGTGGTTCGTGAGAGTCGCAGGCACCGTGGGGTTCCTCGTCTGGTTTAGCTTTCGTTCTCTCTGGATGGAGTATGCCTATACGCGCCCGACATCCATGCAGCCTACCCTCGGCCGGCAGTATGAATTGGACACTCATGGTCACGTCGTTTATCTCACTCACAATGAGGTCCTCATCCTACACACGCTCGGAGAAAGTGGGATGGGGTTCATGATCGTTGCGGCTCTTGTCGGACTGGCTGCCAAGCACCGATTGCGAAGGAGAGATTAAGCGGGCCTTATCGTCTTTGGTAGCGCCGCCTTCCAGGCGGCATGTGTAATGCCTTGCGGGGCTGAGATCGGTCGCTACACAATGCAAAATTCCACAAAGGGAGCCTGCGATGAATCCAGTTTCGGCAACGCAAACCACCTCCGAGCCTGAGAAGCAGCCCGGCAGCAC
>DASPYR010000059.1:0-6631 GCA_035636675.1 Rugosimonospora sp. | reverse complement strand
CTGGCCTTCTTTCTCGAAAACCCCTCCCAATCGCCCGGAAATGGGATTACCTGTCCCACCTTCGGACAAGCCGACGCCCTCCTTCCCCGCCCTCGCAGGGCGGAACTTCGGTTCGGCCTAATTCTTTCTCATCCTACTGCGACGACGGCAGACTTACCCAAGCCGAATTCTGCCGCGAAGAGTCCAGCACTCCGGCGATGAACTGAACCCCCGCCACGCCGTCCGCTACCCCCGGCACCAGAAGCGACCCCGGCAAAGGAGCGCGCCCCGCGTTCCGCGCGGCAATCTGTTCCGCCAAATCCGCGTAAAGCTGCGCGAATGCCTCCAAGTACCCCTCCGGGTGCCCGGACGGGATGCGGCTCGCGCGCTTCGCGGAAGCCGTCGCCCCAGCCCCCGCCCGGCTAATCGTGACCGGCGGCTTGCCATACGGCGTAAACCGCAAATAATTCGGATTCTCCTGCCCCCACTCCAGTCCCGCCTTATCCCCATAAACCCGCAATCGCAAGTTGTTCTCGTTTCCGGTCGCCACCTGGCTCGCCCACAACATCCCTCGCGCCCCGCCCTCAAATCGCAACAGCACTTGCACGTTGTCGTCGAGCCGTCGCCCCGGCACGAATATGGAAACGTCCGCCGCCACTTGATCGCACCGAAGCCCCGTCACAAAGCACGCGATGTTGTATGCGTGCGTCCCGATGTCTCCCAGGCTGCCCGCGGGTCCGCTTTGCGCGGGATCGGTGCGCCAAACCGCCTGCTTGTTCCCCGTTGCCTCAACCGGCGTCGTCAGCCAGTCCTGCGCGTACTCCACTTGCACCACGCGAATTTGCCCAAGTTCTCCGGCCTCCACCATCTCTCGCGCTTGCCGCACCAGCGGATAGCCGGTGTAATTATGCGTCAAGCCGAAGATCAGCCCGCTCCGGCGAACGATCTGCGCCAGCGCCAGGGCGTCTTCCACCGTCGTGGTCAGCGGTTTATCGCAAATGACGTGAATGCCCGCCTCCAAAAACGCTTTCGCTGGCTCAAAATGAACATGATTCGGCGTAACAATCGACACGGCGTCAATCCGGTCCGGCCTCTTCGCTTCCGCCGCAGCCATTTCCGCGAAACTTTCATAAGCACGTTCGGGCGCGATATGCAGGTCCAGCGCCGCGGCGCGGCTTCGCTCCGGATTGGAGGACAACGCCCCCGCAACCAGCTCAAAATGATCATCGAGCCGCGCCGCAATGCGGTGCACCGCTCCAATGAACGCTCCCGGCCCGCCGCCGACCATCCCCAGCCGGAGGCGCCGGTTTTTCGCATCATTCGCTTTTGAATTTGCCGTCATTTCCCTCGTCTCATTTCCATCGAATCTTTACGTGAGTCCTAACATCCGCCGGTTCGCTTGCTGATCCGCCCCCGAGCTCGCGAAGTCATCAAACGTGCTCCCCGCCGCCTGAATGATATGCCGCTGAATAAACGGCGCCCCTTCCGTCGCTCCCTGCTCGCTGCTCTTGATGCAGCACTCCCACTCCAGCACCGCCCATCCGGGAAAGCCGTACTGCGTCAGCTTGGAAAATATCGCGCTGAAATCCACTTGGCCGTCTCCCGGCGAACGAAACCTCCCGGCTCGATTCACCCAAGCCTGATAGCCCCCGTAGACGCCCTGGCGGCCCGTCGGGCGAAACTCCGCATCCTTCACGTGAAACATCTTGATGCGTTCGTGGTAAAGATCGATGAATTCCAGGTAATCGAGTTGCTGCAGCACGAAATGGCTCGGGTCATAAAGCACGTTGCATCGCCCATGCTTGCCCACGCGCTCCAAAAACATCTCGAACGTGACCCCATCGTGCAAATCTTCGCCGGGATGAATCTCAAAGCAGAGATCGACGCCGGCTTTGTCAAAAGCTTCCAGAATCGGCCGCCACCGCGCCGCTAGCTCGTCAAAAGCTGCTTCAATCAGCCCCGCCGGCCTCTGCGGCCACGGATACAAGTACGGCCACGCAAGCGCCCCCGAAAACGTTACATGCGCCGCAAGTCCCAGATTGGCGGACGCTTTCGCCGCGAGCAAAAGTTGTTCGACAGCCCAAGCCTGCCTCGCTTTCGAATTGCCTCTCACCTTTTCCGGCGCAAATCCATCGAACGCTATGTCATAAGCAGGATGAACCGCCACCAACTGCCCTTGAAGGTGTGTCGAGAGCTCCGTGATCTCCAGGCCGTGGCCCGCCACCGTGCCGCGGATCTCCTCGCAGTATGCCTTGCTCTCTGCCGCTCGCTCCAAATCAATTAGACGCGCATCCCAGGACGGAATTTGCACGCCCTTGTAGCCGAGCTTGGCGGCCCACGCAGCGATGCTCTTCAAGCTGTTGAACGGCGCCGCGTCGCCCGCGAACTGCGCCAGAAAGATCGCTGGTCCTTTGATGGTTCTCATCGTTCTCTCAGCTCCACCCTGCATCCACGATAAAGTCCTGTGCCGTGCATTTTTCCGCTGCGTCCGAAGCCAGGAACAGCGCCATGTTCGCCACGTCACTCGGCAGCAGTCGTGTCTTCAAGCATTGGCCGGCCATGATTTCCTTCTCGACCTGCGGCGTATACCACAGTTTGATTTGCCGGTCGGTCCAGACCGCCCCGGGCGAAATCGTGTTCACCCGTATGCCCAACGGTCCAAATTCACGTGCCAGCACCCGCGTCAATCCTGTGATCGAAGCCTTGGTCACGTTATAAACCGGGGCCCCCGTTAGTTTGAGCCTCCAAATAATCGAGCCAAGATTAAGGATTGCCCCTCCGCCCAGCCGCTTCATTTGCGGCGCCACGGCTTGCGCCGCGAAGAACATGTGCCGCAGGTTCACCGCGATCCGCTCATCCCAGTACGCCGGCGTGACTTGCTCCATCGCGTGGCGGTCGTCGTTCCCGGCATTGTTGATGAGCACTCCGATTTCGCCCAACTGGAGGCGGATTATTTCGATGGCCTCTTGCAGCGCGGCGATGTCCCGGAGGTCGCAGCCAATGAAAAGCGGTGTCCTTCCCGTCTCCTTCTGAATCTGAGCGGCCAGCGTCCGGCCCGCCTCCTCCGCCACATCCACAAAAGCCACGCGCGCGCCCTGCCCGGCGAACGCGCGCGTGAACGCCGCGCCAATCCCGCTTCCTCCTCCCGTAATGAAAACCGTTTTGTCAGCCAGCCCCGCGTAACTCGACGCTTTGCCCCTGCCCGTACCCATGTGTCCTCGCCGCTCAGCCGCCACGACTCAGCCGCCACGACTCCCGCGCTCAGGTGCCGTGAGTTCCGCGCGAGACGCTACTCTACTTACTTTCCTTTCTCAAAGGAAATCTCTGCGCGCTATCTCCAACCGCGATTTGCGCTGGCGACCACTCAAGGTAAGTTCTACGGCGATAAAGTGAATATCTCTTAAATTGTGGCCTCGTATTCTTGACTTCTACCGAATGAAGAGCGTAGTTTTTCTACAAATTCGTACCGCGCATGGATTCAGGCCATGCTAGAAAAAAGGAGGATATATGTTGAATTGTGACCAAGCCATGAACAAACGATTGTTCAATCTCACGCTCCCGCAATTTACGAAAAAGGAGCGACGCAAGCGTGTGTATTCTTGCCCTGCCTTACTTATTTTGGCTGCCACAATCAGCACACGAGGAGGTCCGATTCCACCGCAATTGCCTGCAAGCCCTCGTCCTCAAGCTGCCACTCCCCAAGAGACGATCCAAAGGCAGAGAGCCAGCGAAGTGAAATCGCTTCTACCTAGTAGGCACTCCGGTTGGGCGACGATGGGAGAATTTGAGGACAAGACTGAATCCCCCGAACGGCGTCAGCATCGCCTGTTAAGAGAGAGTCACCTAGGACGCCTTTCACCGATCTCGTCAGAACCCTACAACGATCCAGGGTTGCTCGTGGACGGGCAGCCGGAAACCATAGGCGTGGTATTCATTGACTACGTTGTCGTTCAAAAGCTCGGTACGGAAAACGCCGTCCCAGAACTTCGGGGTATCCCGGCATCGATGTCAAATGCCGTCATAGTCGGGACCATTCTCAGCGGCAAGTCGTTTATGAGTAGCAAGCACGACAACGTATATAGCGACTATCAAATACGAGTGGACCAAATCCTCAAACCAGACAATTCAGCCAATCTAGCCGTTGGGCAGCAGTTGATAGCATCGCGCACGGGAGGCAAAATACATTTTCCCTCCGGCCACATCACAAACTTCTACATTGCGGGGCGGGGACTGCCGAAGATTGGCTCGCAGTACATCTTGTTTCTAATTAAGCCCGCTTCTGATTTGCCAGAGTATCGGATCGGCTTCCCTGCGGGCTATGAAATAACGAACGCGCATGTGTATCCGCTTGATGACGTGAACCAGGAATATGAGGGTATGTCGGAGCAGGCTTTTCTGGGCATTGTGCGCGATGCTATCGCAGCCGCGAAAGGAGGAGAATAGCCATGAAGATGAAGATTTGCAATGTCTTATGGGCGGTTCTCGGGGTTCTAGTTTCGTGCTTTGCGAGCCCCGCCTTGTTTGCTTGCAACCAGCCCACCAACCTGGGGCATGCGTTTCCAGCCTGGGCACCCAACGCCATAATACAGATCAATCTTGGAGGCACGCCATCATCTCCCGAGCAAGCGGCTGCGAATGCCTGGGACAATAGCATCCTGAATAACTATAACTGTGGGCCATATTTCATAACCAGTGGTGGGTTCACTCCAACTGCAACTATCAATATGACCTTCGGCTCTATAAGTGCCTCCACCTCGCCAGGTAATGACGATAACGTTTGGACAAGCACGACAACCACCGTCACGCGGGGCGTAACAGATTTTTCGCACGCCACGACAAGCGGAGGTTATCTATCGACCATCCCAATCCAAATCAATTCTCAGATGACAGCCTCGGCAGCCATACAAGAAGTGGTTGCCCATGAACTAGGGCACACGCTAAACTTGTCGGATTGCAACTATCCCGGCTGCCCTGTCAACTCATCGGTGATGGAATCTGGCGTTAATGCTCCAGGGACGACAATAAATTCTGTCATCGGCCAGCCAGGGCCAACCCTTTGTGACATATCTGCCGTTGGACTGACGAACAACTATTTCTGTGCGACCACACCGACACCCTGCCCCGGATACTGCTCGCCCGCAATGGAGACTACCGACACCACGACCCCGTCAGATTGGTGCACGTACCCGGACACGGGCTGTGCTGGTCAGGGTTACTTTGACGATGGAGGTTGCTGCGCCGCCCCCACGTCGCCAATTCTCATAGATACAACCGGGGGTGGCTTCTACCTGACCAGTACGGCGGGTGGCGTACTGTTTGACATTTCAGGGACGGGCCATCCAGTACAGATGGGGTGGACCGCCGCGAGTTCTAGCAACGCATTCCTGGTACTGCCGGGTGCCGATGGCCTGGTCCACAACGGCAAGCAACTGTTCGGAAACTACACAACTCAGCCAGCTTCCAAAACTCCAAACGGCTTCGCGGCACTGGCTATCTACGACCTGCCCGCAAATGGCGGCAACGGCGACGGGATCATAGATTCGCGGGATGCCATCTTCACTTCGTTGCGTTTGTGGATCGACGCGAACCACGATGGCATCGCAACACTCGATGAGCTTCACACACTGCCATCCTTGGGCGTGACCTCCATCAGCCTGACGTACAGGCAGGACCAGCGAACAGACCAGTTCGGCAACGTGTTTCGCTATCGTGCACAGGTAAATCCGGGCGACACGACCAACACGGGCAGGATGGCCTATGACGTTTTCTTCGTCAGGCTGCGGCTGCCCCCACCCACGACTAAAAACCTTCTACCGGGCTTACCCGGCTTAATACCAGCGGATGCGCGCAAGTGCGCCCTTCCAGTTCTGACTAAGGGAGGCATGTTGTCAACGACTAGCTCGCTTCGGTAATGAAGGTGCAGAGAACATGGGAGGAGATTTGTTCTCCTCCCATTCTGTTTTATTTTGAACGAGAATTTTCATGTGGATTCTAAAGGGGCGGGTGGAGCACCCTTATCGCGATGAGCCGATCTTGGGTGCCGCATCCCTTTGGTTTTTGGTTCACCAAAGGGTGCGAGGGTTGCCTCTCCGCCTCTGTATTGGCTCTTTTTCTCCCTACCTCAACAAGGGCGGAAGGTTCCGCGCAGCGTGAATGATCCGAATGACCTGCAGCGGTTTTGTCTCTGGATTGTACACAACCCAGTAGTTCCGGTAGGGTTGCACAAGCCAGAAGCGCAGCGGCAGGCAGTCAAGTCTTCACGAATACGGCCGGCGAGCGGAGTATCCGCCAGGAAGCCACAACCAGCGTGGATCGCCTCTTCAACGCGATTGGCTGCTTCCAGATCGTCGCCTGCGATGTAACTCCAGATTTCAAAAAGATCGTCTACAGCCTGAGGGGTGAACTGGTAACTGCTCATGCTTGGCGCTTTTCAGACGGCCAAGCACGTTTCCTTTCATCCAGTCTCGAACGAACTTGGTTGGAATCGATCAATTCTCCGCGTTGCGCAGCCGCGTAGCCTTGCTCGATTTTTGCGCGAATCTCGCTGCCATGCTCGGCCAGCCAAGCTTCTTGCTCGTGGAGCAAGGAAATGGCGTGTTCCACAAACTCATCCACGGTTTGGTAGGGCCCGCGCTGGACGTCCTGCTTGACC
>DASPYR010000058.1:0-9054 GCA_035636675.1 Rugosimonospora sp. | reverse complement strand
GGTGAAGCGGAGCCGCAAGCTGCAGCCGCGGCGGCGGGCGCGGAAGAGATGCCCTCCACGGAAATTTCCGACGAAGATATCCCCTTCTAGTGCCGTTCCAACTTGTCTCGCCAAAGAATGCCTGTCCGCGACCTTGGGCCGAACGAAACTTGTATCCCGACCGGTCCCCGTTCGGGGACAGGTTCGGTTTCGTTCGGCCCTTGCTGAACTTTTGCGTCGTCAGGGCGAAGCACTTGGCCCAAATAGTTGGAACGGCACTAGTTTGAGCGGAGACGATCGAAGCTGCCAATATCCGGTGTCGAAGAGAAAGAGAGATTCTTCGTCGCTCCGCTCCTCAGAATGACAACTTTAGGCACTACATGCGGCAAGTAATTTATGGCGCGCGACGAGACGGTGAGGCGGTCAAGAAGTGGCCTCGCTAAATGGTGGCGGTGCTTAGCGGTTGGGGTTGGCGGCGCGGCGGCGGCGCTCTTCGGCGAGGCGGTTCAGGAAATCCTCGAACTTGGGGCGCTGCTCGGGAGTGAGGATCTGGCGGATCTGGTCGTGGCCCTGCTCGCGAATCTGCTCGAATTGCGGATTCACTTGCTCGTGGACAGCGTCGAAACGGTGCTGCATGTCCATCAGAATGGCGCTCAATTGCTTTTGCTGATCGGGAGTGAGATTGAGTTCCGTGGTCAGGCGGGCAACCGCGCGCGGCGGGTTTGGCCGCGGTTGTATTTGCAGTTGCGGGCGGGCGCCGAGGACGCGCCGGTCGGCGACCGAATGTCCGACAGCGCCGAGCGCGACTCCCAAAACAAATACCAGCGCGATCAGCGCCAGGGCCTTGCGGTTGCTGGGACTAAAGGCCATTAGATTGTTTCTCCCGTATCGGCCAGGGACATCAGAACTTCATCGGCATCGGCGGGTTGCGCCGGAGGCTCCGGCATACCCGCGCCGATTTCCGCGGGAGCGTTCGCTGCCAGCGTGCCGCGCACGGGAGCGAACTCCCGCAAGTACACCGACAACGCCAGCAGAACCACCGCGGCTACCAGCGCCATGCGCGAGGCCAGCAGCTCAAGCGGACGCCAAATCGCATTGGGAGCCGCCTGTGTGGCTTCGCGAATGGACGCCATCACGCGCGTAACAAAGGCCGGCGAAGACGCATGTTCGGGATAACGCGCGTGACGCATAAGCTTACCCGCGATGAGCGCGTCATTCAATGCCTGACGGCAATCGGCACAGCTTTGGAGATGGCGCTGGAGCGGGGAGTCCGGCTCGACACGGGCTTCGCCATCACGCAAAGTGTCCTCGAGGCTTGCCTGATACTCCGGGCACCCGAACCGCGCATCTGTCCGTGAGAACATAGCCAGCGCCCTCCTCTCTTCTAATCTCCCAACTTCATTTTAACGCGCAAGCGGGGCTTGCGCTTTAAGAGCGTCTTGCCAACGGCTTCGCGGGATGAGTTTTCAGCCTGCGGCGATAGACTTCCACGAGCCGCCCGCGAGCGCGAAATAACCGCACCTTCACCGTATTTACGTTCAGTTCCAAGACGTCGCCGATCTCTTCCACCGTAAATCCCGCAACTTCCTTCATCACCAGCATGGCCTGGTCCTGCTCGCCGAGTTCGACGAGGAGCCGGTCCAGCAAGTCGCGCTGCTCGGCGCGGCGGGCGGCGTCGATGCCGCTATGACTCAAGACGCCGTCGCGGTCTTCCGGGAGCCCCTCCATGTGACGAATTTGCTCGTCACTTAAGCTCGACTCGTAGACCAAAGGCCGAACCTTCTTCTTCCGAAAATAGTCCCAGCATTCGTTTACGGCGATCCTGTAGAGCCAGGTTCCGAATGCCGACCGCAGATCAAAGCGCTTCAGCGAAAGATACGCCTTCAAAAGCGCCTGCTGCGCCACATCCTCAACATCTTCGCCCCGCCGCATGATGCCGCCGATGACGGCAAGCAGCCGCGGCTGGTGGATGCGTACCAGTTCTTCATAAGCAAACTGGTCACCCGCCTGTGCGCGCTTGACCAATGCGCGCTCCGCATCGGCGTTGCCTGATGCGCGGCGAACAGAGCCGGAAACACCCGGGCTGGGCACTCCCGCTTCCATTTTTGGGACGTTTGCCATGAAAATTCGGTTACACCGACTTCTCTCTGTTGGTTACCTTGCGCTCAGCCCTTTTTACCACGTGCGCGCGACTCCGGCTCGGAGAGATCGCCGGCAAAATCGTCCTGGCCGCACAGAGCGCACGTCGCTCACGTTGGACTTAAGCCGCGAAAGCCAGAGAGATCCCTCGCTCACGTTGGACTTCGTTAACCAGCGAAAGCTCATCCTGTAGGTGACTTTCGCCGGCAGACGGGACGACGATCCTGGTCGCATCGTCGTTTTTCACAGGGCGCCGGAGACATTCTACTTGCGTGCACCATATCCCTATGAAACAATACGCAAATGATTATCGGCGATCGTTTGCGCGCTCTGCGCGAAGAAAAAAGGCTCTCTCAGGGTGATATCGAAAAGCGCACCGGGCTGCTGCGTTGCTACATCTCGCGCGTGGAAAATGGCCACACCGTTCCGGCCATAGAAACGCTCGAGAAGATGGCCCGGGCCCTGGAAGTGCCTCTTTACCAGCTGTTTTACGACGGCGAAGAAGCGCCCGAGCTCCCCAATCTGCCAAAACGCAGGACGGCAGATGAAATCGCCTGGGGCAGTACGGGCAAAGAAGCGCGTTTTCTGACCATGTTCCGCAGACTGCTGGGCCGCATCGATGAAGGCGACCGGCGCTTGCTGCTGTATATGGCTCAGAAAATGGCTAACCGGTAACATCATCTGCGGCGCGTCCCCGCCGTATTCTCCCGCATCGGAAAAAAGGTCCGCGACCGATCCTGTGGCCGGGGCGCGCAAGCGTGTGTGCCGGCCAGCTCCTGGCGTGCTTAGGCTCACCAGGAGCGAAAGCGCTCTCACCGGACTCTTGGGGCGCGAGGACTCGGAGAGATCCCTCGCGCGCGCTGCTTGCTCGGGACGCCGATCTCCGGTATCTGGAGTCCGGTGGACTCCACCGGAGTCCGCACACCGGACCTGATCGGATGGTCACTCCCACTCGATCGTGCTGGGCGGCTTAGAGCTGATATCGTACACAACGCGGTTCACACCGGCTACTTCATTTACGATGCGTGCGGAGATGCGCTCCAGCGTCTCATAGGGCACCCGAGCCCAATCCGCGGTCATGGCATCTTCGGAAGTCACCACCCGAACGGCCACCGTATCTCCGTAGCTGCGCTCATCCCCCATCACGCCCACGCTGCGCACCGGCAGCAGAACGGCGAAAGCCTGCCAGGTCTTCTCATAAAGTCCGGCGCGGCGAATTTCCTCCACTACGATGGCATCGGCCTCGCGAAGGGTTTGCAGGCGTTCCGGCACAACTTCTCCCAGCAGGCGTACGGCGAGGCCGGGCCCGGGAAAAGGCTGCTTGCTGAGGATTTCCTCCGGCAGTCCCAATTGGCGCCCAATACCGCGCACCTCGTCTTTGAAGAGCTCGCGCAGCGGCTCGATCAACTCGAAAGGCAGGTCTTTGGGAAGGCCGCCGACGTTGTGATGCGTCTTGATGGTGGCGGAAGGGCCGCGCACGGGAACCGATTCGATCACGTCGGGATAGAGCGTGCCCTGCACCAGAAAACGGGTTTCACCGAACTGGCGGGCCTGTTCGGCGAAGACGTTGATGAACTCGGCGCCGACGCGCTTGCGCTTGACTTCAGGATCGGTGACGCCTTTCAGGCGCGCCAGGAAGCGATCGGCGGCGTCCACTCCGATCACCCGCAGGCCCACACGATTTTCCAGCAGATCGAGAGTGTCTTGAAATTCGTTTTTGCGCAGCAACCCCGTATCCACGAAGACGTTGCTCAGGCGATTGCCGACGGCGCGATGCACCAGGGCCGCGGCCACGGCGGAATCCACGCCGCCGCTGAGCGCGCAGATGGCGCGCCCGCGGCCCACCTGCCGGCGAATGGCTTCCACGGTTTCGGAAATAAACGAAGCGCCGCTCCAATTGGGCCGCGCGCCGCATACGTGAAAAACGAAATTGCGCAGAATCTCGCTGCCGCGCTCGGTGTGCCGCACTTCGGGATGAAATTGCACGGCGAAGATGCGCCGCGCGGGATCTTCGGCGGCGGAAAGGCCGCTGCCGGTTACGCCGGTAACCTGAAAGCCGGGCGGGAGCGTGCGCACGTGGTCGCCATGGCTCATCCAGATTTTCAAGCGCCGAGGCAAGCCGGCGAATAGCGCCGAGCCATCGCGCAAATCCACTTCGGCAGGACCATATTCGCGCGCTTCGGAACGCTCGACCTTGCCGCCCAGGGTATGCGAAATCCACTGCAGGCCATAGCAAATGCCCAGAACCGGCACACCCAGCGAGAGCACGCCGGGATCGCAAATCGGCGCGGCGGGATCGTAGACCGAACACGGACTGCCGGATAGCACGATGCCCACGGGCTGATAGGCGCGAATTTCCGCGAGACTCGCGGTGCACGGAAGAATGGCGGAAAAGACCTGCTGTTCGCGAATGCGCCGGGCGATCAATTGCGTATACTGGCCGCCGAAGTCGAGGACGATGACGCCGCCCAGCTCGCTTTTGCTCATGGGCTGGCGCTTTTCGGCAGTGTTGGCCGCCTGCACCGCCGAACTTCCTTCCGAATTGGCTGCCGAACTTGTTGTCGAATGGGCCGGCGCGCTCATTGCGCCACCACCACGTTGACCAGTTTGTCTGGGACTACCACGCGCTTCACCACGCGCGCCCCGCGCAGCAATTGCTCGATCTTGGGATCGGCAAAGGCGCGCTCGGCCAGTTCCTCTTCGGGGAGGCCCGCATCCACGCAAATTTTGCCGCGCACGCGCCCATTGATCTGGATGACGACTTCGACTTGCTCCTCTTCGGCGAGCTCCGCCGAATACTGCGGCCATTCCCCGGCGTTCAGGCTCTCTTGGTGTCCGAGCATTTCCCACAGCTCTTCGGCCAGGTGGGGAGCGATGGGCGCGAGCATCAAAGTGAGCAATTCCAAAACTTGCTTGAGGACCTCGGGCCGCGCGTGTTTATCGAGGGGCTCATGGTCGTGCAGTGTATTCACCAATTCCATGATCAGGGCGACGCTGGTATTGAAATGCCAGCGCGCTTCGAAATCGGCGGTGACCCGCCGCAGCGTCTGGTGCGCTTTGCGCAGCAGGACCTTTTCTTTCTGGGAGGCCGCGCCGATTTTCCCCGGCTGCGAATCGCGCGCTGAGACTCCGCTCAGCGCCGGCGCGTGGCGATCCATCAAACGAAACAAGCGATGGAGAAAGCGCGCGCATCCTTCGATTCCCTGCTCGTTCCACTCCAGATCTTTTTCCGGCGGCGCGGCGAAAAGCGTGTACATGCGCGCGGTGTCGCAACCATATTTTTCGGCCATATCAATGGCGCCGACGACGTTGCCCTTGGATTTGGACATTTTCGCGCCGTCTTTTAGCACCATGCCCTGCGAAAAAAGCCGCCGCACCGGCTCGCGGATTTCCACCAGGCCCAGATCGCGCATCACTTTGCAGAAAAATCGCGAATAGATCAGGTGCAGGATGGCGTGTTCGATGCCGCCGATGTACTGATCGATGGGAAACCAGTAGCGCACGAGCGCCGGATCGAAAGGCGCGCGATCGTTGTGCGGATCGGCGTAGCGGAAGAAATACCACGACGAATCGATGAACGTGTCCATGGTATCCGTCTCGCGCCGGCCCGGGCCGCCGCATTTCGGGCACTTCACGTTCACAAACGCGGGCACATTGGCCAGCGGCGACTGGCCTTGCCCGGTGAGGAGCACATTCTCCGGCAGGCGCACGGGCAAATCCTTATCCGGCACGGGAACGATGCCGCATTGCGCGCAATAGATGACCGGGATGGGCGTGCCCCAGTAACGTTGGCGCGAAATGCCCCAATCTTTGAGGCGATAAGTCGTCTGGGCTTCGCCGATGCCTTTGGCCTGCGCGTCCGCGGTCATCTTCTCGATGGCCGCTGCGCTGGTAAGTCCGCTATAGGGGCCTGAATTGACCAGGCGGCCGTAATCGGTGAAGGCTTCCTTCATCTTTTCGGCGCGCAGCGACGCGCCCTCCACCGGCTGAATGACCACGGGAAACGGAATCTTGTACTTTTGCGCGAATTCAAAATCCCGCTGATCGTGCGCCGGCACTGCCATGACGGCTCCCGTGCCGTATTCGGCGAGCACGAAATTCCCTACCCAGATGGGCACTTTCTCGCCGGAAAAAGGATTGGTGGCAAAACGCCCGGTGAAGAAGCCTTCTTTTTCGGCCGTGGCCAGATCGGCGCCGCGAAGGATGCGCGCGCGCAGGCGGCTGGCTTCTTCTTCGAGTTTGGCGCGATTGGGCTGCCCGGCAAACAGGCTCGGCAGCAGCTCATGCGCGGGCGAAAGGATCACGGCGGCGGCGCCGAAAATGGTGTCCACGCGCGTGGTGAAGACTTCGATGTGCGCCTTGGCGCCTTTCTTCTCAGTTGGCTTTTCTGCTGGCGCGCCCTCGATCGGAAAGCGCAGGCGCGTGCCGTGCGATTTGCCGATCCAGTTGCGCTGCATGATCAGCACGCGCTCGGGCCAGCCGCCTTCGAGCTCGACCATATCCTCGAGCAGCGCGTCGGCATACTGCGTGATGCGCAGAAACCACTGCTCGATTTCCTTGGCTTCGACGGGCGTATCGTCGTGCTGCCAGCAGCAGCCGTCCACGACTTGCTCATTGGCGAGCACCGTCTGGCACTTGGGACACCAGTTCACCAGACTCCGCTTGCGATAGGCCAGCCCGCGCTCCAGCATGCGCAGGAAAAACCACTGATTCCAGCGATAGTATTCCGGCTCGCAGGTGGAAATTTCGCGGCGCCAGTCGTAACTGAATCCGAAGCGGCGGCAGACCGACTTCATCTGCGCGATATTGGCGTTGGTCCAATCGCGCGGCGGAGTGCCGCGCTTGATGGCGGCGTTTTCGGCGGGCAGGCCGAAGGCGTCCCAGCCGATGGGATGCAGCACGTTCGAGCCGCGCATGCGCCGATAACGCGCCACGGCGTCGCCGATGGTGTAATTGCGCATGTGGCCCATGTGCAGCGTGCCGGAGGGATACGGCAGCATCTCCAGCAGATAATACTTCGGGCGGGCGGGATCAGGGTCGGCGTTGAAGACGCCGAGGGCGTCCCATTTCTCCCGCCACTTGGCTTCCACGGCTTGGGGATTGTATTCGGCCACGATGCGTCAGCCCTTACGTAGCCGGGATTCTTTTGTGCGAGGTAAGTTTCGGAGAGGTCCCTCGCTCCGGTTCGTCGCTCGGGACGACGATCCTGATCGGATCGTCGGCTTGGCGCTCTTGCGGTTGGGCTCTGGCAGGGGCGCGGTACGCCGCTTGCGCGTGAGCATGGAGAAGCCGTTTTGCGCGCGCGGGGCTTGCTTCACGGTTATTCCGACAAGGTCCCACAAGCGCCGCACGTTGCGGCGATCGTCGCCGGGCGCGTCAATAGGCGTTTCCAGGAGAAACGCGCGGCCGGGACGGCCGCCAGAAGAATTTGCGGAGAGGCTGGGATGATTCAAGATGCGGCGAAAGGCCTCGAGCCCAATTTTGCCGCGGCCGATGTGTTCGTGGCGGTCCACGCGCGAGGCGAAGGGCGTCTTCGAGTCGTTCACGTGCAGTACCGCGACGTGCGTAAGGCCCACGGTGCGGTCGAGCGCGGCAATCGTTTGCGCCAGCCCCGCTTCGCTGCGGATATCGTAGCCGGCGTGGAAGGCATGCGCCGTATCCAGGCAAACGCCCAGCGGAAGCTCGGGCGCGCCGTCCATGATTGCTTTTAATTCTTCAAATCGCGAACCGATGGCCATGCCCATGCCGGAAGTGTTTTCGAGCAGCACTCGCAGGCGGCAATCGCGCAGATCGCCCCATTTTCCGCAGAGGCGCACGCCGCGCGCGGCCTGGCGAAGAGCCTGCGCGACATCGCCAATGGCTTGCGCGGGAGTCTTGCCGCGCCCCGGTGTTTTCCCACAACAAGAACCCGGGTGCACGACCAGATAATCGGCGCTGAGCGCGACGCCGCGAACCATCTCGTCGTGAAACGCCTGGATCGAACGCACGCGCATCACCGGGTCGGAAGAAGCCAGATTGATCAAGTAATTGGCGTGGATGACCAGCGGGCCGAGGCCGAGTTCGGCGCGCTTGGCGCGAAACTCGGCGGCATCCATCTCCGCGATGCGCGAGCCGACGCGCGGCCACATGCGCGGACTGGCGGAAAAAATTTGCAGGGCGTTGCAGCCGAGTTTCGCGGCACTCTCGAGCGAGCCGGAGAAGCCGTGGGCGATGGAAGTGTGAATGCCGATGCGAACACTGCCGTCGCGCCAGGCGGGAGCCTGCGGCTCCGGGGCCGGTTCGGGGCGGTATTCGTCGCTGCTATCGAAGGCGAGGATAGAAGTGTCGGAGGCCGTCATTTATCGGTTGCGGAGCCCTCATTCTATCGAATCGCTCTGATCGTCGCAAATTTTGGTGGGTGACAGCTATGGACGCCCTTCTGCGGCGACGAGCTGACGAGACAGGCGCCGGGCACGCCTAGGGCAGGCGGCAGACGAAGTTTTCGGCCTGGTCGGTGCTGCCGGTGCCCTTGTACTGCGCCTCTTGCGGATACGGGCAGAGCGGGCGCGTGCGGATGACGCTGCCATCCGCCACCTGCGAGGCGACGATCTCTTTCGGCGCGACGCCGTGCTCCCGCCATTGCTCGAGCGGCGTCAGCGTGTCGAATACGCTGGGGCCTTCGCCGCCGGCGCAATGACCCATGCCCGGCGCCATGTAGAGGCGGACTGAATCCTCGACGGCCTTCTTCCCCATCACGCCGATGAGCGCATTGTAGTAATTCACCGACGAGAGCGGCGCGACATTCTGATCGGCCCAGCCATGATAGATGATCAGCTTGCTTCCTCGCCCGACATACGGCCTCAGATTCGTTGACGTCGCGCTCACGACGCCGTTATCCGTTTTTCTCGCGCGCACGATGTCGCGGCCAATGTCGAGCGTGTGGAAATCCCAGTTGGG
>DASPYR010000057.1:0-6100 GCA_035636675.1 Rugosimonospora sp. | reverse complement strand
CCGTTTGGAATCCAACTGTTGCAGAACGCCCCAGCGGCCCCGTAACATCGACGGTTCCGAAAAATACCTGGGGTCCCTCGCCCGCCTTTACATCTTCCTTGCGGGGCTAAACTTCGCAAAATGAACACCTCCACAACACGTGCGCGTAACTCCCCCAGAATGAACACTTGCACAAAAACAGGGTGGGGTACCCCCTCGCCAGTTCTTCGGACCGTTTTGTCGTCCACAGCTAACCACAGCAGAATCAGCACTTACGCAAGAGCTGCAGCTAAGTACCGCAGAATGTGCAGTTACGGAAAAAGCAGGGGTGGGGTACGTGTATGGGGTCGCTTCGGTGGATTTCGATTCCTCGAAACTAGCCTCTCTCAAGTCAAGACCTACGCAAAGCTAGCAGATAACTCCTGCAGAATGTGCACTTGCGAACCTCTTGGACCTCAACCATCTTTAGAATCAACACTTGCAGAAAAAACGGGGTGGGGACCCCCCACGGATGGGTTCTTTCGGCCATGACCCGCAAGCCACGTCCGGCAGCCTACGATGGCGCGCTCGTCATCGATAAACCCCGCGGCCGCACCTCGCATGACGTGGTCGAAGCCGTGCGCCGCATCCTTGGCTTCCGCCAGATCGGCCACCTGGGTACGCTCGATCCCCTCGCTACCGGTGTGTTGGTTTTGCTCCTCGGACGCGCCACGCGCTTCGCGCAATTTTATGCCGGCCGCCGGAAACGGTACGAATGCGGCTTCCGTTTCGGCTTTGCCACCGATACTTACGACGCCGACGGCACTCCGCTCGGTCCTGATACGAATCCGCAGTTAAATAGCGACGAAATCGAGCGGCTCGCCGCCGCCTTCACCGGAAAATTCCAGCAGACCCCGCCCGCCTTTTCCGCCAAAAAAATTCACGGCCGACCCGCGCATGAGCTGGCTCGCAAACACATGCCCGTGGAACTGAAACCGGTGGAAATCCAGGTATTCGAGTTTCGCCTCCTCGGCATCGAGGGTCCGCTGGCGCGTTTCTCGGTGGAGTGCGCCGCGGGCACCTACGTCCGTTCGCTGGCCCACGAAATGGGCCGGCAGCTCGGCTGCGGCGCTCATCTCGGCCAGATCGTGCGCACCGCCGTCGGCGAATTCACGATCGATCGTGCCGTCAGTCTGGAGGATTTCGCGCGCGCCGCGCAATCCGGCCAAGCCGCGCACTGGATCGTGCCGCTCGGAAATTTGCTGACGGAATTACCTCGCGTTTCCGTGCTGCCGTTTGTCGAGCGCCGTGTGCGCCACGGCTCTCGGTTTCAAGTCGCGCTCTCGCAGCTTCAGGCCGGACGCCGGGAGGTCTCCCAAGGCGCGCCGGCGCAGCTCGATTCCGACGAATGGAAGCCCGCGCGCGTGCGCGTGTTCAACCAGCAGGATCAGCTCATCGCCATTGCCGAAGCGGTTGTCCCGCGAACCTATCAGCCCGTGCTCGTGCTTGAAGCCGAAGCCTGAACTTAGGGTTCGCGTCAGCGTTCTGGATTGGGCGGCCGCGTGCCGCCTTGCGGCGGAACAGGCGGAGGCATATTGGGCTGAGGATTGGGCGGAGCAAAAGGATTAGGCGGCTCAGCGGTGCCCGGAACCGGATTAGGTCCCGGTTGCGGCGCCCCGGGAGCTCCTACAGGAGGCGCGGCACTTGGGGCAGGCGGGACTCCTGCGGGTGGCGCTCCGGGCGGCAGTGGCAGTGTTTGACCTGGAACCACAGGCCCCGGCGGGGCGACGGTGCCGACGCCCCGGCCCGCGTAAAAGGTGCGGCCTTCGCGGGGCGTCAGGCGCAACTGGCGCGGCGTAATGGCGATCACCAGTTCAGTATCGCTTTGCTGTTTGCTGCGGTCGCTTGTGACCGGCCCAAGGAAGGTCAGGCCCGGCCATCCCGTAATGCTGCGAAGTTCGCTCGATTCGATCAGGCCCGAGAGAATGCTGGTTTCATTTGCGCGCAACCGCACCACCTGCTGGATGGTGCGATTGCTCAAAATCGGGATGCCATTCACATTCTGGCCGGTCAATGCGCTGATATCGAACTGCATATTCAGCGAAACTTCATCTGGGGGATGCACTCGGGGTGTGGCATGGACTTTCAGTCCCAGGTCCACGTATTCGGAGGCCGGATAAGAAGTGAGCGGTGCGCTCGAAGAAAGCCGGTTATTAACCGCGTTGAGGATGACGGAAACAGTATTCGACGACTGATTCGCGACGGCCACATCGAGCAATCCAGTGCCGGCAAAATCGCCCTTTGCCGCGGCCACAGGGCTAATCCCGGTTGGAACGCTCAGAGGCGTCGCAAAAGACGCATTGCCGAGCCCGAGAAAGACGTCGAGGGTGTTGGCCGATTCGCACACGACAATCAAGTCGGGAAATGTGCCGGAAGCGAAATTCCCAGAAAGCAGAGCTGCTGGGCCGGCAGCAGTCGTGAAGCTGGTCGGAGCGCCGAATGTGCCGTCGCCGTTGCCGAGTAAAATGGATAAGGTATTGTCGACCTTATTTGTCACTGCGAGGTCGGGCCGGCCATCGCCATTGAAATCCGCACTTGCAATTGCGGAGGGGCCTACGCCCGTGCCGAAATCAATTCGCTTGAAAAATGTTCCGTCGCCGTTGCCGAGTAAAACCGAGACACTGTTCGAGCCGCTATTCGTCACTGCCAAGTCGGTTTTGCCATCGCCGTTGAAGTCGCCGGTGACGAGCGCTGAAGGACTCCTGCCGGCTGAAGTATCAATCTTAGTCGCGAACGTGCCGTCGCCGTTTCCCGGGAAAACAGAAACCAATCCGTCTGCTTGGTCCAGGACCGCGAGATCCAATTTCCCGCCGCTTCTGAAATCGCCGGCGACCATGGCTACGGGGCTGTTCACGCCAGTGATGGTGCGGCCCGCCGTGAACGTCCCATCTCCATTGCCCAACAGTATCGAAATGGTGTTGTCGGTGAAGTTGGCCACGCCGAGGTCGAGTTTCCCATCGCCATTGAAATCGCCGGCGACGATGGCGTCCGGTGCCACGCCGGTTGGGAAGGTAGACTGCGATTGGAATGTCCCGTCGCCATTCCCTAATAAAATCGAAACCGTGTTATCGCCCTCGTCGGCAACGGCCATGTCCAGCTTCCCGTCTCCATTGAAATCCCCTACGGCGACCGCTCTGGGCGAATGTCCTACGGGAAAATCGGTCCGTGGGAAGCTGGGTGTAAGGCTGCCTAGAGCGCTGGTAGAGAGCTGCGACACCGGCGCGACCAGGCTTGCCGACAGCAGAGCCAGAGTGATGGGAAAATGGTCACCCACGAAGAATGTCGCGGGCCGCCCATCCTCGACGCGCAACAGGACGCGTTGCGCGCTCCGCACCATGCTCAGAGTGCGGGAGAAATTTGCCGTGGCCCCCGGCAGCGTGGCCAGGAAAATCGTGCTACCGCCTCCAAAAGCGATCAGCGGCGGTATCGCTGCGGCCGCGCCGCCTGAGGCTGCCAGCGGATTCTGCGTTCCGAATATATTCTGGATGGCCTGCAGGAGCGTGCCCGAACTCTGGGCCTGCTGCAGTTCGCGGATGATGCCGGTACTCAGAGAAAAGGTCTTGACGCTCGTAGGGGGCGCGATGCCGAGGTCAACAGTGGCGTTCCGGTCAACTTCGAGCAGATCGACTTCCAGGAGAAACTCGCCCGGCGGCTGCTGTACGTCCTTGAGAATCGCTTCGGCCAACTCGACATTTGCCGGCGTGTCCCGCAGGGTGATGCTGTGTGTCTTGAGATCAAGCTCGGTTCGGCGGAGACCCACAATGTCCCGGACCATGCGCATCGCCTCGGTCATCTCATCGTTCGTCTCAGCGGCTGGCAGCGGTATGGTTTTCTTGATTTCGGGATCGTAATCACGGCGCTTGTTCGCGGTATCGGCCGCAACAAAAAATGTTTTTGCGTCTGCGGCGAACCAAAACGTATTGGTCTGCTCCGAGAGCAGCCGCATGGCCGTATCGAAATCGACATCGGAAACACGAAACCTTATTTGCCGGTCCTGCAGCTCAGGATCGAACGCCGCGGTGACTCCGAATTGCCGCGCCAGCTCCTCATAGGCCGCGTGCGTCGTCCCGCTGTAGTCAAAATTGCGCTTGCTGGCGTTTGCTTTGATCACCGGGAGAGCGCTTGCCAAATTGTCGCCGGGCAGAGTCGGGGAGGGGTTCGCTTGCGCCAATTCCTGCAGGCGTTCCTGCGCAACTGCATAGCTTGGGTCCACTTCGAGCGCAGATTGCAGCAGGGCGCGAGCCAGCGCGGGATTGCCGTTGAGCAGTTGCCTTTCGGCTTGTTCGGTGCGTTGTTGCGCAAGCGCGGAGCGCGCCAGTTGCTCACGAAGTTGAATAGCGCGATCGTCAGGGGAAAGCGCGGCGGCCTCCCGATACGCCTGGAATGCGCTCTCCCAATCGCCCAGGGACTCGGCGCGCTGGCCTTCTTCAAAGGCTTGTCGTGTCTTATTTGTGTTGGGAGGAGTCAGCACCGAGTCCCTTCCGCCGGCAACTGTGCCGGGCGATTGCGCCCGGAGGGAGAGAGAAAGAAATGGAATGAGTGCCGCCAGAACGCCGACCCGGATCGGGCCAATCCCCGTTCGGCGAGCTCCGATTCGGAAGATCCGGCGGGCGATTTCAGACGTAAACATGCGCGCATATTGTAACCGCCGAGAGAGAGCGAGGCAGCCGCAAAATGCCTTGACTGTGTGATTTGAAGGCACTAAACTGGATTTTGTTAGTTGCAACTGATTTGCAACTGGGACTTGCCTTTTGATCTCCTCCTTCCTGATTGCTCTACGTGAAGGCGCTGAGGCCGCTCTCGTCGTCGGCATTGTACTCGTTTATCTGGACCGCACCGGACGCACCCGATTGGCTCGGTTCGTCTGGGCGGGCGTAGCTTTGGCCGCTGCTTTGAGTCTCGCGGCAGCCGTGGCGCTGGAACGCTGGCAGATCAGCGAAGACGGATTTGAAGGCCTTTTGATGCTGCTGGCCGCCGTCTTCGTTGTCACCATGATCCTTTGGATGAACCGCGTAGCACGCCATCTGCGCAAAGAAATCGAGCAGCGGGTGGAGTCTTTTGCGCAGCAGACCGATTTGGCCGCCGGGCTTGGCCTCGGCACTTTCGTCTTCCTGATGGTTTTGCGAGAAGGGGCGGAGTTGGCGCTGATCTTGCGAGCCGTGGAGCTCTCCACGCAAGGAGTAGCCGTTTGGATCGGTACGGGACTGGGCCTCGCGCTCGCGATCGCCGTTGGTTTCTTTTTCTTTGAAGGCACCCTGAAAATTCCCTTGGGCCGCTTTTTTTCGGTAACCAGCGCGATTCTGGTAATCGTGGCCGTGCAGTTGGCGCTGACGGGACTGCACGAACTGAGCGAGGCCATGTGGCTGCCCTCGGGCAAACGCGAGATGGCGTTGGTAGGACCCATTGTGCGGAATGAGTTTTTTTTCTTTGTGGTGATCTTGGGTGCGGCGGTGCTGCTGATTCTGCGCGAGTGGCGCTCCATGAGTTTCGCAGCGGCGCCTGAACCTGCAAATGCCGCGGATCGCCGCCGAATCCGCTGGGAGCGCCGGACCCAGAGCCGCTGGATGTTTTCGGCGGCGGTCGTCTTCGTGATCGTGATCCTTACCCTGACCGCCGATTTCGTCTATGCGCGTGTTTCTGCCGCGCCTCCGCAAGCGCGGACGGTGGCCGCGCAAAATGGCGCAGTGCGCATACCCACAGCCGAGGTAAACGACGGCAATTTGCATTTTTTCCAGGTGGAGGCGAACGACACTTCTTTGCGCTTTATCGTCATACGCAAGCCTGATGGCACCTGGGGAACTGCTCTGGATGCTTGCATGATCTGCGGATGGGCGGGTTACCGGCAGAGCGGATCAGACGTGGTTTGCCGCAACTGTGCCTCCGCAATTTACGTCCCGAGCATTGGTCAAGCGGGCGGCTGTAATCCCGTGACTTTTCCTGCGCACGTGGACGGCAGCGAATTGGTAATTGACGTTTCCGCCCTCACCGATGCCGCGCGTAGAGTTCCCCGGTAGGTACGCGCTCTCGTGTTTCTCAGGCTGATCACAGATTCTTTCGCCCGGCAGCCCCGGCGCAAGCTGCT
>DASPYR010000056.1:0-4141 GCA_035636675.1 Rugosimonospora sp. | reverse complement strand
GGAACGGCACTAGCGCTTGAAATGGCGGCATCACAGGAGGACGGAATGGCCAAAGGCTTGTTTGAATCCCTGCTCGATTTCTCGTTTCGCGAATACGTGACGCCTCGCAGCCTGGCTTTCATTTATGGCTTGCATCTCTTGGCCGGACTGATTGCCGCCGTGGTGCTGGTGGTGAATGGATTCCGCGACTCCACCTCCCAGGGGCTCCTGATGCTGGTGGTCAGCATTGTGGGGTTCTTTTTCTGGACCCTCTACGTGCGCATCATCCTCGAAACCCTGCAGGCCATCTTCCGCATCGCCGACGCCGCCTCGCCCCCCGATCGTCGTTAGTCTCCGCTGCGTGCACGCACCGCTTTCACCCCGAGCCGGTTTTGCGGCTGCCCTGCGGCATTCGCCTCTGCTGCCGCTCATTGCAACCGTTGTCATCCCGAGGGCCGGTTTCACCGCCCGAGGGATCTGCTTTTGCTTTTTCGGGTGCCCCACCCTGCGTTTTTAAGGGTGGGTCCGAATCCTCGTTTTCATCCTTAACTTAAATTTCTGCGCGGGTGCCGCCGCGTTCTTGTAGCCCGGGCGCCGCGACACGTCATTCGTCGCGGCCCCTGTAGCTTTTGTAGCGCCGCCTTCCAGGCGGCATCGTGGCACAGGCACTCTTGCCTGTGCCGCGCGGGTGCCCCGCCCTGCTTGCCCTGAGATTGCGAAGGGTCCGAAGGATGGGTCCGGGTATTTGTAACCAGGCGCGCGCCGGGGGTGGAATTCCGCGCACATGCCCAGCAATTCGGCACCTAACCTCCGGCCGGCCAGGCGATAATAAAGCAACGGTAAATCGACTCGCAGTCCCATCGCATTTGCATTTTTGTGATAGAGGAGGAGCGCATGGCCGATCCGAACCTTCCGATCCACTCCACCCGATTGCCGCAAATCACGCCCGGATCAGCGCTGTCGGTTCGCGAAGACGTGGCTTTCAGCGACGCCCAGGGCCACGAGCGCCCTCGCGTCCGCAAAGCTGCCGATCAAACCTTCTCGCGCCTCCAGGAGATACTTCCCCGCGTGCTCCAATCTCGCGAGGTCGTTCTCTACGTCCTTGCCGCGCAGGCGCCCATCAGCCCTCTGGCGCAGTTATTCCTCGGCTGGCAGGTCTACGGGTTCACCCGCGCCATTTTGGTGCTGACCAACCTTCGTCTCTTGCGTTTCCGCATCCGCAGCAAAGGCTGGAACCGTTGGGTTTGGGACCAGGGTCTGCAGAGCGTAGCGTTGGGAGACATCTCGGAGGCCAGGGTGAAGGGCTTCTTCCTCAGCCCTCAGCTCTCACTGCATTATCGCGATGGCCGCAAGGAACGTTATTGGCGTCTGCGCATGCGCGACGCTAAAAAGCTGAAGACCATCCTTCCGCCACTGCTCCAGAACAGCACCGGGGCGGTAAGCCCCACAGGCGGGATGATTCCTCTTTGCCCCAAATGTCTGGCCACGCTCAGCCCGAACACCTATCGCTGTTCCCAATGCGGCCAGGTGTTCAAGGACGAAAAAACGCTGCGGCGTTTCCTGCTCATTCCCGGAGGCGAATATTTTTACGTGGGCCAGAATCACATCGGGGCATTGCACGGCCTGGCGCAAACGATGTGGCTCCTCGCCGTCCTCGCGGTCTTTGCCGGGCTCATGCTCGGCCCCCATCGGGCGAACTTGTGGGCCGCCGCCATACCTGCCGGAGGCGTGTTCGCGTTTTTCGCCCTGCACAAGCTCGCTGGATTCTTCCCCTGCCGCCAACTCGTCCGCGAATTCATCCCCCTGAAGTGACGATCCGACCAGGATCGTCATCCCGAGCGACGAACTGGAGCGAGGGATCTCTCCGAGTGTGCCGCTCAACAAAGTCAGTATCACCGCGGCGAAGGATCCATTCCCTATTTGCCAACGGCCCGCCGATCCCCGTATTCTTGATTCTGGCCCATGAAAATTGCTCTCTGCCAATTCGACCCCACGGTCGGCGACTTCTCCGGTAATTCCGCGAGCATCCTCGAAATGGCCGGCGAAGCCCAGCGCCGCGGCGCCGATTTGGCCGTATTTTCCGAACTCTGCGTCTGCGGCTATCTGCCCCAAGACCTCCTCGAACGCCCCGCCTTCCTCGAACGCAATCGTGCCGCGATCGCCTGTCTCGCCGAGAAAACGCCCTTGCCCATACTGGTGGGTTACGCCGCGCGCGCCAATGCCGGCACCGGCAAGCCCGCCTGGAACGCCGCCGCGCTTCTCGCCGATGGCCGCGTCGCCTTCGAGCAGCACAAAATGCTGCTGCCCACCTACGATGTCTTCGACGAATCGCGCTATTTCCAGCCTGCGCCCAGCCAGCAGGTTTTCGCGCTTGGCGGCGAAAAGCTCGGCATCACCATCTGCGAGGACATCTGGAACGACAAAAATTTCTGGGCCAAGCGCCTCTACGAAGCCGACCCGGTCGTCGATCTCGTGGGGCAGGGAGCCAGCGTCATCCTGAATATCTCCGCCTCTCCTTACACCATCGAAAAGCGCCATGTGCGTTTGGAGATGCTGCGCGCGCTGGCGCGTTCGCACCGCCGTCCCGTGGTTTACGTGAACCAGGTGGGCGGCGACGATACCCTGGTATTCGACGGCTCGAGCATCGCGCTCGCCGCCGACGGCCGCATCGCCGCGCAAGCCCGCGCGTTTGAAGAAGACGTCGTCATCTTCGACACGCTCACCGGCAAAGGCGACCTCCGTCCGCAGCCCGCCGGCGAAACCTCCCTTGCGCTCCAGGCGCTCGTCACCGGCACGCGCGACTACGTGCACAAATGCGGTTTCCGCAAAGTGCTCGTGGGAGTGAGCGGCGGCGTGGATTCTTCCGTGGTCGCCTGCATCGCCGTGGCCGCGCTGGGCAAGGAGAACGTCACCGGCATCTCCATGCCCGGCCCCTACTCCTCCGAAGGCAGCCTTCGCGACGCGCGCCAGCTCGCCTCCAATCTCGGAATCGAAATCATTGTCCTGCCGATCACCAATGTATTTGCCGCCTACCGCCAGGTCCTCGCCGACGCCTTCTCCGAATCTCCCGAAGACGCCACCGAGGAGAATATCCAGGCCCGCATCCGCGGCAATCTGCTCATGGCTCTCTCCAATAAATTCGGCGCTCTGGTTCTAAGCACGGGAAACAAATCCGAAATCGGCGTCGGTTACTGCACCCTGTACGGCGATATGGCCGGAGGCTTGGCGGTAATTTCCGATGTGCCGAAAACCATGGTCTACGAACTCGCGCGCGTCATCAATCGCGAAAGGGAACTGGTGCCCCGCTCGAGCATCGAAAAGCCTCCCTCCGCCGAGCTGCGCCCCAACCAGACCGATCAAGATACTCTGCCGCCCTATGACGTCCTCGACCGCGTCCTCAAAGCCTACGTCGAGGAACTGCGCACGCCCGAAGAAATCGCCTCGCACTTCGGCTTTTCGCTCGACTTGGTTCGCGACATCGCCTTGAAAGTGGACCACAGCGAATACAAGCGCAAGCAGGCTGCGCCCGGAATCAAAATTACTTCGCGCGCCTTCGGCTTCGGCCGCCCCTTTCCCATCGCCCAAAAATTCGTCCCCTGACGATCCGGCCAGGATCGTCATCCTGTCTTCCGGCGAAAGTCACCAACAGGATGAGCTTTCGCCGGTTAACAAAGTCGAACCGGAGCGAGGGATCCCTCCGGAGTCGCGCGGGTGCCGCACCCTGCTTGCCCTGAGTCTCGAAGGGCGGTTTCAAGGGTGCGGTTTCTTTCATGCGGAACTCTGGGTAATTTTTCTAGCGCCGCCTTCCAGGCGGCCTCCGTGGCACAGGCACTCTTGCCTGTGCTTTTCTTAGTCGTTGTCATCCCGAGCGAGTCCGCTCCTGCAGACGAGCCCGGGATCGGCTTTTGCTTCTTGTAGCGCTGCCTTCCAGGCGGCTCACGTGGCACAGGCACTCCTGCCTGTGCTTTTCTTAATCGTTGTCATCCCGAGCGAGTCCGCTTCTGCGGACGAGCCCAGGGATCTGCTTTTGCTTCTTGTAGCGCCGCCTTCCAGGCGGCCTCCGTGGCACAGGCACTCCTGCCTGTGCTTTTCTTACTCGTTGTCATCCCGAGCGAGTCCGCTTCTGCGGACGAGTCCGGGGATCTGCTTTTGCTTCTTGTAG
>DASPYR010000055.1:0-4001 GCA_035636675.1 Rugosimonospora sp. | reverse complement strand
CACGGCGAACGCCGCGATCGCAGCATACTGTTCTGGAAGTCGCTGCCGGTTTCCGATCTCACCACCGTGCTTTCGAAGGCGAGCATTCCGCTCGTTGTTCTGCCACTGCTCACCTTCACGATCACCGTTGCCATGCAGTTGATCATGCTGCTGCTGAGCTCCGCAGTGCTGCTGGGGAGCGGTCTGAACGTCGCGACGCTATGGACACAGTTGTCGTTCGTGCAGATGTCGCTGCTGCTGCTCTACCACCTTGTGACCGTACATGCGCTCTGGCCTGCGCCAATCTACGCGTGGCTGCTGCTGGTTTCAGGCTGGGCGCGGCGCGCGGCATTTCTATGGGCGGTGTTACCGCTGCTGGCGATCGGTGTCTTCGAAAAGATCGTGTTCCACACTTCGCATTTCGCTGCCATGCTGGGGAACCGCTTGAGCGGTGGCGGCGCGGAGGCTTTCACAGTGCCGGGTACCTTCCCGATGGATCCGATGACACACCTCACTCCGGGTAATTTCCTGAGCAGCCCGGATCTGTGGATCGGCTTGGCAATCGCAGCGGCATTCCTCGCCGCAGCGGTCCGGCTGCGCCGCTATCAAGGGCCGATCTGAGTCGCAGGCACGCTTGATTCCGGTTGTAAAGTTCGGGAGACCCGAAATGACAGACCGTACCATTGAAACATCGCCACAACTTTACGCAAGAATCGGCGGCGTGCTGTACCTGATCATCATTGTCGTGGGCCTCTTCGGTGAGGCATTCGTCCGGGACAGGCTGATCGTATCGGGCGATGCCGCGGCCACAGCCGCCAACATCGTGTCGCACGAATCGCTGTGGCGCTTCCATATCGCTGCCGAACTGTTCTTGCTGATTTGCGCTGTTGCCCTGCTACTGATCTTGTTTGTCTTGCTGAGACCGGTCAGCAGAGATCTTGCTTTGCTGGCGGCATTTTTCAATCTGGTATCGATCGGCATCGAAGCCGCGACTACGATGTATCTCCTTGAGGCGTTGTTTCCGCTGGGGAATGCCGGATACCTCAAAGCATTTACGCCGGAACAGCTCTACGCCCTGGCGAGCCTGTCGCTCAAATCGCATGGCTATGGCTTTGGCGTGAGCCTGCTATTCTTCGGCTGTTTCTGCGTCATTGTCGGATACCTGATCTTCAGGTCGGGCTATCTTCCAAAGACTATCGGCGTTCTGATGCAGATCGCCGGCGTGTGTTATCTGACCAATAGCTTCGCGCTGGTCCTGGCTCCCGCCGTCTCAAATCGTTTATTCCCCGCCATTCTAGTTCCTGCCTTTATTGGGGAGGCATCACTCTGCATTTGGCTTCTGGTGAAGGGCGTGAACGTAGAGAAGTGGGAGAAAGCAAGCGCTTGGCGAGTTAGCGGGGCGTAAATACAAAGTACAACTGACTACTAGTTGGGATCGGGTGCTGACTATAGCGCTCGAGCTTGACAACCACCTCCTAACGCATGTACATTGTGTGCATATCAACGAGCGGCGAGCTGTAAGAATGCTTTTCGACTGGGACGAAAGCAAGCGCCAGGCCAACCTCGCAAAGCACCTCGTTGACTTTCAGGACGCGACTCAGATCTTCGATGGACCTGTCTTTGAGAAAGCTCGTCGTCGCCACGGCGAAGACCGCGTGTTAGCCATCGGCCTCATGCAAGACGTCGAGATCGTAGTGGTTTACGTTATGCGCGGCAAACGCCGGCGGATTATTTCGGCCAGGAGGGCACATCGCGATGAAAGGCAAGACTACGCAAACCACCTCAGGAACACGGGCAAAGGGAGCTACGGACCTTAAGCAGTTGCGCGCATTGCGCGATGCCGATATCGACTTCTCCGACATCCCCAAGCTCGGTAAATCCTTCTGGAAGACCGCACGGCTCACCATGCCCGAACCCAAAGACCGCCTCACCATAAGAGTTGACCACGACGTTGTGCAGTGGCTGAAGAAAAACGGCCGTGGCTATCAGACCCGCATCAACGCTATCCTGCGCTCCTACATGGAAGCTCAATCCGGCGCGGACCGCTAGCCGCGTCGGCCACAGCGCCGATCTTTATTTTCGAAATCACTTCTAGGTCCTTGGGCTGCTTTCGCCCAGTCGCATAGTTACAAAAGCTTGCGCAATGCGTCGATACCTATGGGCAGCCCCTCTAATGCCATCACTTGAACATGCTGAGCAATGGTGGAATACCGGCAGCATATGTCCGATGCGTGCGGATCGAGGATCAAAATGCGCTTCAGATTCCCGGCGATCGCCGTCCTACGTAGTAGCTCGGTGATCGCTACGTCGTATGATGGCAGCGAATACCCACAAACAATCCAAATCGCTGCCCTGGCAAGCTCCTCTTCGGCGCTACTTCAGACCGGCTGTAACCATGCGGATATTTCCTTTTCCGGAACTGGTGGGATAATCGCTGCGTCTCCACCGCTCCGAAATGCGGGACGGAGATCCTGGAACAATTCCAGCCCGTCCCCCACGCGGGACCAATTCAGCGAACCATGTAACTTGTAGACAGGAACTGCCCCTTCCAGTTCGATGTAATTACCCTGATAAGCCCATGGCAGTTGGGTTCCCCGCAATAATTGCGGTTTCGGAATCCCCCCGTAATAGCAACCGGGTCCGAAAACGCGCGTCATCCGCCTGTGCCTTAGCCCGCGCTCGATGAGGATATCGTAATTCGTAGTTATAGCGGCGACGTGGCCTGCTTTCCCCAGCACCTCTCGCCAAAACGCCAAATGCGAATCACAGCGGAAGGGAAACATAACGCGTGCTCCGTAGCGGAAACTCGTTACCCGTTGTGTAAGAGGGCAGTGGAGTTGCTAGGACGGCTGCCAGCAGCTCCACGGCCCACTCAAACGGTGGAATGACGCGCGCCGGAACAGGAAAATCGGGAAACGGGAAAGTCCATCCTCGCGTTTCAATAGTGGCTGTTGCCTCCAAATTGCGGCGGGCCAAGACGTATCTTTCGTTTGCGGTCCACACTGCCGACCGCCTGTGCTTAGGCAGGTCTGCCAAGTACTCCTCTGCGTTGCGGGAGGGATTTTCAGGTAACCACGCCTCGTAATCCTTCCAGACCGTCCGGAATCTGCGTGCAGCAGCTTCGGAAGGGATCGCCACGTTGCGAGTGGCGAACAGATCTCTGGCCAGAGGTGCACCAGCAACGTGCGAGTAACCCGCGCCGAGGATGCAACAGATCGATTGCATTAGTAACTCGTGGCTGCCGGTAGAGAAAACTCCTTCACTAAGTGGCGTCTCGTATTCACGATTGGGCTGTCCCTCTGGGCGCTCATGTTGACGCTAAGTTACTGGAAATGAGGCAAGTAGATGAAGCAAACGGATGCGCCGGAGGATTTGCGTCTTTTTTCTTGGCTGGGCCGTATTCGTGAGTAGCATGAACGCGACCGCCTGCTATTTCGTGACCGGGATGGAGCATGAGAACGCTGAGATCGCTCGCGGCCTGCGTCGCCGGGATGCCGACTTGCTCGACCGCTTGATCGAGCAGTACCAGCATCGCTTGCTCCGGTATCTGGTTTACCTGGCGGGAAATCGTGAACTGGCCGAGGATCTCTTCCAGGAAACCTGGATTCGCGTGCTGGAACGCGGCCATCAGTACGACGGCAAACACGAATTCAGCACGTGGCTTTACGCGGTGGCGAGAAATCTGACGATTGATTATTTGCGGAAGAAGAGTCCGGTCAGCCTGGACGGGATGATGGACGGGCTGATGGAGGACGAACGTCACGCACCGCTCGAACCGGCCGACCCCCGGCCCATGGCGTGGGAAGTTGTGCAGCAGCATGAGCAATCCGAGCGCGTCAGCGCGGCCCTGGTGAGCATCCCGGCGGAGTATCGCGAGGCCGTGGTGTTGCGCTTTCAGGAAGGATTAGCTTTGGACGAGATTGCCACGGTAACCGGGTCGCCGCTGGGCACAGTTAAGTCGCGGCTGTATCGCGGACTGAACATGCTGATGTCGCGGCTGAAGGGAGCGCAGGCATGACGCG
>DASPYR010000054.1:0-9848 GCA_035636675.1 Rugosimonospora sp. | reverse complement strand
TTTTTTTCCGGGACCTCGACGGTCTTCTTGAGCAGCTTGATCTTGACCAAGCGCTCGTAGGGCCGGAAGGGCTCGGCTACCTGAATTTCCGCGTCTTCTCTGATGGGAAGCATGACCGTTCCTAAGCTAAAACAAATGAGCCGCGGCCACAATGTTCCGGAGTGCGGGAGTTGCTTATCCGGCACGTGCCCTGAGAGCGGCGCGCAGAACGAATTTCGGGGCGCCGGGGAACACCTCGCGACAAGCAGGTACAACCGCAGATCCCTCGGGCGATGGCGTCTCCAGCCAACGCTGACCGCACGGATTTGCAAAATTCCTATCGTGCAGCGATTGCCGATCGAGCAGCCCAGCGCTTAAGCTGTCATCACGAGGCCCACTCTTTGGGCCGAGGGATCTGCTTTTGAATCTCAACCGATTCTGCTTCGTCTACATCATCGCCAGCCGGTCACATAATTTGTACACGGGAGTAACGAATAACCTGGAGCGGAGACTTTTCGAACATCGGGAGGGCCGGGTACGCGGGTTCGCTAAGCGCTATAAGATTCATCGCCTCGTGTGTTACGAGAGCTTCGGAGATATTCGGGCGGCGATAGCCCGGGAGAAACAGATTAAAGGATGGGACAGAAAGAAGAGAATCGCTCTCATCGAGGCCACAAACCCCACGTGGGCTGACTTGGCGGAATTGCTATTTCCAAAGCAACAGCAGATCCCTCGGTCCGCAACCCGGACCTCGTGATGACAGCCTAAGGGGTTGCGGCCACAGTTAGAGTTCAGCCGGTGACGGCGGCGGCCAACTGGCCCATGCGGCGGAACTTGGCGTAGCGGCGCTGGAGCAATTCGGGAACGGACTTCACGGAAAGCTTGTCGAGGGCACGCACGAGAACGGGTTCGAGAAGCTGCGCGGCGGCTTCGTGATCGGAGTGGGCGCCGCCCTCGGGTTCGGGAACGATTTCGTCCACGATGCCGAATTCCCGGAGATCTTTCGCCGTAATGCGCAGGGCTTCCGCGGCGAGTTCGGCTTTGGCGGCGTCGCGCCATAAAATCGAAGCGCAGCCCTCGGGGGAAATCACCGAATAGATGGAGTTCTCGAGCATATTGATCTGATCGCCGACGGCGATGGCCAGCGCGCCGCCGGAGCCGCCTTCGCCGGTGATGGTCACGATGATGGGCACCGGCAGGCGGGACATGGCGCGCAGGTTGACGGCGATGGCTTCGGCCTGGCCGCGTTCTTCAGCGTCCAGGCCCGGATAAGCTCCCGGCGTATCGACGAAGGTGAGAATGGGCCGGCTGAACTTGGCGGCCAGTTTCATCAGGCGCAGCGCCTTGCGGTAGCCCTCGGGCTTGGCCTGGCCGAAATTGCGGGCCACGCGCTGCTTGGTGTCGCGGCCCTTCTGGTGGCCCAGGACGAGCACGGGCCGGCCATGGAAGCGCGCGAAGCCGCCGACAATCGCGGGATCATCGCCAAATGCGCGGTCTCCATGCAGCTCGGAAAAATCGGTGCAGAGCAGACGGATAAAGTCGAGCGTATAGGGCCGCTGCGGATGCCGCGCGATCTGCGTGCGCTGCCAGGCGCCCAGGTGGGTATAGAATTCGCGGCGCAATTCCGAGACCTGTGCGCGAATTTTTTCGAGTTCCGGGGGCGAAGAGCCGTTCTGGGAAAGGCGCTGCAAGTCCTCCACTTCCCTTTCGAGCTGTTCGAGTTCCCGGCGGCGTTGGCGTTTTTCCATTTCAGCGCACCACTTCAGCGAACCACTTCGACTGGGCCCACGCCGGGCATCTCCTGCAGCCGGCTCACCAGGCGATCGTCAATGCGCACTCTTTGGTTGGAAGCCAGCGTGGCCATGGAACCATCCGGATCGAATATATCAAAAGCGATGGGGCACGGGCCGGGCGAGCCGGCCAGGACGGTCTTGATCTGGTCAAGGGTGAATTCGTCCATGGCGCTCAGGTCAATGCGCACGCGCATTCGCGCGGTAGTGTCGGGAGCGCCGGCTACGGCGTCGAGCGGCTGCGCTTCCTGAATGGCCACGCGAGTTCCCGCATCTTCCACGCTGACCCGGCCGCGCAAAAGCAAGGGGATATCCGACTTCAGCAGCGCTTCAAGACGCGCGAAAGCTTCCGGAAAGACCAGCGCTTCGAGCTGGCCGGTCATGTCCTGGAGATTGAGGATAGCCCAGCGATCGCCTTTACGCGAGCGCATCGGGCGCAGCGAAGAGACCAGCGCGCCGATGGCCACCTCCTCGCCATTGCGGCGGCCTTCCATGGCGGCCAGTTCCACGGCTTTGAGCTCCTTCAGGCGCGCGGAATATTTGTCCAAGGGGTGACCGGAAATATAAAAGCCGAGCGTGGCGAATTCGTTGGCCAGCAATTCGTATTCGGGCCACTCTTCGGCATCGGGAAGCTCTGGCTCGGAGAGCTCCGGCGACGAGGCGCCCGCGAGAAACAGCCCGTGCTGCGTGCTGGCGCTCTCACGCTGGAGTTTCTGCCCGCGTTCCATGGCGCGATCGATCACCTGATAAAGCTGCGAGCGGCGCGCGCCCAAGGAATCGAGCGCGCCCGCCTTGACGAGGCTTTCCAGAACGCGGCGGTTCAAGAGACGCGGGTCGCCCGAGGCGCATCCTCCGGATGCGACCGAATCGCAAAGCTGGAAGATGGAGCGAAATGCGCCCAGCTTTTGGCGCGCTTCGAGAATGCCGCGAACCGTATTCTCTCCCACGTTTTTGATGGCGCGCAGGCCGAAATGAATCTGTTCGCCCACGGGCGTGAAGTCCACGTCGCTCGTATTTACATCCGGCGGAAGGACGGTGATGCCCATGCCGCGCGCTTCGTGAATATACTTTACGACTTTTTCCGTGTTTCCGGTTTCCGAAGTCAGCAGCGCGGCCATGAATTCGACCGCATAGTGCGTCTTGAGCCAAGCCGTCTGATAAGCCAGCAGCGCATAGGCGCAGGAGTGGGACTTATTGAATCCGTAGCCGGCAAATTCGGCCATGAGATCGAAAATGCGTTCGGCCTTTTTCGGCGGAACTTTATGCGCGGCACAGCCGGTGAGGAATTTCTCGCGCTGCGCGGCCATCTCGTCGCGATTTTTCTTGCCCATGGCGCGGCGCAGAATGTCGGCTTCGCCGAGGGAAAAACCGGCGAGGCGATTGGCGATCTGCATGACCTGCTCTTGATAAAGAATGACGCCGTAGGTTTCTTCCAGGATTTCTTGCAATTCCGGCAGATCGTAGGCGACTTTTTTCTTGCCGTGCTTGCGGGCGATGAAATCGTCGATCATGCCGCCCTGGATGGGGCCGGGGCGATAGAGCGCGTTGAGCGCGGTCAGGTCTTCGAGGCGCGAGGGCTGATAGCGGCGCAGGATGTCGCGCATGCCGTGGGACTCAAATTGGAAAATCGCGGTGGTATCGCCGCGGGAGAAAAGCTGGTAGGTCGCGGCATCATCGAGCGGAAGCGTATGGAGATCGATCTGCGCAGTGCGATTGGCGGCGATGAGCTTCACGGTATCGGAGAGAACCGTGAGCGTGGTCAGGCCGAGAAAATCCATCTTCAGCAGGCCAAGCCGCTCGAGGCCCTTCATGTCGTATTGCGTGGTGATTTCTTCGCGATTCGTTTTGTATAGGGGCAGCAGTTCGGTGAGCGGCTGCGGCGAGATGACGACGCCGGCGGCGTGCGTGGAGGCGTGCCGGGCGAGGCCTTCGAGGCGCTTGGCCACTTCGAGAAGGTCCCGGAAGCGCTCGTCGCCTTCGATGGCGGAACGAAGCTGGCCGGATTGCTTGAGCGCGTCGTCGAGCGTGATGTTGATCTGGTTGGGGACGAGCTTGGCGAGCCGGTCCACGTCGCCATAAGGCAAATCCATGGCGCGGCCCACGTCTTTGAGCGCGGCCTTGGCGGCCATGGTGCCGAAGGTGATGATCTGCGCGACGTTGTCGCGGCCGTATTTCTGGGTGACGTAATCGATCACTTCCCCACGCCGCCGCATGCAGAAGTCAATGTCGATATCGGGCATGGAGACGCGTTCCGGATTGAGGAATCGCTCGAAGAGCAGATCGTATTGCAGCGGGTCGACGTCGGTAATTTTCAGCGCGTAACTCACCAGGCTGCCCGCGGCCGATCCCCTTCCCGGGCCGACGGGAATGCCCTGCGCGCGCGCATAGCGCATGAAGTCCCAGACGATCAGGAAATAGCCGGCGTAACGCATCTTCACGATCATCTTGGTTTCGTTCGAGAGCCGCTGTTCGTATTCCGCGAGCGGGCGCCGCAGCCAGCCCTGCTTGGCGAACGTTTCGAGATAAGGCAGGCGCGCGGCGAATCCTTCGCGCGCGACGCGCTCGAAATAACTATCCACGGTGTAACCGTCCGGCACCTGGAATTCGGGAAAGGAATTGCGTACCGGCTCGATGCGCACGTTGCAGCGTTCGGCGATGGCGGCGGTGCGTTCGAGCGCGTCCGGCAATTCGCGGAAGACCTGGGCCATCTCCTCGGCGGTCTTGAAATAAAACTGATCGGTGGCAAAGCGCATGCGCTGGGGATCGGACATGGTCTTGCCGGTCTGGATGCAGAGCAGCACTTCCTGGGCGCGGGCGTCGGCACGCGTGAGGTAATGGCAATCGTTGGTGGCCACCAGGGGAATGCCGCTCTCGCGCGAGAGGCGCACGAGCTCGCGATTCACCGGCCCATCGATTTCGAGTCCCTGGTCTTGCACTTCGAGGAAGAAATTGCCTTTGCCGAAAATATCGCGCAGGCGATAGGCGGCGTCGCGGGCATCGTCATAGCGGCCTTCGATGAGCGGCTCGGCCACCGCGCCGCTCAGGCAGGCGGAAAGCGCGATGAGCCCGCGGCTGTGCTTGGCCAGCAGGTCGTAATCAATGCGCGGCTTATAGTAGAAGCCTTCGAGGAAGCCGGCGGAAACCAGGCGGATCAGGTTGCGGTAGCCTTCGGCGTTTTCGCAGAGCAAAACGAGATGATTGGTGCCGCGCTGGGCCAGATCGGAAGCTGCTCCGGAGGCAGCCGATCCGCCGCCTGGGCCGCTGCCGGCGGTCCGAGCGGGGCGGGCGTCGCCATTGGTCTTTTCCGCGCCGCGATCGTGGCGGCTGGTGCGCGCGACGTAAACCTCGCAGCCGATGATGGGCTTCACGCCGCGCATGGAGGCTTCGTGATGGAAGTGCTCGGCGGCAAAGAGATTGCCGTGATCGGTGACGGCCACGGCGGGCATGCCGCGGTGGGCGGCCTCGTTTACCAGTTCCGTGATGTCGCAGGCGCCGTCGAGAAGACTGTAATCGGTGTGCAGATGAAGATGGACAAAACGCGGGGTTGCCATCGATGAGTTATTTTAGTCTGGCGGCAGCGGATTTTCCACACAAGCTCCGAAAATGTTTTCAACAGGCACTCTCTCAGAGACAGTTCGCGGAATCCTATCGGGAGCGGAAGCCGAACTTCCTCACAATAAATTGGCAACAAGCGTCTCTGCCCTGCCGATGAAGGAATCGAAATCCTGCTCGGTGACCAGCACCCCGTCCTCAAAATAGACGAGATAATTTGCGTTGGTGGCCAGGGTGCCTTGCAGGTTCGCAGCTTCAAGGAACCTGATTTTGGCGCCGGACAAGAACGCAGTAACCGCAGCGGGATCGGGTCCCTTTATCCAGAAATGTGCTGAGAATTCCGGATATTGGCGCGCGTCTAAGTTGACTGCCGGCTTGGAGGCGCCTGCAATCTTATCCACGACATTTTCAAAGGTGTGGAGAGCCGAATTTCTTCCTAAGGAAAAGCGCGGCAATCCCGCGGCTTTTATCTTCGCAACCTTGTAGCGGATGCTTCCCCCGCTATTATCGGCCCGACGCGAAGTCACGCCTAAGTTGAAGACCGTGACCTCTTTCGATCCTAGATTGCAGGTGAACGCCAGCCAATCTCCCGTTCCCTCATGAAGTTTCTCGATATCGGAAATATCCAATGAGGCCTTATTGGAATTCCTCAAGGCCGGATCTTTCAGCATTTCCAGGTAGGACTTGTCCAAGGCTTGTGCGAGGGCAGGATTCACCAGGGCATACCCTCTTCTCTGAGCGTACTCAACCACAACTCTCGCTTCTCGCGGACCACTGCGGAAAAGCCGGAAGAGGATCGGCACGATGAGACTCAGAGCGAACAGAAGAGGAACAAGAAGTGAAAGATGGTTCACGGAATAAGTTCGGCCGGTTCCTTTCTTAACTTCCCAGGGAAAGCATAGCTGGAGCCAACTGCACTGTTGCGGAACTCTCGTGGCTAGGGCACATATGAGTTACGTCGCGACGCAGCCTCGCACCGACGCGCGGAATTGGTGATAGCCGGCTACATCTGCTTTTTTTCTTATCAATGGCACTCGAGGCGCGTACACTCTTACCGATCGTGGAGGAAACCTGTGAGAAATAAGCTCGGGGCCATTTCCCTGCTGGTTGTGGGCTTGCTGGCAGTTTCCATGTCACTTTTCGCGCATCACGGCAACGCCTCGTACGACACCGAAAAGACGGTGACCGTAAAGGGAGCCGTGACGGAGTACATTTGGGCGAATCCACACGTTTTCCTGAAAGTCGACGCCAAGGATGACAGCGGCAACACGTTACATTGGGTCATCGAAGCCCAGAATATCGTCGCGCAGTCCGAACTGGGCTGGACCAACACGATGTTCAAGCCCGGCGATCAAGTCGTGATTGACGTGACGCCCACCAAAAACGGGCGGCCCATTGGACGTTTCCGTGGGCGGATTGTGATCAATGGCCAGGAGTTCAAGCCGTTGGGCCGTTGAGGTGATTGGCCTCATGCACGCAAATTCAAGTTGCGGGAGCGGCCTCAAAATGCCCAAACAGCCGATTTTCGCAGTCTCCACCGTTGCGCTCGTCTCGCTCTTAACATTCTTACCGGCTTTGCGTGCTCAATCTCCTCCGCCTGCGTCCGTGGACGATATAAAGATCGCAACGTGGAATAGTAACCCCCTGCATAAGCCCGCTTATGTCGGGGTAAAGCCCGCGCCGGCTCCGCGCCGCGACCTCTCCGGGATCTGGGACGCCACAGGCGACGCCGCGGGCGGCGCGGCTCCGGGAATCCAAAATACCGGTGCGCACGAATACCCCGCAATTTTGCCAGGCAACAATGCACCTCCCGGAGGAGAGCCCGACGAGAGCAAAATCCCGCGTCATTTACCTTACACGCCCCTGGGTGAGGCCACACTCAAGGCTCATAAACCAACGGGAATGAGCGTCCGATCAGTTCCCGCTGTGCAGGGAAACGATCCGCTGAATATCTGCGACCCGCCGGGATTTCCGCGCATCGACCTTTATGAGTTCAAGGTCTTCGAGATCGCTCAGACTTCGGACCAGGTGATCATTCTGAATCAGATGTTTCGGACCTGGCGCACGATTTGGGCCGACGGCCGCGAGCTCCCTAAAGATCCCGAACCGAGATGGGATGGCTATTCCGTAGGCAAATGGGTGGACGACTACACCTTTGTCGTGAACACCGTGGGATTAGATGGGCGAACTTGGCTGGACAATGCCGGCCGTCCGCATAGTAGCGAATTGAAAGTCGAAGAACGGTTTCACCGAATCGATTCTGACAATATGGAGCTCACGCTGACCATCGACGACCCAAAGATGTACACCG
Organism: Rugosimonospora sp.; assembly: GCA_035636675.1. Lineage (GTDB taxonomy): Bacteria > Acidobacteriota > Terriglobia > Acidiferrales > UBA7541 > Palsa-189. The sequence goes on along the minus strand of DASPYR010000054.1, from coordinate 2,216 downwards.
AGCCGTGGATGGCGCTGAACAAATTTCCTCTGCGGCGGCAACCCCGCGGTTTCGATATCCGGGAGATGTACTGCGCGCCCTCGGAAACGTCGCAATATAACCAGGAAATCGGCGACCCCAGCGTCGCTCCCGAAAAGAAGTAGCGAGGCGATTTCCACAAAAGCAAAACGCGGAATGGCGCCCGCAATCCTCAAACTGCCCGGAGCCATCGTGCGAGATCGCGTTTGCTCCTACTCCCCAGCGCTCTTCCCACCTTTCACATCGCCCGAAACAACCGGCAGATTGATGAAGCTGGCGGCGCCGGGCGCGCGATAGATGCGTTGCGTCGCCGTGACATAGTCTTCAGGCTTAGCAAAGAAGATATTCGGGACGAACTTCTGCGGGTTGCGGTCGTAAAGCGGAAACCAGCTCGACTGTATTTGCACCATGATCCTATGTCCCGGCAGGAAGACGTGATTCGCCATGGGCAGCGTGAATTTGTAAGGCAGCGGAGTATTCGGCGCGATGGCCTTGGGCGTCTCGAAACTTTCCCGATATCGCCCGCGAAAAATGTCCATGGAGATGTTGAGCTGGTACCCGCCCATTTCGGGCTGGCTCGGAACTTCGTCGGGATAAACGTCTATGAGCTTGACCACCCAATCGCTATCAGTGCCGCTGGTGGAAGCAACCAGGTTCACCACCGGCGCGCCGCTGATGCGCACTGGCTCCGTGAGCGGCGGCGTGACATAGGCCAGCACATCGGGCCGGTCCACCACGCTGCGCTGATCCATGAGTAACCAGCGCCTCCAGGCCTCGGTATCGGCAAAGCGAACCGGGCGCGGCTGATATGGCACAGGCTTGGCCGGGTCGGAGGCGTATTCGTCATAGCCCTTCGAGGCCTTGGCATCGTGCTCGGCCGGCGCCTCAGGCGCCGCAAAGGACAAACCGAAACCCGGGCTCAGATAAAGAGGCTTCGATTTAGCCGAGCAGCCGCTGTCACACGCCGGCGGCCAGGACTTCAGCCGGTCCCAGTGGTTCTCGCCGGTGTTGTAGATCAAGACGGGCGGCGTATCCGCTTTGGGCGCGCCATCTTTCAGGTACTGATCGAAGAAGGGCTTGAGCACGTCGCGGCGGAACTGCAGGGCCGTATCGCCTTCCCACCTGAGCGGCCCGAGCGAGTAGCCATCGTAGTTCACGCCGCTGTGCCGCCAGGGTCCCATCACCAGGAAATTCATGTTGTTGGCCTGATCTTTCGGCTCCACGGCCAAATAACAGTGGATGGCTCCCCACATATCTTCCTGGTCCCATAATCCCTGAATCCACATGGTGGGCACTTTCAGGGGCTGCGCGGCCATGGTTTTGTCGAGCGCCTGTAGCTGCCAGAAGGAATCGTAAGCGGGATGCTCAGCCATCTTGCGCCACCAGGGCAATTGGTCGAGTCCCGCGGCCTTGGCAAAATTCCCCGCGGAACCGGCACGGAGGAAATTTTCGTAATCGTCGTAGCCCTGGCGAACGATGGAATGACCTTCACCCTGTACCGCGGTCTGCTCGGTAAAGTAATCGAGATTGACTTGCCGAAACGCCCCGAAGTGGAACCAATCGTCGCCCATCCAGCCGTCAACCATGGGACTCATCGGCGCGGCGACCTTCAATGCCGGATGCGGATTGATCAGGGCCATGACCACGGTAAAGCCCTCGTAGGAACTTCCGAGCATGCCGACCTTGCCGTTGGATTCGGGTACGTTCTTCACCAACCAATCGATCGTGTCGTAGGCGTCGGTGGACTCATCGGTGCTGGTGGAATTGAGAGGGCCTCGTAGCGGACGGGTCATCAGATAGTCGCCTTCGGAGCCATACTTGCCGCGCACGTCCTGAAAGACCCGAATATAGCCAGCGGCCACGAACACTTCATCGCCTTGCGGCAGCGTTCCCAGCATGTGCGGCGAAGCTTCGCGCTCGGCGCGGCCGGAGGCGTTGTAGGGCGTGCGGGTCAGGATGATCGGCGCTCGGCTGGCCCCGCGCGGAATGACGATCACCGTATGCAGCCTCACGGCGTCGCGCATGGGAACCATCACCTCGCGCTTGACGTAGTCGTAGGACGACGCCGGCGCTTCATATTTCTTCGGAATGTCGGGCGTTTCGGGCGAAACCTGCGCGCGCACGCCAGATGCGAACGCGAGAAGCAGCGTCACCGTGAGCAGGCGGCGCACCAAGGAAGTCACACAAATCATGAAAGC
>DASPYR010000053.1:0-6026 GCA_035636675.1 Rugosimonospora sp. | reverse complement strand
CGATTTCGGGGTGCCGCGCGTCTTCTCTGGCGCGCCCACGGGAACGTCCTATATCTTCCAGGAGAATTCCACCGGTAAATCCAATTACAACTCGCTCCAGGCCAGCTTGCGCGTAAACGCGTGGCACGGCGTAACGTCCTTTGTAAACTTCGTGTGGTCCCGTTCCATGGACAATTCGAGCGATGGTGAAGATTTCGTTCCCAATGCCGCGCAGCCCGCGGACAGCACGAATCCGAATAACGAATACGGTCCATCGAACTTCAACATACCGAAACGCTTCACTTGGGTTTTTTCCTACGAAGTGCCGACGTTGGGTGGCGATTGGCACAAGCTAAAGAGCGGCTGGGGCCTCGATAGCAGTGTCACGCTGCAGAGCGGCCAGCCCTTCACGCTTAACTACAATGGCGAAGACGATTACAGCGGGAGCGGTGAAGGCTTTGACCGGCCCGATGTAGTAGGGCCGATCGTTTACAACTACCACGACCCGAATAACTTCCTTGATTTGAGCTCCTTTGCCATGCCCTGCACCAACAGTGGCATCACTGTATCGGGGTTTGCCATACCTGACTGCGTACCCGGGACGCAGCACTTCGGCAACCTGGGGCGCAATGCGCTCAAGGGTCCGCCATTCAAGCAGTGGGACCTGGCGATCTACAAGAACACGAAGGTCAACGAGCGGCTGAGCCTCCAGCTCCGCGCGGAGTTCTTCAATATCCTGAATCATCCGAACTTTTCGAGTCCGCTTTTGCCGGCGTTCATTGCCGATCCTGCCTCCAACGTCAGTATCACTTCAAGTATCACTTCATCCTGCGCATGCGGGTTCGCGGCGGGGGCTGGGAACCGTGAGGTCGGCAACGGCTTCTACCACATTGTCGCCACGGGCGACGTGGGCATCGGCAACCCTTTTCTTGGAGGCGGCGGTCCGCGGGGAATTCAACTCGCGGCAAAGTTTACGTTTTAGCGCGTGCGCCTAACGAGGCTGGTTGGTCTTTGCAAGGAAGGATCATGACAACACACGTGGTTGCCCTTACATCGCACGGGGCGGCACGAAGATCTCGGCTCGCTCACCTTCGGACAGTTGCTCAACGAATTCGCCTTCCATGACTTGGGTCACATTCGTCAGGTGATCGAGCTATACCGATCACACGCGTTCTGTCCGAAAATGGGAGTTTTTCAGCAGTATTACAAGATCAGCTCCTGAAGCCCGCCGCAACTCCGCGTATACCAAGAGTGTCCGTCAGGGGGCCACATCCTCTGGCGTTCGAATCGTGTTGGGCGACTTCACAGGATCCTCGCGCATCATCACGGTTGAGGCGTTCATCCTTCCCAAATTTCAGACTATTGGCGGCTCGCTCTGGTCGTTGTTGACTTCGCCGATACCGAAGGCACCGGCTTTCCCGCTTGCCAGACGGCGGATACTTTTTCGGTATTGCGAATATCGTCCAGCGGATTTGCGTCCAGGACGATAAACTCTGCCGCCCGGCCCCCTTGCAGAGTTCCAAACTGCTTTGCGCCGCCGAGGATCTCTGCGTTCGTGCCCGTCGCGGCAACGATTGCCTGCATCGGCGTGAGGCCCGCCTCGACCATCAGTTGCAGTTCCCGATGCTCGAGGTAACCCGGAAATCGAGTGGGTATTCCAGAATCAGTGCCGAAAGCGATTTTTACGCCGGCATCGGAAAGCGCCTTTAGATTTTTCTTGGCCATTTCGAGTCCGGCCCGGTACTTGGCGATATCCGGATCCTGGCGAATCTTATCCACGGTTTGCGGACTTCGGATGATCGCCAAAGCTCCGGGCTCGAGTCCGGCTTGAAAGAAGGGATCGTCAACCCACTTCAAGTTATCGGCATAAGCAAAGAGCACTTCATCGCGCACCAGCGTGGGAATCAGGAAAACGCCGCGCGCTTTCATCGCTGTAATGAGCTGGGCGTCGACGGCCTGGTCCCGAATGCTGTGGGCGAATCCGTCCAGCCCAGCAGCGAGCAAGGATTTTGCGTCCGCCAGGTAAAATTCGTGGGCAAACGCGCGGATGTGCTGTTTGTGCGCCTCGTCGATGATGGCCTGATAAATCTCGGGCTTCATTTTGGTGCCACGGCCGAGACCGTCATCTACCCACATCTTCAAATAATCCGGGTGATGCGTCGCGAGTTCGCGGACATCGGCGTGGGCTTCCTCAGGGGTTTGCGGGCGGTAGCGGTGGTCCGCGGGATTCGCTTTGCCGGGTTCGACGAATCCCCGGCCGGCTGTAAAGAAGCGTGCGCCGCCAATCTTGCCAGCGCGCTGATCGGCTCGTATCGAGAAGATCAAATCGTCGTCCTGTCCAAACGACGCCATCGTCGCCACGCCGTAAGAAAGATATTTATTCAGCTGCTTGGCGACGTTTTCCTCGGTGTAGTGTCCCGCCGCGGAATCGGCGCCGTTGTTCGATAATCCCAGGTGGCCATGGAGATTGATGATCGCGGGCATGATGGTCTTGCCGCTGACGTCCTCTACGACCGCGTCCTTGGGAATGGAGACCGCTCCCGCCTTTCCCGCGGCGACAATTTGCTTGCCTTCGATGACGAGCACGGAGTTCTCGATTGCCGGCCGGCCCGTTCCATCAATCAGCCGAGCGCCTTTGAGCACGACCTGCCGGGCTTTAGTCTGAGTGGGCGCCTGCGCGCCGGCACGGGGGCAAACCATAAGGATCAGCAAGAAGACACCGAGGAACGCAAAAATGTAACGGGACTTGGCGGTTTTCATTTCTCGTCTCCTTCTTTACCGTGGCTCTTGACCGTGGATAGTAGTGCAGGTTGGCGTCAGCGTCAAACCCGTATGCGACAGAACTAACAGCAGGGATCGGCAGTTAGCCCGACACTAGGCCGGACCCGGCATCGTCAAAAGCACTCCTTTTTTGGCGAAGATCATGGCGAGAAGTCTTGCGGGTTGGCTTTGGCTTGCATTGCGTGACACTTCGTGTGTGCTTCCAGGCGGCTCAAAAAACATCTCTCCACTTTGGTAGGTCCGCTCTTCTTGCCCTGAAATTTTGGTGACAACCGTTCCCTCCAATACATAGGCCAGGACGAAGCCTGCATGGTGATGCGGCTGACCGACTCTCCCTGGCGCGTAATCCACGTAGCTGACCGTCACTTCCCAATCATCCATGGTGATGTTTGGCAGGTCGTGTTTGAAAACGGGCGCCGTTGGCGCCGGGGATTGCCCGGCCGGCGTTCGCGTCTGCGCATTCGCCGCGGCGAGTTCAGAGAGCAAAGCAACGGCACCCAGGAAGGTGTCTCGACGTGTAATCATGGGTGTGATTATAGCTCCTAACGTGCGACGCCCGGCCCCACTTATAGTCTTATACTAGGGCTAATGGCGCGAGAATGGCGGTGAACCGTGAGCAATATCATTCCCATCAGGCCGAGTCCAAGGGCAGATGTCGACGAAGCTGCGTCTTGGTAGAGAACGGAATTCGTCCCCAGCGGATTCTTTCTTTTTCCGCGGAGCCCTTTTATAATTCCCGAGTCCGCGTGCGGCTGTGGCGGAACTGGCAGACGCACCAGCTTGAGGGGCTGGCGCTAGCAATAGCGTGGTGGTTCGAATCCACTCAGCCGCACCAGCAATTGCCTCCTCGGACTAGCCTGCCTTGCCACTGATGTGAGAAGTACCAGCAAGGTCTCTGGTTCGATCCTGCCTGATACTTTCTCGTAACAACTTGAAGTGGAGAGCGCAGCGCTACTTTGCCGGCCCAGGAGCAGGCGGCACAGGAGGAGGCGCGGCCGGTTGAGCGGGAGGCTGCTGAGCCGGCGGCTGCTGAGCCGGAGTTATGGGCGCCGGGGCCGCTGATTTTGGCGCCGGCTTCGAGAACTGTTCGAGAATCGATCGGCCGGTTCCGCCGCTGCTTGTCCTCACGTGCACAGCCAAGGCCATCGAGGTGAACATAAACATCACGGCGCACCACGTTGTGGCTCGCGACAGAAATGTCGCGGCGCCGCGCGGCCCAAACGCCGTCTGGCTGCCAGAGCCGCCGAATGCGCCGGCAATATCAGCCGCCTGCCCGCTCTGCAGCAGGATCACTCCCATCAGCACCAGGCACACCAAAATGTGCAGAATCACCAGGACGATATAGAATCTCCAGCCAAACCAGAGCAGTCCCGCTCCGACCAAAAATGAAATTGCCCACTTTACTTCTCTTGGCATCCACTACTCCATTATCGAAAGCTTCTAGTAATTCACGACGGCGGCAAACCGCCGCGCGTTCAGTAATTCACAATCGCGGCAAAATGCCCCGCGTCTAAGCTCGCGCCGCCCACCAGTGCCCCGTCGATTTCCGCCTGCGCCATCAACCCTTTTATGTTTTCGGGTTTGACACTGCCGCCATAGAGGATTCGCAGGGAGGCGGCATATTCCGCAGTAAAAGAATTCTCCGCCAAGCCGCGCAAGAATTCGTGCGCTTCTGCCGCGACCTCAGGCGTGGCCGTGCGGCCGGTACCGATCGCCCAAACCGGCTCGTAAGCCATGATAATACGTGAGAACTCGGCAGGGGTCAACGCAGCCAGCGAGCCGCGAAATTGCTTCTCGAGCACTTTTTGCGTATTGCCCGCCTCGCGTTCAGCCACAGTTTCGCCCACGCAGAGGATCGGCGTCAGTCCCGCAGCAAGCGCCGCCTTCACCTTGCGGTTGGCGCTTTCGTCGGTTTCGCCAAAGAATTGCCGGCGCTCCGAATGCGCGATGATTACGGCGCGGCAGCCCGCCTCGACGAGCATCCTCGGCGACACTTCCCCGGTGAATGCTCCCTCATTGGCCCAATACACGTCCTGCGCCGCAATTCCGATCGTTGAAGCTTTCGCCGCCTCTACACATGCCGCAATCGCCGTGAACGGCGGCGCCACGACGATGTCGCAATGGTTGGCTGCCGCGACCAGCGGTTTGAACGCGGCAAAAAAGTCGCGCGCCTCGTGCTGCGTCTTATACATCTTCCAGTTTCCGGCAATTACCGGCTTGCGAAGTGACGCGTCGGCGGCCACTAGGAAACCTTATCCGTCAGCGCTTCCACGCCCGGGAGTTTCTTGCCGGCGAGAAATTCGAGTGAGGCGCCGCCGCCCGTCGAGATATGCGAGATTTTATCGGCAAGGCCCGCCTGCTTCACCGCGGCTACGGAATCGCCGCCGCCAACGATCGACGTCGCTCCCCGCGCAGTGGCGGCCGCGATGGCTTTGGCGATTTCCAACGTGCCGTGAGCAAACGCCGGCATCTCAAATACGCCCATCGGCCCATTCCAAACGATGGTCTTCGCGCCCGTGATTTCGGCCGAAAAACGCTGCACCGTCTGCGGCCCGATATCGAGGCCCATCCAGCCTTCCGGCATCTCGCCGACGGGAACAGTACGCTTCTGCGTGTCGGCACGGAATTCGGCGCCCACAACATGATCAACTGGCAGGAGCAGCCGAAAATTTCGCCCGCGCGCATCGGAAAGCACGCGCGACGCGAGCTCGATTTTATCCGGCTCCACGATGGATTTGCCCACCGCGATTCCTCTGGCCTTGAAAAATGTGTAGGCCATTCCGCCACCGATGAGCATAGCGTCGGCGATCTTCATCAAGTTCTCGACCACTTCGATCTTGTCCGAAACTTTCGCGCCGCCCAGCACCGCAACAAACGGGCGTTCCGGCGCGGAGAGCGTCTTACCCAGATAGGCCAATTCGCGTTCCATCAGCAATCCCGCGGCGGATTGGCGAACGAATCGCGTGATCCCTACAACGGAAGCGTGCGCGCGGTGCGCGGACCCGAAGGCGTCGCAAACAAACAAACCGTCACACAGCGCCGCCAGTTGCCGCGAAAATGCCTCGTCGTTTGCTTCCTCCTCACGATAATAGCGAACGTTTTCGAGAAGCAGAACCGAACCGTTGCCCAGCGCCCGGCTCTTGGACTCGGGCTCGGCGCCCACGCAGTCGGTTGCAAATTCCACCGGAACGCTCAGCAAATCGGCCAGGCGCCCCGCCACCGGGCGCAGGCTGTATTTCGGGTCCGGCTTGCCCTTCGGCCGCCCG
>DASPYR010000052.1:0-5148 GCA_035636675.1 Rugosimonospora sp. | reverse complement strand
CGACTTATCAGGAATTGGCGGTCCTTCGCGGCATCGGTGCTGGACACTCGGGGCTCCGTGGGCGCGGCTGGTGGGGCTGCCCGGCTTGGTGCTGATCAGGTGCTGTAAGTCTTTATTGTTCTCGGTGCACGAGTATTCGAGCAGCTCCGGCAGCCTGGGGGTCGGCTTTAACGGTGTCAGGAAACCTCAATTTGAAACCGACATGAGGCCTCCCACATCGGCGTCACGGTCCACCAAGAAGCCGAGGTTGGGAGCCATCATTTCTTCCCAACTCTGAAACCCTTGATATACCCATCGGTTCGGATCGGGGTTGTACTTGTTGTTCACTGAATTGTCGTAGCGAAATTCGAAGCGCATGCGCGTGCCTTTCGGCACCTTCAGTGAGGTTCCGTAGGCAAGCTGCCAGTTGAAGTCGTAGTGCGGAACATTGAGCACGACTTCTTCCCGTCCGTCCGGATACGTCAGCTTATATTGGGCGCTCTTTCCACGCACATGCGCATGGGGCCGCAGCCGCACGATTTCGACATCCTTGAGGAAGGTGATGTCCATCGGAGGCGCCAGATAGTTAGCTTCATTCGGAGGGATGGCAAATTTTGGATCGTAAGTGGAAGCGAACACGGCCCTGGTACTGGCCGGAGTTGGAGCGATGACTGGCGTATCCTCTCCCGCGCCCTGAACAATGAACTGTTTGGGGGGCGGCGTCTTCGCCACAGTGAAGCCGATCTTGGTCCGGTCCACGACCTCCTTACCGTTCGTCGTGTAGTGAATGCTCACAACGATATCCGACCCGGCAGGCACCAGCTTTCCCGAATTCCAAACGCGGTAGTCATCGTAGCCTCCGCCCGGTACATAGCAAAAATCGAGACCTTGCCGCAGGGTCGGATGGCCATGCGTGAGCTTCACCTCCGTGCTGCCCACGTCACGAGTAGCGATAATCATTCCGGGCAACTCTCCAAAGCCGCTATTGCCGGGTGTGGGATTGCCCGTCTCGTCCCGCGGTACCTGTACCCACTCGTAGCGGTTGTACACCGTCGTCGGTTTATGCTTCTCGAAGCTGAAGCAAATGTGATGCACCACCGACGGCTCGCCCGGCAGAATTTCCATCGAGGTGACCCACGTATCTGTCTTGAAAGGGGCCGGCAGCGCAATCAACTCCCACTCCAGAACGCCCTTGGCCGGCACTTCATGAGGCGGCATATCCAGAACGACTTCCGGCTGGATACCCCAACCGCCTGTGGACCATTGAACCGGGGGCGGCGCGTCCTGGGGATCGCCCTCCGCGGCTCCGCTGTCCGCCCACTGCACGAGCGTGTCGATCTCGCTCTGTTTCAACGAACGATCATTCGTGAAATGCCCGTACTGCGGGTCCGCGAACCAGGGCGGCATCTTCCTCACTGTTACCGCGGCTTTGATCGCTCTCGCCCAGGGACGTGCGTCCTTGTAAGTGACCAGCGACATCGGCGCGACCTGCCCTGGCCGATGACAGGTCTGACAGTTTTTCTGCAGAATGGGGAGTACGTCTTTGGAAAAAGTTGGCGGAGAGGACTGACCGGCTGCTCCAGCGGCCACTGCCACCACCGCCAGTCCAGCAAGGACGAAGCGCATCATAACCTTGCCTCCTGAAACCAGGATTTCTATTTCTAGTTTTCCGGTCAACTATACATCCCACGACGGCGGTTTGGTAGCCCGAGGATAGTCTCGGCGTGCAGGCCGGGCGCCGCACGCTTGCGCATTCCCCAATACGGCACGCCGATAAACCATGACAGTTTTATGAAAATCGTGATCTTAAACCGGCCACAAGACGACCAGCGTCTGTTAAGGCGACCTAGCGAGAGGTGGACCCGCCGATCGTACCTATGCATCCTCTGGAGTTTTGGAAAGGTTCTGGTAGGCGCAGCAGTTCGCGTCGCTTAGCGCCTTTTGCCTTTTAGCGTTCGCAGCGGCAAATTCATTCACGTCCTTATGACGAAAGATTTTGCTCTTTGCATTCGTCGCGGGTACGAACAAGCTGATAAATTTTTGCTTACGGCCCTGATCTATGTCCCGAACAGAGGTGGAACTACCATTGATACCGAAATGACGGCGCTGACAACGGCGGCAATCACGAATCGTTATCATCGAGCTTGAGAACCGGCCGCGCATGATGGTCTCCTTTTACCTTGCAGTGGTTAACCGAACGACCTGGTTAATTGAACGGATCCTGTGCAAGGGCCACAACACCCTTCACGTTGTCGCTGGTTGCCGGATCAGGACCTCGTCCTTCCGCAAAGGCGCGCTCTTCCATGCGCCGTCCACGCAGCAGCCCCGGGAGGCCATAGTTTCCCTCGATGCAGCGCGGCTCGTAATAAATTCTGTTGTCGTGGTCGCCCTGCTTGGTGAACTCTTGCTTGACCGTCCATGGCCGCGTCCACACCGTCGGGTCTTCGATCGTCACCGTGTACTCGAGAGTGGTTGGGCCCGTCCGCGTCCAGCGCTCGACCAGGTGCAAGTTCTCGCGCGAGCCCTGAAAATCCGTTTTCGGACTGAAATTCCTGACGTCGATCACGAGCGTATCGCCCTCCCAATGGCCACGCGAGTCGCCAAACCACTGGCGGATGCTGGTCGGCAAGTGCGGGCTTCCGTTCATGACGATGTTGCGCTGCCACCCTTGGCCTTGACCCACGTCGTAGAACATCGAGATGCCGCCCGGTGTCTGCACAATTCGGCGGAAGCTCCCGCCGAACGCGGTTCCAAACTCGGGCAGTCCGCCGGTCAAGCAGCGGTCATTCGGCCAGTGGTCCTCCGGACCATCATCGCGATTGATGTGCGCCAAGTTGTAGCGAGGAGGAAGCTCTGCGCGTCGCGGCGAGGGCCTCGAATCGTACTTGCCTCCGTTACACGCCGCCTCCTTATTTTTGCACGTCTCGGTCGATTGCAACAGAGCAAGACGAAATTCTCGCTCGGCGGCAGCAATCTTCTGAGCCTGCGGCGTCAGCGCCGGAATCCGGCCATTGGGTGGATCCACAATCATCGACGTGCTCGCGCCGGTGTGCTTTACGGACAAGAACACTCCGTTGTAGGCGCCGGCGACGTCAGACTCGCTCCCGCGCTCCTCACGCTTGTTGCCGCCGAGCAGCTCTGATCGCTCTTTGTCCAATTCAGCCCGCTGTGCCTCGGTGAAAAACTCTTGGTTCGCATACTTGGCGGGGCGCTGCAAGGGCGTGTCAGATTCGTCGGTCCAAATGCCCTGTAAGTCTGGTTCGCCCCACGGCGTTTTCAGCGCTGCGGCTGCCGCTGGCGCCGTAACGGAAGCCGACGGAGATTCCTGCGCGACCGTCAGCTGCGCCGGTTTATAAAATACGAGCACCGAGATGATGACCGCCACTGCTCCAATCGATTTCAGAAGTCGAGTGCGCATCTGACACCTCCCGCTGTGAAGCTACTGGCAAATTAAGCTGTCTAGGAGGGTGTGTCAAACAGATATTCGGTTTCACAACTCCCGAGAAACGGGATTTTCTGAAACTGGGAATCAGCGGAAAGCCACTTTCCGGAAGGACGACTTTTCGGGAGTTATGCGGAACACCGGCACAGCGAGACTGAAGTGGATTCGCGAGGAAAGGTTTGGGACTAAGACAACCGGTTGAAAAGACCGCTCATCCATTCGCCAAAATTAGCTGCCACCTTTCGTATTGAATATTTGATTCCGGCGAGTATACATTCTTCCTTCAGGTCGCATACGCGCAAAGAATCCTGGCAATAGGAGCACTTCCATGAAACCGATGCTCAAGCTTTCAATTGCTGTTGTGACGGTCGGGATGTGTTTTCTTATGTTTTGCGGACAACCGCGGAATGATGCACTTGCCGCCCAAGGACGCAAGCCGGTGACGATGTACCGGTTCTATACGGGTAAAGATGGGCTGTCGCACGTGGAAAAGATCGAAGTGAAGAATTTCGACCAAAATAACATCGCCAACCTAATGGAAACGACAACGGGAGCTACGCTCCGCAGGTCAAAACCCGATGCACCCGGCGCGGATTTCGGAGCGTTCCATCCGGGACCGCGTCGGCAATATATTTTCGATCTTGCCGGCCATGAGGAGGTGGAATTTTCGGGAGGGGAGAGAATCACCCTAAATCCCGGTGACATAGAGCTCATTGAAGACCTCGCCCCGACCAAAGGCCACCGGAACCGCAATCTCGGACCTGAGGACCGTTTGGTGTTGTGGGTGCCGATCGCCGATCAGACTGTGGTGCGGGATTCAATTTTCAAATGATCGTGACCGTTGGCCTGTGCGCTGTCGCCCATTTCAGTGAGTGCTTCCTGGCCCGGGGAGCTGTTTTTCTTGACATCCCCTCTCATAGAACGGGATTATCGGAACGTGGAATGCTGTGGGACACGTGTTGGGCAGGACTTACGGCTTGACGGAAACCTTCATAAGGCCGGTAGTCCAGCAGCACTGAAAGCCGCCACCACCCTCGCCGGAGTAATCGTTCGCGGTGACGTGCAGCACGTAGTCGCCCGGCTCGCTGAACGTGACGTTCGTCGTTGCCTTTCCGCTGAAGGCTGTGGCACCGCTCCCAGACGACGGTAACTGCTCGACCACAGGCTTCGCCTTATCGAACGCCACTGTCCCGGGCCCGCGGTATTTTGACCACGTCAGCGTCACTGGGGGACGCGGCTTTGTCATCGGCGCGTTCGTGCCACTCGTGTACTTCATGTCGTCGGTGGCCCAGACGGTCAGCGGCAGCGGCGCCGACAACGAGGCGGTGTGGGTAACGGCCTTCGCAAGGGTTGCGATTGGACCCTGGATCGTCGATCCGTTTTGCTCGAACCGAATGACAGGCGGCGTGTTCTCGACGGCGATTTCGATGAATGGGCTGACGACGTAATCGTTGTGCAGGCGAAGAGGAATGCTGGTGGATTGGCCGTTCGCGACAATCGTCCACGTGTATTTGTCCTGCGGCGTGAACTCTTTCGGCACCGGCAAGACGAACATCCCGTACTGCCGGCCGGGAAGGAAATGCGTCGGCTGCCCTAGGTCGGGCCCACCCGGCTCGACCTGGTTGTTCGGCCCAATGGGGATGTCGAGCTCCTGTTGGGTGTTGCGATTGAAATAGCCGACCAAAAAACTGCGGCTGCCATCCTCGTTGGCGAACCAGCCTTCGAAC
>DASPYR010000051.1:0-3084 GCA_035636675.1 Rugosimonospora sp. | reverse complement strand
CCTCGTCTGTATAATAGCTTCACGGCTTCGGTGAAAGACAGGAATGGACTTGCAGGCCTACTACCGTGGTCACAAGAAGCTCGTAGGGCTGGCCGCCTTGGCGGTGATCGCCATGCTGGCGGCCGGGTGGGCCATTCGTGGCCGGTCCGATGATCCGAACTACCAGACCGCGGAAGTTCAGCGCGGGAGTATCACCTCCGTAGTGGAGGCCACGGGCACGATTAATCCACTCACGACGGTTCCGGTAGGGTCGTACGTCTCCGGGACGGTGCAATACGTTTTCGCCGATTTCAATTCCCGGGTACAGGCGGGCCAGGTGCTCGCACAGCTCGATCCGGAAGTGTATCAGGCGCAAGTGGTTCAGGCTCGGGGTAGCCTCGAGAACGCGATTGCAAACCAGAAGAATCTGGAGGCAACGATCACTGCACAGGAAGCGGCCATCAAAACCAACGAAGCCAACCTAGAGCGGTTGAAGGCCGCCGGCGTTTATAGCCGCGCGAATACGCGGCGCATTCTCGACCTGGCGGACCAAGGCGTATTCTCGAAAGATCAAGCCGATCAGGCGCAGTCCGGCCTGGATCAATCGCAGGCCCAGGTGCGCGCTGCCGAGGCACAATTGAACCAGTCCATCGCTCAGCTCGCCGAGACGCGCGCCCAGGTGGAGCAGGCAAAAGCTCAAGTCAAGACGTCGCAGGGCGCGCTCCAGTTGGCGGAGGCAAATCTACGCTACTGCACGATTATATCGCCGATAGACGGCACAGTCGTGGCCAATAACGTCACGGTGGGCCAGTCCGTGGCGGCATCGCTACAGGCGCCGATCGTCTTCAGCATCGCGCAAGATCTCACGCGGATGCAGGTGTCGGCGGCAACGGACGAGTCCGATACCGGGAATATCAAAATCGGGACGGAGGCCACTTTTCAGGTGGATGCCTTTCCGAGCGAGACTTTTCGCGGGCGCGTGAGCGCCATACGGCTGAACGCCACCACCATTCAAAACGTGGTCACCTACAGTACGATTATCATCTTTGACAATCCCGATGGGAGACTCCTTCCGGGCGAGACGGCCTACGCCACGATTCCTACCGGCGACGTTTCCGACACCATCAGGATTCCCAATGCGGCGCTGCGCTTCACGCCTTCGTTTCCCGTCGCCGTGCTTCGGCAGATGTATGAGCAGAATCACATCCCGGCGGCGGCGACCACCTCGCACGTGGGAGGATGGCGCATGGTGTGGAAGCCGGAATCGGGCGGAAGCATTCGTCCGCTGGCGGTGCGGACCGGCATTACGGATTACACTTTTACGCAGCTTATTTCCGGCGAGGTGAAGGCCGGCGATCTGCTCGCGACTGGGGAGCAATCGCCCGGCAATTCCACGGGAGCAAATCCGGCCTCTCCGCCGAGATTTGGCGCGCCGCGATAGGCCGATAAGCTGAACATGGCCGAACAGGTCCTACAATCGCCGGTACAGCTCAGGGCCGCGCCTGAGCCGCGGCTGACCATTGCCGTTGAAAATCTGCATAAGGTTTATCAGCTCGGGGAGATTCGCGTGCCTGCTCTGCGCGGAATTTCGCTCGAGGTGCGCTCCGGGGAGTTCGTGGCCATCATGGGCGCTTCCGGTTCCGGCAAGTCGACCTTCATGAATTTGATCGGCTGCCTGGACCGGCCCACGCGCGGCCTATATCGCCTGGATGGGCAGGACGTCTCGCAATTTTCCAAACACGAGCTGGCGCGCATTCGCAACCAGAAAATCGGATTTGTCTTTCAGGGATTCAATCTGCTGGCCCGCACGTCTGCTCACGAAAATGTCGAATTGCCCTTGGTCTATGCGGGCGTGAAGCGCGAGGAGCGCTCCCGGCGGGCCGTCGAGGCGCTTCGCCTGCTGGGCCTGGAAGAACGCGCCGATCACCACCCCGCGCAGCTTTCCGGCGGACAGCAACAGCGGGTGGCCATAGCCCGCGCGCTGATCAACAATCCTTCGATCCTGCTGGCTGATGAGCCGACCGGCAATCTGGACACGCGGACCAGTGTGGAGATTCTGGACACGTTTCAGCGGCTCAACGAGGAGCGCGGGCTGACGATCCTTCTCGTGACACATGAGCCTGACGTCGCGCGCTTTGCCCGGCGCACCGTGTTTTTTCGCGACGGCCAGATTCTGCGCGATGTTCCCGTTCGGGAGCGCGCCTGCGCCGCGGAAATTTTGCCGACATTATCTTCGGCTGCTTCCGAAGAGGCCGAAGCATCGGATAAGGAGAGCTGACCCATGGATTTCATGAGCATCTTGCGGTTAGCCATGCGGGCTCTGGCGCGCAACAAAATGCGCAGCATCCTGACCATGCTGGGAATCATTATCGGCGTCGGCGCCGTGATTGCCAGCGTGGCCGTAGGCGAAGGCGCGTCCGAACAGATCCAGCAGCAAATCAGCAATCTCGGCGACAACATGATTTGGGTCGAAGCGGGGGGCCGCGCCGTCAATGGTGTGCGCACGGGCACGCGAGGAACCAAGACCCTGGTTATCGGGGATATAAAAGCGATGCAACAGCAGGTTCCGCTGGTGTACAACTGCGCGGGCCACGTGGATGGACCGGTGCAGATCGTCTACGGGAACCAGAACTGGTATGCCCAGGCGCGCGGCATTTCGCCGGAATTTCTTTTTGTGCGCCGCTGGGACATTGCGCGGGGATCTTCTTTTTCGCAAGACGATATCGACCACGCAGCGGATGTGTGTCTGCTGGGTCAGACGATTGTGGAAAACCTGTTTGGCTCCGCCGATCCCTTAGGACAGACAATTCGCATTCAGAATTTACCGGTACGCGTCATCGGCATACTGAGCCCGAAAGGACAATCGCCCACCGGGCAGGACCAGGATGACACGCTGATGATGCCTTTGACGACCATGCAGAAAAAGATCAAGGGGATCGACTGGCTGGACGACATCATGTGCTCGGGCGTTTCTCCGGCGGCAATTAAGCCGGCAGAACAGCAGATTACGTCGTTGCTGCGAGAGCGGCACCATCTGAGAAGCGATGAAGAGGAGGATTTCAATCTGCGGCACCCGGCGGAGATTGCCTCGGCGCGCGCGGAATC
>DASPYR010000050.1:0-25753 GCA_035636675.1 Rugosimonospora sp. | reverse complement strand
TGGTGATTTACGCATTACGTTCGACAACCGACGCGGCGCGCTTCAGCCGGAGTGGCGGAATAAAATCACGTCGCCTTCTTGTACGACGTAATCTTTTCCTTCCAAGCGCACCTGCCCCTTCTCGCGCGCCGCGGGCCAACTCCCGGCGGCGAGCAAATCCTCGCAGCGCACCACTTCGGCGCGGATGAAGTTGCGCTCGATATCGGTATGGATCGCGCCGGCTGCCCTTACCGCAGGAGTGCCGCGACGAATCGTCCAGGCACGCACTTCAGGGTCGCCGGCGGTAAAAAACGAGATCAGTCCCAGCAGATCGTAGGTGGCGCGGATGAGCCGGTGCAGACCCGGCTCCTTCAGCCCATAAGCTGCCAGGAGTTCGGCGGCCGCGGCATCATCGAGTTCGGCGAGTTCAGCTTCGATGCGCCCGCAGATGGGAACTACCGCGCTTTGTGGCCGCCCGCGCAATTTCTGCAAGCCATGCCGCTCGACTGCGGTCTGCAGCTTGTCCACTTCCTCGTCGCCGAGGTTCAGCACATAGAGCATGGGCCGCAGCGAAAGGAACATGAAGCCGGTTAGGATTTTACGCTCCTCGGCCGCGAACTCGAGCTCGCGCAGCGGATGTTCGCTCTCGATCGAAGCGCGGCAGCGCACGAGCAGCGCATGCTCGTGCTCAGTAGCGGGATCTTTCTTTTTCTTGAGGTCCTTTTCTAGGCGCTGGAGGCGGCGTTCAATTTGTTCCAGATCGGAGAGCATCAGCTCGAGATCGAGCGACTGCGCATCGCGCAAAGGATCGACGCTGCCCGCCGGGTGTGGCACGGCAGGATCGTCAAAGACGCGCAGGACGTGCGCGAGCGCGTCCACTTCGCGTAATGGCGCCAGCACCGCAGAATCGCGCGCGCGGTCGCGCACGATTCCGCCTACATCAACGTAATCCACGGTGGCATAGGTCACCTTGTGCGGCTTGAAAAGTGCGGCGAGCTGATCAATGCGCGGCTCAGGAACTCGCGCCACGCCGATATGCGTGGCGCTGCGTCCGCCCTTTTCTTCGAGATGCGCTCGCGTCAGGATGCGAAAGAGAGTGGTCCTACCGACCTGCGGTAAGCCGACGATTCCCGTTTGCATGAATCGCGCATCGTAGCACAGCCACTACCGACATCATGCCAGCATCCTGTATTCACCGGCCTTCGCCCCGCATTCGCTTTATAATTACTGATTAGACACATCGTGATCTGGCTCGCCGAGAAACGCGACGCCCACATATCTGGTGTCTACCGCAGCTGAGTACAATGTCTGGTAGTTTTGGACTGCACTCGACCCAGCCGCGCTCGTTTCCACACAATCTGCCGCTCACCCTCGTTTTCCTGTTGACAACCGCAGAAGAGCCGCTAAGATCGTGGGCCAAAGTGGTTGAAAGTGGCGATAAGTGATGTGAAGTGGTGAGAAACGAACTGAATTTCCGGTTGCGTGGCGATTTCTCCAGTGCTTCGTGGCAACTATCCGGCGAAGGTGGACGACAAGGGCAGGGTGAAGATCCCGGCTGCCTTCCTGGAAGCACTGCGGGAATACGGGAACAAGTTCTATGTGACCAGCGAAAACGGCGATTACGTGCGCGTATATCCGATCAAGATCTGGAACGAGATTGAGGAAAAGCTGGCGCGCCTTTCGTCTCATAACCGGACGAAGCAGAAGTTCCTGACGCGCACCAATTATTACGGTCAGGTCGTCGAGCTCGACGGGCAAGGGCGCATCCTGGTTCCCTCGATCTTGCGTGAATCCGCACAGATGCGCGGTGATGTAGATGTGCTCGGGAATTTGAATTACTTGCAGATTTGGAACCACACTCGGTTCCTGGACAGCTTAAAGGCGAGCCCGATCACCGATGACGATGAGAAGACTCTGGATGAATTGGGCATTTAGCCGCGCGGCCGAGACCGCGCCCTAAGTTTGGCTGCAAGTCATACGCCGGTGCTGGCCGAAGAGGCCCTGCGCTGGCTGCGAGTGGAGCCCGGCGGCACATATGTAGACGCGACGGTGGGCCTGGGCGGGCACGCCGTGGAGATCGCGGCGCGGCTGACATCGGGACGGTTGATCGGTCTGGATCGCGATGCGGAGGCCTTGGAAATTGCTCGCGGGCGCCTGAAGGCATACGAAGGAAGGGTCGTGTTGGTGCAAACGGATTTCTCGAAGATCGATGAGGTGGTCCGGGAGATGCACCTGCCGCCACTGCAAGGAATTCTAGCGGATCTGGGTGTTTCCAGCGTGCAACTGGATACCGCCGAACGCGGCTTTTCTTTTCGGCTTGCGGGACCTCTCGACATGAGAATGGATTCGAGAATGGCGCTGACTGCGGCGGATATCGTGAACGAAACCGCTGAGGCAGAACTCGCCGATCTGCTCTATCGCTTTGGCGAAGAGCGGGACTCCAGAAGAATCGCCAGGGCCATCGTGCGTGCGCGGCCCATTCGCAGCACCGAACACCTGGCAACGGTTGTGGCAGGGGCTCGTACTTCAAGGGGAAGGCAGAAACTGCATCCCGCGACAAAAACGTTTCTGGCGCTGCGGATTGCGGTGAATCGAGAATTGGAGGAACTCGGGCAGTTTCTCGACCGCGCCCCTGCCACATTAGCTCCCGGAGGACGGTGCGTGGTGTTGAGCTATCACTCGCTGGAGGACCGCATGGTCAAGCAGGGATTTCGCCGTCTGTCCGGCCAAGGTGTGGTGAGCGTCCTGACTCGCAAAGTGATCCGACCGACGGAAAGAGAAATTGCGGCAAACCCGCGCGCGCGCAGCGCAAAGATGCGCGTTGCCGAGAAGCTCATGCCGTCGCAACCGGCGGAGAAGTTGGCGTCGTGACTCGATCTCGCGCTGTCAAGCGTGCCGAATTTCACACTGTCAAGCGGATCGATAATTCGCGCCTGGCGCGCTCGGCCGCCTCGGGCCGGCTGCGCGAAATGGCGCGGCTGATTGGACTCGGCGCCTTGCTCGCTGCTGCCGCCTTGTTTTATGCCTGGCAGCACTTCGAGTATCTGCAGCTTCGCTATCGGGTGGAATCGCTCAAGTCCGAGCGGTCCCAGGCTTCCGAACTGAATCAGCAGCTGAAGCTGGAAGTGGCCGGTCTGCGCGCGCCTTCGCGGATAGATGAGATTGCCCGGCGACAGCTCAGGCTTACGATGCCGATACCGGGCCAAGTGGCGCCGCTCGAGGGACCTTTCGAGCCCGTGGTTGCCCAGGTCCGCCCCTCAGGTTCGCCTCGGGCCCAATAAATTCGCCCCAAGCGAACCGATCCGCAGCAGAATTGCTTTGAGAGTTGATTTGAAGGGATGCAGGTCCCTGGTACGGGAATGGATTTCCGCAGCCCTCAGATCCGTCTGTTGATCGTAGCCGCGCTGCTCGGCCTCTGGACTGCCGCCGCCGCCGCGCGGCTCGCGGACTTGCAGCTCGTGCGTTACACCGACTTTCTCACTCGCGCCGAACGCCAGCAGCAGCGCATCGTAGAAATCAGCCCCAAGCGCGCCGACATTCTGGATCGCAATCTGCACGAGTTGGCCATGAGCACTTCGCTGGACTCGTGCTTCGCGGTGCCCGCGGAAATCGTGGACAACGCTCTGGTGGCGCGCTTGCTCGGTCCGGTTTTGGGTCTTCCGGCGGACGAGATGGCCACGCGGCTCAGCTCCTCGCGTTCTTTCGCATGGATTGCGCGCAAGCTGCCGCCGGCCACCGTGGCGCGCATCCGGCAGCTAAATCTGCGCGGAATCTACTTTCAGAAAGAAAATCAGCGCTTTTATCCCAAGCGCGATTTGGCGGCGGCCGTCCTCGGCTTCGTCGATATCGATGAAAAAGGCCTCGGCGGAATCGAATACCAGCTCGACGGCCGCATCCGCAGCAAGGCCTCGCGCATGCTCATCCTCACCGATGCGCACAACCGCTGGTACGAGAGCGCCGACAAGACTCCGGAGGCCGGTTCCAGCGTGATTCTGACTATCGACGAGAATATCCAGTTCATCGCGGAAAAAGAACTTGCCGCCGCCATCGAGGATACGCATGCCAAGGCCGGAACCGTGCTCGTCGAGGATCCCTCGAATGGCGAAATCCTGGCTATGGCCAGCTGGCCGAAGTTCAATCCCAATGCACCGGGCGGCAGCCGGCCCGAAGCGCGCATGAACCGCGCCGTCGGTGCGCTCTACGAGCCGGGATCGGTTTTCAAGATCGTGACGCTTTCGGCAGCCATCGATCAGGGTATTATCAGGCCCGATGAAGTCGTGGACTGCCAGAATGGCGCCATTTACATAGCGGGGCACCGCATACGCGATCACAAACCCTACGGTCTTCTAACCGTTTCGCAAATTCTGGCGCACTCGAGCGATGTGGGCGCCATCAAGATCGGGCTGCGCCTGGGGGCGCCTAAATTCTTTCAATACATTCGCGCTTATGGCTTCGGCGAACTGACCGGCATCGATCTTCCCGGCGAAAATCGCGGCCTGTTGCGGCGGGTCGAAAATTGGACTCCGGTTTCCGTGGGCTCGATTTCCATGGGTCAGGAGGTCGGC
The DNA here is from genome assembly GCA_035636675.1 of Rugosimonospora sp. GTDB lineage: Bacteria > Acidobacteriota > Terriglobia > Acidiferrales > UBA7541 > Palsa-189. The sequence goes on along the minus strand of DASPYR010000050.1, from coordinate 21,209 downwards.
GTCACGCCTTTGCAGATGATCAACGCCCTGTCGGCGATTGCCAATGGTGGACTGCTGTATCGGCCTCACGTCGTTCTGGCTTTGCGCAGAGGAGCGCAGGTGGAGCAGGAGCCGCAGCCCGTGCCGCGGCGTGTCGTCCGCGAGACGACCGCGGCGACCATGCGCGCCATGCTTGAGGGCGTGGTTCTCAACGGCACGGGGACAAAGGCGCAGCTAAATGGCTACACCTCCGCCGGAAAGACCGGCACTGCACAGAAGATCGATCCCGCCACAGGCCGCTATTCGGCGACGCAATTGATCGCCTCGTTCGTCGGCTTTGCTCCCATCAACAATCCCGCGATCACCATTCTCGTGCAGCTCGATTCACCCGTGGGACTTCACGAGGGTGGATCGGTGGCCGCTCCCGTTTTCAAGCGCATTGCCGAGCAAGTGCTTTCTTACCTCAACGTGCCGCGCGATATCCCAGTTTCGCCGGTCACGCTTCGAGCGGCACGGCGTTCGCGTGCTCCCGAGGACGCCGATATCTCCGATTTCGAGCCCGGCCAATTCACTCCGGTCGGATTTAGCGATTCCGCGCAAGCTGAGCCGATCTCTGCCGCAGCGCTTCCTGTTTCAGCTTCTGCGCCCACCGTGGAGCTCGCCGAAGGCGCAGGCATCTCGATCCCCGATCTAACGGGGAAAACAGTGCGCCAGGTGACGGAGATTTGCGTCCAGCTCGGGTTGAATCCGGTTCTGGTCGGCGCGGGCACGGTGCGGGAACAGTCTCCCACAGCCGGAACGACGGTGCGCCCCAGCGCTTCCGTCATTTTCCACTTCGGCCGTCCGGCCGCGAAGCCAGCCCAACTCCGCACCCAAGCGCAAATCCGCAAGGCGGCGGCTCGATAATGCGGCAAGCGCGCCAAAGGACCCGCCGCAGAGCGCCATTGGACTCTTCGGAACACGAGGTCTCCGCAAAATTGAGCGCGTCTCGCGGGCGTCCTATACTTACAAGCGCCGGAATGAAACTGCAGGAATTGGTCGCGGGTGCGGGAGTGCAAGGGCCTTTGGTGAATCCCGAGGTGCAAATCTCCTCGGTCGTTTATGACAGTCGCCAGTCCACAGCCGGCTCGCTCTTTGTCGCCATCCACGGCGAAAAGACGGATGGCAATCGATTCATCGCCGCTGCCGTCGAGCGCGGCGCAGCGGCCATCGTCAGCGAAATGCCGCCGCCGATTCCGAATGGCCATGGCCAAACGGCAGAGATCGCGCCGGAACCCCTTCCCTCTTCCGTGGCTTGGCTGCAAGTGCCGGATGCACGCAAGGCGCTGGCCACGATTGCCGCGAATTTTTTTTCACATCCCGCGGACAAGTTGCAGCTCGTCGGCATCACTGGAACGAACGGCAAGACCACCACGAGCTTTCTGCTCGACTCGATCATTCACGCCGCCGGCCTGCGCAGCGGCTTATTCGGCACCATCGAATATCGCACTCCGGTTGAAACCTATCCCGCGAAAACCACCACGCCCGAGTCTCTCGACCTGCACCGCTTCTTTTCCGAAATCGTTCGGGCGGGCGGCACGTACGCAGTTCTGGAAAGCAGCTCGCATGCGCTCGCACTCGATCGCTTGTGGGGCTGCCGTTTTGCCGCCGCGGTCTTCACCAATTTGACGCGCGATCATCTCGATTTCCACAACACCATGGAGAATTATTTCGCCGCCAAGCGCCGCTTGTTTGAGGGCACCGGCGCGGGCCGCGCGCGCTGCGGTGTCGTCAACATCGACGATCCCTATGGCCCGCAGCTCCGGAATGTTGCCGACCAGACCGTCACTTATGGCTTGTCCTCGGGAGCCCAGGTTAGCGCGAAGAAATTCGCTCTGACGCTCCGGGGACTCGATTTCATAGCCGAGACGCCGGCGGGCAAAATCGAAGTCCGCTCGCCTCTGGTGGGCCGAAATAATGTATACAACCTGCTCGCGGCAATTGCCGCAAGCATCGCTCTCGATTTTCGGCGCGAAGTCATCGAAGCGGGCATTTCGGCGCTGGCTGCCGTTCCCGGCCGCTTTGAACGCATCGATCTCGGCCAGCCCTTTATGGTGATCGTGGATTACGCGCACACCGACGACGCGCTGCAAAAGCTGCTGGAAACGGCGCGCGAACTGCATCCCACCGGCCGCATGATCACGCTCTTCGGCTGCGGAGGCGAACGCGATCGCAGCAAGCGGCCGCTGATGGGGGCGGCGGCGGGCCGGCTGAGCGACGTCGTCGTGCTTTCGAGCGACAATCCGCGCAGCGAAGATCCGCTCAAAATTATCAATGACGCGCTCGTGGGCTTGCAGCGCACTGCGGTGAAAGTGCTGGTCGAGCCCGACCGGGAACGTGCGCTGGAGTTGGCGCTCGAGCAGGCTCGCCCTGGTGACATGGTTCTGCTGGCGGGCAAGGGACATGAGACCACTCAGGTGTTGAAAGACCGCACCATCGAATTCGACGACCGGGAAATGGCGCGCCGCATTCTGCGCGAGCGCGGTTATGGCGGATAGCGAGCAAATCGGTTGCGGAAATGGTTTTGTTTTCAATCGGAGCCCATCCGGGGTCCCCAAACGCCCGCCGGTTTTGCAGGCGCTGGGGTGGCATCGAGGTCCCGGGCTGCGGCGTCGAGGAGCGAGGGATCTGCAGTTCACGAAGACTGCGAACCAAACTGCCGATTCCTCGTCGTCCGCCTGGGGCGGACTCCTCGGAATGACAACATTTAGATGGTTTGCGCCTGCTGTAACGACGGGAGAGCGGTGACGACCAGACCGCTGAGGACCATATGCGGTGGACGGTTCAAGAGATTGCTCAGGCTTTGGGTGTCGCAGTTCCCCCGGGGCTCGCCCCCTTGGCGCGGCTGGCCGGCGTCTCGATTGATTCTCGCGCTGTGGGTCCAGAACAGTTATTTATCGCCATCCGTGGCCCAAGACACGATGGGCACAATTTTGTCGCCGCTGCTTTGCAGGCGGGAGCGGAAGCCGCGGTCGTGGCTCGGGATCGCATTTCCAGTTACGACAGCGAGATTCGCGGTCGGCTGTTCGCGGTCGGCGATACCCTGGCCGCGTTGCAGGAACTGGCGCGAGCGGTTCGGCGCGCCTGGGGCCAGCGTATCGCGGCGGTCACAGGTTCCGTGGGAAAGACAACCACGAAAGAGGTTCTGGCGGCGCTGCTGGGCGCGAAATTTCGCGTGCTGAAATCCGAGGGCAATCTGAACAACGAATACGGCCTGCCGCTCACGCTGCTTCGTCTCGAACCCGAAGACAAGGCCGCTGTGGTCGAACTGGGCATGTCCCATCGCGGCGAGTTGCGGCGCCTGGCCGAGATTGCCGAGCCTGAAGTGGGCGTAGTCACGCGCGTGGCGCCCGTGCATTTGGAGTTTTTCGCCTCGATTGACGAAATCGCCCTGGCCAAGCGCGAATTGATCGAAAGCCTGGCCGGTCCGGAGCCGGTCGCGGTGCTGAATGCGGAGGATCCTCGCGTCGCGCGCTTCGCCGAAATCGCGCGCGGCCGCGTGTTAACGTTTGGATGCGGTGCTGGGGCCCAGTTCCGCGCCCAAAGAATTCAAGACCGCGGCGCCGACGGCTCCGAATTCGACTTTATTGGCCCCGGCGAACGCGCCCGGCTGGTGCTTGCGCTTCCCGGGCGCCACAGCATCGAAAACGTACTCGCCGCGCTGGCGGCGGCGAGCGTTTGGGGCGTCGGAGCGGCCGAGGCTGCGGACGTCTTGCGCGATATCAAAGTCGGGGAAATGCGCGGCAGGCTACTTAATTTCGCCGCTGGTTTCGCGCTGATCAACGATAGCTACAACTCAAATCCCCTAGCTCTCGCGGCCATGGTTGATCTTTTGGCCCACACCAGGCCAAAGACGGGGAATTACCGGCGGCGCATCTTGGCCGTCGGTGAGATGCTCGAGCTCGGCCCGCAGTCTTCGAACCTTCATCGCGAGGCCGGATGGTACGCTGCCTCGCGGCGGATTGACCGCATCGTGGCCGTTCAGGGGAACGCCGAGGAAATCGTGAACGGCGCCATTGCGGCGGGCATGCCTGTGTCGCAGGCGCATTTCTTCGCCGATTCATCGGCGGCCGCGGCATTCGTGGTCGAACTGGTCGAGCCGGGCGATCTCCTGCTGGTGAAGGGATCGCGAGGAGTGAGGATGGAGCGCATCGCAGAGGCCCTGCGCGCGAAATTTCCGCTTGCGGATGAGGTACCTGCTCCGGCCGTGCCGCCGGGCCACGACTGAAATGCTCTATTACCTTGTCTATCATGTCCCCCCGCGCGCGGCGCACGTGCTTAACGTGTTTCGCTATATCACTGTGCGCACGGCGCTCGCCAGCATTTCTTCATTGTTTCTCGGGTTGATCCTCGGACCTTGGATGATCCGCCGCCTGCACGAATTGCAGATAGGCCAATTCATCCGCGAAGAAGGCCCTCGTTCTCACCAGACCAAGGCCGGCACACCGACCATGGGCGGCCTGCTCATCGTGACCGTCACGCTCGCGCCGGTTTTATTCTGGGCCGATCTGTCGAATACCTATGTGCTGCTTTCGATTTTTGCCATGCTGGCTTTCGGAGCGATTGGGTTTGCTGACGACTACAACAAAGTCGTGCGGCGTCGCAACCTGGGTCTGACCGGCCGCTCGAAGTTCGTCTTCCAGGTCCTCGTCAGCTTCGCGGCGGCACTGTCGCTGCTGCTGATGACCATTAATCGCGTCTACTCCACACAGCTGAGCGTCCCCTTTTTCAAGAATTTTCGTCCCGATCTGGTGGTGCATTCGCTTCTGCGAAGCCGCTATTTTTGGCCGGCGGCGTTCCTTCCCTTTCTGGCTTTCGTGGTTTTAGTGATGGTGGGCTCATCGAACGCCGTCAATCTCACCGACGGCTTGGACGGCTTGGCCATTGGCTGCGTTGTTGTAGCTGCCGGTGCCTTGACGATCTTGACCTACGTCACGAGCCACGCAGGATTCAGCGCCTATCTTGACATTCAGCATTTGCCGCAAGTCGGCGAACTGACGATTTTCTGCGGCGCGCTGGTGGGCGCAGCGCTCGCCTTTCTTTGGTACAACGCGCATCCCGCCGACATATTTATGGGGGACGTCGGCTCGCTGGCCATCGGAGGCTCCATTGGAGTGGTGGCCGTGGCCATCAAGCAGGAGATTCTGCTGTTTTCGATCGGGGGCATCTTCGTTGTCGAGGCGATTTCGGTGATCTTACAGGTAGCTTCGTTCCGGCTGACGGGCAAGCGCATCTTCCGTATGGCGCCGCTGCATCACCATTTCGAGCTGGCCGGCTGGAGCGAATCGAAAATCATCGTGCGCTTTTGGATTGTGGCGCTGGTTTTCGCGCTGTTTTCGCTGACCACTCTGAAGCTGAGATAACTGTGCGTCCGGGAATCGAACTCGAAGGCAAACGCGTGCTGGTCGTGGGACTCGCGCGAACCGGCATCGCCACGGCGCGCTTCTGCGCCGCGCGCGGGGCTCGCGTGACCGCCACCGACGACCGAGGCGCGGATCAGCTTGGCGAAGCAGTGCGGCAGTTGCGCGAAATCGGCTGCGCGCTCGCCTTTGCCGAAGATCAGAAGGCCGCCTTCGTGGATCAAGATTTGATCGTGCCCAGCCCCGGAGTTCCCGTGAGTCATCCAGGCTTTGCGGTGGCGCGCGCCGCGCGGGTGCCCATCTGGAGCGAGATCGAACTGGCCTGGAGATTCCTGCGCGGGCGCGTTGTCGCGGTAACTGGCTCCAACGGCAAGACCACGACGGCTTCGCTCATCGGGCACATCCTGGCTGGTTCGGGCAAGCAAGTCATTCTTGCCGGAAATATTGGCACGCCGCTCATCGCTCACGTCCACGAATCGAACGGCCAGACCATTGCCGTCACGGAGGTCAGCAGCTTCCAGCTTGAGTTGATCGATTCGTTTCGTCCGGATATTTCCGTTTTGCTGAACCTCACTCCCGATCATCTCGACCGGCACACCTCGTTTGAAGACTACGCGCGGGCCAAGGCGCGCATTTTTGAGAATCAAACGGAAACGGATGCTGCGGTAATCAATGCCGACGATCCTGCCGCGACCGAGCACCCTCCTTCGCGGCCGCCCATCTTCTGGTTCAGCAGAAAGAAGCGTGTCGCCAGCGGCGCCTATTTGAGCGGCGATCAGATTATCTTTCGCCGCCAAGGAAAGGACACCGCACTGCTCGATCGAGCCGATATTGGCCTGCGTGGCGAGCACAATCTCGAGAACGTGCTGGCGGCCGCCTCCGCAGCGTTCCTCGCGGGCGCGGATCCGGCGGAGATCGCCGCCGGCGTGCGCAGCTTCCCCGGCGTCGAACACCGGCTGGAGTTTGTGGCCGAAATATCCGGCGTGAGCTTCTTCAACGATTCCAAGGCCACGAACGTCGGCGCAACGATAAAGGCCCTCGAAGTTTTTGCCGGCGGGCTATTCGTCATCCTCGGGGGCAAAGACAAAGGCAGCGATTACGCGCCGCTGATTCCGCTCCTGCACGACCGCGCCAAACTGGTTCTGCTCATCGGCGCCGCATCGGACAAGATCGCCGCGCAGCTCGGCAGTGCAGTTCCTGTCGAGCATGCAAAAACTCTCGAGCGGGCGGTGACGCTGGCGTATGGGCGCGCCCGTGAAGGCGACACTGTGTTGCTCGCGCCGGCCTGCGCCAGCTTCGATCAGTTTGAAAATTACGAGCATCGCGGCCGCGCGTTCAAGCAATTGGTGCGCGCGCTGGCCGAAGCGCCGCGTCCGGTGCACGCGCGCGGGCGCGAGGTCTGAGCCATGCTGCGAAGAGCCGAAGCGGACCGCTGGTTGTTCGTCGCCACGATCACGCTCTGCCTGGTCGGCGCGGTGATGGTTTTTAGCGCCTCGGCTCTGACGGCTCGCGAGCAGTACGGAAACAGTTACCACTTTCTGCTGCGGCAACTCCTCTGGCTGGGATTCGGTCTCGTGGCCATGTTTGCCATGATCAACCTGGATTACCGCCGCCTGCGCCAGCCAAAACTCGTGCTGACGTACTTCTTCGTGGTGCTGATCATGCTCGTGGGCGTTTTCTTTCTCGACAAATCTCACGCCACGCATCGCTGGTTCCATGTGGGGCCGGCCAGCTTGCAGCCCTCGGAGCTCGCTAAGCTGGCCGTGATTCTCTACCTCGCTTGGTTTCTGGAGTTGCGCTGCCGCCCGCGCAGCTTTGGCGTGAACGATTTGGTGCACACACTCGCCCCCGCTATGACCCTCGTGCTGATGATGGCCGGCCTCGTGGTGCTGGAACCTGATCTCGGCACGTCGCTCGAAATTTTTATCATTGCCATGGGTATGCTTTTTGTCGCGGGACTTTCAGGAAAATATATTGCCTGCGCGGCTATGGCTGCGGTTCCTGCGATCTGTTTCGCCGTTGTGCACGTCTCCTATCGCTACGAGCGCGTCATGGCCTTCCTGCATCCCGACGCTGATCCACTGGGTCATGGCTTCCAACTAATGCAATCGCTCATCGCCGTCGGTTCCGGCGGTTTAGCTGGCGTTGGCCTGATGGAGAGCCGCCAGAAACTTTTTTACCTTCCCGAGGCGCATACGGATTTCATCTACGCGGTCTTGTGCGAAGAGCTTGGATTCATTGGCGGCGCGCTGGTGCTGGCCCTCTTCGCCGTGTACGCCTGGCGCGGGCTCGAAGCCTCCTTTCGCGCTCCCGATAATTTCGGGCGCTTCCTGGCATTGGGAATCACGGTTATGGTGGCCAGCCAGGCTCTGATCAATTTGGGCGTGGTACTGGGAATGATGCCCACGAAGGGAATTCCGCTGCCGTTCATGAGCTATGGCGGCTCGAGTCTTTTCGTCATGCTTCTGGGCACGGGCGTGCTTTTGAATATCAGCCAGCAGACGGGTGAAGCAGTGCGTGGATAGCCGGGGAAGCGGCGGCTTGAAATTGCTGATTGCGGGCGGCGGCACCGGCGGCCACGTGATTCCCGCGATCGCTGTCGCGCGAGAATGGCTCAGACGCGATGAGAAAAGAGATGTCATTTTTGTCGGCACACAGCGCGGAATCGAATCGCGGCTGGTGCCCGAAGCTGGTCTCAAGCTCGAACTGATTCGTTCCGCGGGTCTCAAGGGTATGGGTGTAGCGCAATTGATTCACAATATTTTGCTCCTGCGGCTGGCGTTTTGGGATTCCCTGGGAATCCTGCGCCGCCATCATTTCGCCGCGGCGTTTGGCGTCGGCGGCTATGCCGCGGGGCCGGTGATGCTCTCTGCAATCATTTCGGGATTACCCAGCGTCATTTTCGAGCCCAACGCTGAAGCGGGCTTTACCAATCGCGTGCTCGCCGACATGGCCACGCGAATTGCCGCCGGCTTCCCTTCTGTCGCGGAACGCCTCGGACACCGAGCCGTAATGACCGGATGCCCCGTGCGCCCCGAGTTCTTTGATTCTCCGCCGCCGATGCCCGCGCCGCCTTACCGGATTTTGATCACCGGCGGAAGCCAGGGCTCGCGCGCCGTGAATCGCGCCGTGATTGACGCGCTGAAAATTCTCTCCTCTGAAAATAGGCGCCCGCGAATCGTCCACCAAACCGGCGAGCGTGACTATGACGCCGTGCGCCAAGCTTACGCCGCAACCAATATCGAAGCCGAAGTGGCCCCATTCTTCTCCCGCATGGCCGAGCGTTTCGCCGAGGCTGACCTGATCGTCTGCCGTTCCGGCGCGATCACCGTTTCCGAAGTTGCCGCCGCCGGCCGCGCCGCCATTTTCATCCCCTTCGGGGCTGCCACAGACAGCCACCAGATGCGCAATGCCGAGGAACTGGTGCGCGCCGGCGCGGCGCGGTTGATTCCCGAGCCGGAGTTGAGGGGATCGCGCTTGGCCACCGAGATTCTTGCGTTAATCAATCACCCTGACACGCTTGTGGAACTGGGCACACGCGCGCGGGAGCTTGCTCGGCCGCATGCCGCCGAGAAAATCGTGGACTTGATCGAAGAGGTGGCGCGCGCATGAGCGGTCCTCTTCACAATTTCAAGCGCATTCATCTGGTCGGTATCGGCGGCATTGGCATGAGCGGCATCGCCGAGGTGCTGCTCACTTTGGGTTATGCCGTTTCCGGCTCGGATTTGCGGCTCTCTCCGGTCACCGATAGGTTGACGAACCTCGGCGCCCAAATCTATCAAGGTCATCGCGCCGAACAGATTCACGGCGCCCATGTCGTGGTCGTCAGTTCCGCTATTCGCCGCGACAATCCCGAACTCGTGGAAGCGGCGCGCTTGAAAATCCCAGTTATTCCTCGCGCCGAGATGCTGGCGGAATTGATGCGCCTGAAATATGGCATCGCTGTAGCCGGCGCTCACGGCAAAACCACGACCACATCTATGGTGGCCGCCATTTTAGGTGCCGCCGGCTTGGATCCGACTTTTGTTGTGGGCGGCCGCGTCAACCATGCGGGCACCAACGCGCGTCTTGGGCGCGGCGAATATATGGTCGTCGAAGCCGATGAGAGTGACCGTTCGTTCCTGCTGCTCGCTCCCGTGGTCGCCGTGGTCACTACCATTGACCGCGAACATCTGGATCATTACGCCTCGCTCGAAGAAATTCAGGCCGTCTTTGCGCAATTCGTGAACCGCATCCCCTTTTACGGCGCGGCGGTGCTTTGTCTGGATGAGCCCAACGTGCAGGCGATCATCCCACAGGTCACGCGGCCCGTGATTACGTACGGCACTTCAAGTCAAGCGGATCTGGTCATAAGCGATGTGGACTTGCGCGGCTTGGCCAGCGAGTTCCGCCTCACCTTTCGCGGCGACGACCTGGGCAGGTTTCGCCTGCCCAGTCCTCCCGGCATTCACAACGTCCGCAACGCCGCCGCCGCAGCCGCGGTTGCTCTTTATCTCGACGTTCCCGCCGATCTGATTCGCGCCGGGCTCGAGAGCTTTACCGGCGTAGGCCGGCGCTTTGAAATTAAAGGCACCATGCGCGGCATCACTTTGATCGATGACTACGGCCATCATCCGGTGGAGATTCGCGCCACGCTGGAAGCCGCGCGCGGCTGCGGCTACGACCGCCTGCTGGTGCTTTTTCAACCGCATCGTTTTTCGCGCACGCAGCACCTCTGGGATGACTTCTGCCGCGCCTTCAATCAGGCGGACCTCCTGATCGTCACGGATATCTACGCCGCGAGTGAAGCACCGATTCGCGGCATTACCGCCGCGGCCTTGGCGGAAGCGATTCGCGCCGCCGGCCACAAGAACGTTGTTTATTGCGGCACGCTCCAGGAGAGCATCGAGCGGCTGCTTCGCGAAGTGCGGCCCGGCGATGCCGTGCTTGCCATCGGAGCGGGCAACGTCAATCGGGCCTTGGGAGAATTAGCCTTGCTTCTCGGCTCGCAGCATTTCATGCCCAGCCGCCATGAAACTTAGCGATGAAACTTAGCGACCCTCGCATACTGGCTTCTCTACCGGAGCTCGGCGTCGAGCGCATCGGCGGAGCCTCCCTCGCGGAGCGCACTTCGCTCGGCATCGGCGGCGCCACAGATCTGTTGCTGATTCGCCGGCATAGCGCCTTGCCTGACTTGATCGCGCTGCTTCGCGGCGCAGGCGTCGCCTACAAATTCCTCGGCGGCGGCACGAATTTGCTGGTGAGAGATGGCGAGCTTCCCTGGGTGGTTTTGCAACTGGCGCATCAGGAACCCGAAATACGCCTGGAAGGAAATTCCGCGCACGTTGGCGCGGCTGCTGACCTGGGCCGCACCGTCACATTTTGCGCCAAGCACGATCTCGGCGGCATGGAGGGATTGATCGGCGTTCCTGGGACCGTCGGCGGGGCCCTGCGCATGAACGCCGGCGCCTACGGCACGCAGATCGGCTCCTACGTCCGCCAGGTGGAACTCTTTCGGGCAGCCGGCGCGCGAATCGAAACGCTGCGCGAAAATGAAATTTCTTTCGAATATCGTCACACTTCATTTGCGCCCGATGATATTATGCTCGCGGTGAAACTGGAGCTGCCCTCCAAACCATACCGCGAAATCCTCCAAGGCATTCGCATCTGCAACGAAAAACGCCGTTCCAGCCAGCCTCTCAACCAGAAAAGCGCCGGATGCATCTTCAAAAATCCCCCGGGCGGTTCTGCCGGTCGCATGATCGATGAGCTGGGGCTCAAGGGCTTTTCCGTCGGCGACGCCCGAGTCAGCGACCGGCATGCTAATTTCTTCGTGAATGCGGGCCACGCCACCTGCGCCGACATGCTCAGCCTGATCGCGCAAGTTCGCGATCGCGTGCATGCAACGTACGGATTCCAGCTCGAGAACGAGGTCATTCTATGGACGCAGTGAGGGCGGCGAAATGAGCACGGGCCCGGAGGTCTATCCACCCGAGGCTCTCGCCGATGACGAACCTCGTTATCTCCGCCGGCAAAAACCGCTGGAGATTCGGCGTCGACAATTCGGCAGGAAAAGCTGGCCCGCTTACCGCCGCTGGACTCTTACGGGTGCCGCGCTCCTCGCCGCCGGGTTCATCAGCTATCACAGCATTCGTTTTCTCTTGTTCTCTCCGACTGTTGAGTTCGCCGGCTCTGATCAGGTGGAGATCACCGGAAATCAGTTTGTCGGCCGCACCGCGATCACCGATGTCTTTTCTCCCGATATTGGGAAGAGCATCTTGCGCGTGCCGCTCGATGCCCGCCGCAAAGAGATCGACTCGATTCTTTGGGTGGAAGAAGCTACGGTTGAACGCACGCTGCCGGACCGCATTCGCGTCGAGCTCTTGGAACGGACCCCCGTCGCATTCTTACGCACAGGAAACGAATTGCAACTCGTGGACGCCTCGGGAGTGATTCTCGAGCGCCCGCTGGAGGCCCGCTTTCACTTTCCGGTCGTCAGCGGTTTCGACGACACCGCTCCTCTCGTTGACCGCAAGGCGCGCATGGCCCTTTTCGTCGATTTCATGAAGGAAATTGAATTGGCGCATGCCGGTGCCGGCGAACAGGTCAGCGAAGTTGATTTCTCTGACGCGCAGGATATTCGCGCCATGCTGGCGGGTTTGCCGGGATTGGAAGGCCAATATCCGATTTGGGTGCACTTTGGAAATAGCGACTTTGTGAACAAATATCGTTTGTTGGCGGAAAACATCGCGCAGTGGCGTGCGAGTGCGGGACGCGTGGAATCGGTCGATCTGAGATTTTCCCGGCAAGTCGTGGTCAATCCTGAGCGCGACCCGGTGCCCGCGAGACGCGTCGAAGCGGCTGTTCGTTCTTCGACCGCCGTGGGTGCGCATCGTTCTTCCAGCCGCAGGAGTAATTAGTGGGCAAGAAAGAGCGCTATCTGGTCGCGCTGGATATCGGCAGTGCCAAGACCTGCGCGTTGATAGCGGATATCGAAAACGGAAGCGCCAGATTTTTGGGAATGGGCGCGGCCGAATCCAAAGGGTCGCGCAAGGGCCTCATCGTGAATTTGGATGCCGCGGTGAGCTCCATCCGTCACGCGCTTGAGGAAGCTGAAAGCGTCGCCAACGTGCCGGTGGAATCCGCGGTGGTCGGAATCGCCGGCAGCCATCTGCGCGGCGTGAACAGCCGTGGCGGAATTTCGCTCGGCACCCGGCCGCGGGATATCGAAAAGGAACACGTGCGGCGCGCCGTGGACGCCGCTCGAGCCATCACCCTTCCGCAAGATCGCGAAATCTTGCACGTGCTGCCGCAGGAGTTTTTGGTCGATCACCAGGACAACATCCGCGATCCCATCGGCATGGTTGGGCAGAGCCTGGAAGTAAATGTCCACATCGTCACGACGTCGATCACCGCGACCCAAAATGTTGTGACCGCCGTCAATCGCGCGGGAGTCGTTGTCAGCGACACGGCTCTCGAGCCGCTGGCTTCTGCCGAAGCCGTGCTCACGCAGGATGAACGCGAGCTGGGCTGCTGCCTGCTCGACATCGGCGGCGGCACGACGGAGTTGATTGTCTATTCTGGCGGCGTCGTCCGCCATACCGGCGCGGTGGCCGTAGGCGGCGATCACTTCAGCAACGATCTGGCCCTTGGCCTGCGCACGCCGATTCCGGAAGCGGAGCGCATCAAGCGCGAGTATGGCTGCGCCTCGCGCGACTTGATTAGCGAGGACCAGGCGATCCAGATCGCCAGTGTGGGCGATCGGCCCTCTCGCACGGTTTTCGTCCGCATGCTCAATGAAATTATCGAGCCGCGCGCCCAGGAACTCCTTACGCTCGTGCGCGATGATTTGAAACGAGCCGGCCTGGACTCGCAAATTCCTGCCGGCCTTGTGCTTGTCGGTGGCGGCGCGCGTCTGAGGGGCTTGGGCGAATTAGCCGAGCGCATGTTCTCGCTGCCGGTGCGCTGTGCCGCGCCGCGCGGGCTTGAAGATATGCCCGAAGAGCTTTCCCAGCCCGAGTACGCGACCGTTGTAGGGCTGCTGCTGTACGGAGCGCATGCTCGCCGCATGGCGGCGCAGCGTCCCGCTACATTGGTGGCGAAATTGAAAAGCATGTTCGCTGGCCAGTGAAGTCGCCCGTAAAATTAATGGCGGCGCCGGCGGGCAATATGGGGGGAGCACGATGACGCCAAAGGAGTCGGGGATCAGAATTTCGTTCAGCGAGGAGCGCTTGGAGGGCGCGAAGATCAAGGTCATCGGTGTTGGAGGTGGCGGATGCAATGCCGTGAACCGCATGATTCGCGCCAAGGTGGAGGGCGTCGAATTCATTGCCGCCAACACCGATCAGCAGGCGCTGAAGTTATCTCAGGCGCCTGTGAAGTTGCAGATTGGCGCCAAACTGACCAAGGGGCTCGGCGCCGGCGCCAATCCTGAGGTGGGCCGCAAAGCCGCTCTCGAAGACACCGAGAAAATCATTGAGGCGCTCGAGGGCGCAGACATGGTGTTCATCACCGCGGGTCTTGGCGGCGGCACCGGCAGCGGCTCCGCGCCTGTGGTGGCTTCCCTCGCCAGCGAACTCGGCGCGCTCACCGTGGCCGTGGTTACCAAGCCCTTCGCCTTTGAAGGCCGGCGCCGTCTAACCCAGGCGGAGCACGCGCTCTCCGAACTCGTCAGCTGCGTCGATACCGTCATCGTCATTCCCAACGAGCGGTTGATGGAGACCGTCGAGCGAGGCACCAGCTTCTTCGAGGCCTTCCGCATTGCCGACGATATTTTGCGCCAGGCCGTGCAGGGCATCAGCGACATCATCACTATTCCCGGCATCATCAACCGCGATTTCGCCGACGTGAAAACGATCATGGCGGGACAAGGCTATGCCGTCATGGGCACAGCCGTCGCCTCCGGTTCCAATCGCGCCGTGGATGCCGCCAATCGCGCCATTTCCAGTCCTTTACTGGAAGACAATTCCATCAATGGCGCGCAGGGGATCCTCATCAATGTGACCGGCTCTTCGAGTCTCTCTCTGCATGAAGTTCACGAAGCTTCCACCATCATCCAAAAAGCCGCACATGAAAACGCCAACATCATCTTCGGCGCGGTTATGGACGATGCCATGAAGGAATCGGTCAAGATTACCGTGATTGCCGCAGGTTTCCGTGAGGCCGGCAAAAAACAGCAGCAACGTCCTTCCTACTTGCCCAAGACCTGGAAGGCGCCCGCCGTGCCCGGAACGGAACCCGCGCAGCCGAAAGTTGTGCAGGAGGAAGAGGTGGTGCCGCCGCCTCGCCTCGTGCCGCCCGTTATTCAGGAGTCTACGCCCGAGCCGTTGGACCTCGACGTGCCGACTTTCCTGAGGCGCCAGGCGCAAAAAGCGTAACGTGACACGCTAAAGAGCGATCAACCGTGGTGGGCCCTACGGGCATGTCTGCCATCTAACCCCGGCACGTATGTGCCATCTAATCAAACACTGTCTATGCGTGGAGATGACATGGGACTCATCGCCAGGTGGATGGCCTTCCTGCGCGTCCTGCGCCGCAAGAAGCGCCCCATGGATACACTGCGGCTTTTGCGGCGGCGTCCGGCCTTGCTGCTCGGCGTGAATGCCTTCGAGACGGCTCTCTTAGCAAGCGGTCGCGTGCCGGGTCGGCTCAAAGCGTTGGCGCGCGTCAAAACTAGCGCTCTCATCGGCTGCCCGTTCTGACTGGATATCGGCTCTGCCGTCGGCAGGGAGATGGGCGTCACCGAGCAGCAACTCATGGAACTAAGCCGGTACGAGAGCAGCGAGGCCTTCGATGGCCTCGAACGCGCGGCGCTGGATCTCGCCGTCACCATGGCGAAGACGCCCACCGACATCCCGAGCGAGCTGACCGAACGCCTGCGCGGACACTTCGACGAAGCACAGCTCGTAGAGCTCGCCGCAACGATCGCCTGGGAGAACTACCAGGCCCGCTTCAATCGCGTCTTCGGCGTGCGCTCGTCGGGCTTCTCCGAAGGCGCATTTTGCCCCTTGCCCGAGAAGCATGCCGCTACGTGATGCTCGCCTCTGGTGTCATCACGAGGCCCGCTTCAAGCCAAAGTCCCCGTCTCTGGGACCTTTGGCGTTAAGAGGGGCGGCCGAGGGATCTGCAGTCGGAATTTGTAAGTCGGGCCGGGCCGCCTTCGAGCCAGACCCGAGGCTTGCATCGCAATGAGACAATCGGCGCATGCATGATTTCCTCCGGATGAGCCGAGCCGTTTTCGATCGTCTGCTCGCCGAAGCTCGCGCAAATCCGGAAATCGAGTGCTGCGGACTGCTGGCCGGCCGCGACGCCCTCATCTCCGCTGTTCTGCCCGCCAGGAATGCATTGCAAAGTTCCACGTCTTATGAGATTGCGCCTGCGGAGCTATTTGCGCTCTTCCGCCGCATGCGTGCCAAGGGTTTGGAACATCTCGGGATTTACCACTCCCATCCCAAAGGCGATAACGCTCCTTCTCCGCTCGATCTCGAGCACGCCTTCTATCCGGATGCGGCTTATCTGATCGTCTCCCCGAATGCGGGCGCATCTGGCCCCATCCGCGCGTTTCGCATCATCGAAGGGCGAGCCCGCGAGCTTTCGCTCGAAATCGTGTAGTTACGAGGCTGCCATCCGTTTGTTGTTATCCCGAGGTCGTCCGTCGCGAGCCTTAGCGCCGGGAGCGATTTAGCGGACGACCGAGGGATCTGCAGTTTGGCGTCACGCCGCGGCTCCGCGATCCAGCACGGAATGGTAGGTGGCGTGAACCAGGCGCGCCGCATTTTCCCAGGAATACATCCGCGCCCGCTCATAGCCTCGCCGCCGCAGCGTCTGGCGCAAAGCGTTTTCCGTTAGAATCTGCCGGATTCCGCGGGCGATATCGAAGACGTTCTCGGGATTCACCAGCAAGGCCGCGTCCTGGAAGACCTCGGGGAGCGAAGAGACATTGGAGGTCAGCACGGGCGTTCCGTGAGCCATGGCCTCGAGCGGCGGCAGCCCGAAGCCTTCGTACAGAGAAGGAAAAAGGAAAGCTAAAGCGCGCGAATAAAAAACGCGCAGCACCGGGCCGGGCACAAACCCGAGAAAGCGCACGTCTTCCCGCACTCGCGCGCGCACCACGGCGCGGCGCAGATCCGCATGGCGGTCGAGCGCTTCCCCGATCACCAGCAACTTGAGCTGGTCGAATTCTGGATTTCCGCGCAGTTCCGCTTTGGCCACGGCAAACGCTTCGATCAGGCGAGGCAAATTTTTCTGCGGGCGGATATTCCCGGCATACAGCACGTAAGGCGAGTTCACGGCGTGGCGTTCCAGGATGCGGTCCGCGTCGGCCGGAAGCGGCTCGTTGAGGAAGCGTTCATCGACGGCATCGTAGACCACCGTAATTTTCGATTCCGGAATGTGAAAAAAACGCGCCAGATCGCGTTTGGATGCATGGGAAACGGCGAAAATGTGATCGGCGCGATTCAGCGCGCGGCGCGCGAAGAAAAGGCGCCCAGTCTGCACCGGAGGACTCGCGCCGACCGGCGGCGCCAGAACATCGCTCAGGTCGTGGACGGTGATCAGTAGACGCGAAGGCACAATCGCCGGCGCATAAAACCAGGGCATGTGCAGAATGTCCACTCGGCGCTTGCGCAGCAGCCAGGGCAGATGCAAATGAGTGCGAAAAGTGCCGGGTTGATGGGCGTATTCCAGCAGCTCGAAATTATCCGGAAGCGGATCGAACTCCGCCATGTGCCGCCGCTCGCCGATCAGCAAGTACCGCGAGTTGTCGTCCATGCGTGCGAGTTGGTTGACAATGTTGCGGATGTACGTGCCCAGCCCGTAATCGCCCGCGCGACGTATATCAATGGCCACGCGCATCTTTTTTCTGCATGGGCAGGTTTAGCAGGTACTAAGCGGTGCCGGCGACCGCGCGCCACCGCCGCATATATAGCGGAAATTCCGCCGTGAGCTCGCCGACTTCACCGCGCACGCGCTGCTCGGTAATGGCATCGCCTACGTGTTCGAGCACGTCGCAGATCCAGCCCGCGATTCGCTCCATCTCCGGCTCGCGCATTCCCCGCGTGGTCACCGCCGGACTGCCCAGGCGAATTCCTCCCGCGGTCATCGGCGGCGTGGGATCGAAGGGGATCGCGTTTTTGTTCACGGTAATCGTCGCGCGATCGAGCGCGGCTTGCGCATCTTTGCCGGTCAGCCCGCGCGAGTAGAGGTCGACGAGAAAAAGATGATTATCGGTGCCGCCGCTGACGATGCGGAAACCGCGCCGCGCCATCCCCGCAGCCAGCGCTTTCGCATTCGCCACCACTTGTTCTTGATACTCGCGAAACTCCGGCTGCATCGCTTCCTTCAGGCAGACGGCCTTCGCCGCAATCGTGTGCATCAGCGGCCCGCCTTGCGTTCCGGGAAAGGTGATGCGGTCGAGCTCTTTGGCCCATTTTTGCTTGCACAGCACCAGGCCCGCGCGCGGCCCGCGCAGCGTCTTGTGCGTCGTGGTGGAAACGAAATCGGCGTGCGGAATGGGACTGGGATGCACACCGGTCGCTACAAGCCCCGCGATATGCGCCATGTCCACGAAAAACACCGCACCGGCTGTCGCTGCGGTGCGCGCCATGCGCTCGAAATCGATGATGCGCGAATAGGCGCTCGCGCCCGCCACGATCATCTTGGGCTTGTATTCCGCTGCGAGCCTCTCGATTTCGTCGTAGTCGATGGTCTCGGTATCCTTACGCACGCCGTAGGCGACGAACTTATAGGTCTTACCGGAAAAATTCAGCGGATGCCCATGCGTCAGGTGCCCGCCGTGAGCCAGATTCATGCCCAGCACCGTGTCGCCCGGCTGCAGCGCGGCCATATACACGGAGATGTTTGCCTGCGTGCCCGAGTGCGCCTGCACGTTGGCGTGCTCGGCGCCAAACAACTGCTTGGCGCGGTCGATGGCCAGTTGCTCGGCGCGGTCCACGAATTCGCAGCCGCCGTAGTAGCGCTTGCCCGGATAGCCCTCGGCGTATTTGTTCGTCAGGACCGACCCCACTGCTTCCAAAACGGCTTCGGAGACGAGGTTTTCCGAAGGAATCAGCTCCAGCCCCGTCGCTTGACGCCGCGCCTCGAGTTCCAGAATCTCCGCGATCTCCGGATCCACTTCGCGCAGCGGCCGATTCATTCGTTCGAGCGCGCGCTCCGCGGAACTGTGTTCGGCAGTTTGCTTTGTGCTGCTCATGCTTTGTGTTTCGGCTCCTGGTCGAGTTCGGAAATCTTGTCCACGCGCCGCTGGTGGCGTCCGCCGGCGAATTGCGCGCCAAGAAAACTCACAGCTACTTCTATGATTTGACGCTCGCTCAGAACGAGCGCTCCCAGCGCCAGCACGTTGGCGTCGTTATGTTCGCGGCTCATGCGTGCGGTCAGCGCGTCGTGTGCGACGGCAGCGCGAACGCCGCCGATCTTGTTTGCGGTCATAGCCATGCCGATTCCCGTGCCACACACGAGGATTCCCAGATCGTCCTGGCCCTGCTGCACGCGCCGCGCAACTTTTACTGCGAAATCGGGGTAGTCCACCGATTCTTCCGACCAGGTGCCCGCGTCACTGACAGTATATCCGGCCGATTCCAGATATTTCTTTATGCTCTCTTTGGCCTGAAAACCCGCGTGGTCTGAGCCCAGCGCAATGCGCGGTTTCTCCGCCGGCGATTTCCGAGAACCTTCCATCATTTATGAGGGGAAAGCGATTCTATCGGTTCGAGCCATGCTTTGCAAACGATGCTTCGCCTGGAAACTCCCGCAGGCCCACATGGCTAGACTTGCGTTTCACTCCGCTTCGGCCAGACAATGCCGGCATGGCACTCGAATTCACAACGTCCTACCTGAAGGATTCCATCGAAGTTTTGCGCTATTACAAACGGCTGGCCGAGCGCGCCATCGCGCAAGTTCCAGACGAAGCCCTGGTTCTCGCTCCGGATGCCGAGTCAAATTCCATCGCCATCATTGTCAAGCATCTGGCCGGTAACATGCGTTCGCGTTTCACCGATTTCCTCACGAGCGATGGCGAAAAACCCGATCGCAAGCGGGACACCGAATTTGAAGCGCCCCCGAGAACGCGAGCCGAGTTGACGGCCATTTGGGAAGCGGGCTGGCAGCACGTTTTCAACGCGCTTACGCCTTTGACCGACGCGCAGCTCAGCCACAAAGTCTATATCCGGTCCGAAGCTCATTCCGTCATGCAAGCCATCAACCGGCAGATCGCCCACTACACATACCACGTGGGCCAAATTGTTTATTTGGCGAAGCATTTTGCAGGTGCCAGTTGGACTTCGCTCACCATTCCCCGCGGCAAATCCGAAGAATTTACCAGCAGAGTAGCTTCTGGCAAAGCTTCGCAACGCTAAGAAATTCCCCTCGGGTTAGCGCAGCACGCGAATTTGCACCATCGTGTCCCTCGAATTTGTAAATTGGAGGAAATCATGCTCAGCCAGGAATCGCGCCGCACGGCAGGGATTCTGCTCGTCGTGCTCCCCACCGTCATTTATGGTGGTGTGAGCCTGCTCGGATTTCTCCTGGATCGCAGTTCGGGATACATGGAAAATCCGCTGCGGCAGAACCTCTTTCGCGCGGGTCACGCCCACGCAGGGGTCCTGCTGGTGCTCTCGCTGGTGGCTCTGCGATACGTCGATGAGGCGAAGTTGTCCGGCGGCTGGAAATGGGTCGTCCGCTCGTTCATCCCGTCCGCGGCCATTTTTCTTCCGGCGGCGTTCTTCTTCTCGGTACTCTCGCCGCGCGCCTCGCAGCCGAACGCATTTATCTATATGGCTTTCGTCGGCGCGGTGGCGCTGGCGATCGGCTTGGTGACGCTAGGTGTGGGCTTGCTCCGTGCAGGGCGAACGGCCAGCGAATTGGCCTTCCGGCTTTGTAGCGACGACCCGCAGGTCGGGGCCATTCGAGACGCAACTTAGGTTAGGCCTCTGGTAGGATTAGAAAAGGAAAGTGATGCTCGGACTGCGGCGAACGATCGTAGTGGCGATGGGAATCGCGGTGACGTGTCTGCTTGGTGCGGCGCGGACCGGCGGCCAGGCGGAATCGGCGCAGAAGCCGCTGATGGCCGAACAGTATTTCAAGAATGTTCAGGTCCTCCGCGGCATTTCTGTCAAGGAATTCATGGACACGATGGGCTTCTTCGCCGCCTCGCTGGGCGAAAACTGCACGTTTTGCCACGTCGAGGAGAGCAGCGGCGATTGGTCGAAGTACGCCGATGACAATGCCAATAAACAGACGGCGCGCAAAATGATTCTGATGATGAACGCGATCAACAAGACCTATTTCGGCGGGCGCCGCATGCTGACTTGCTATTCCTGCCATCGCGGCGGCGAAACTCCCCGGGTCACTCCCAATCTCGCGGAACAATACAGCGCCCCGGTTCTGGAAGTCCCGGATGAGATCACCGAACAAGCTCCCGGCGCGCCTTCCGCGGATCAAGTTTTGGACAAGTACATTCAGGCGCTTGGCGGGGCGCAACGGCTGGCCAACCTGACCAGTTTCGTCGCGAGAGGCACGTATCAGGGATACGATGACCCGGAAAAGCGCGCCGCCGAGATTTACGCCAAAGCGCCGGACGAGCGCACCATCATCGTGCATGGCGCCAACGGGGAAAGCACCACGACATACGACGGCCATTCCGGCTGGATTGCCGCGCCAGATACGGACCAGCCGATGCCCGTAATGACGTTGACCGGGGGAGATCTCCAAGGCGCAAAGGTAGACGCGAGCCTATCTTTTCCCGCCGGCATCAAAAAAGCTTTTAGCCAATGGCGGGTCGGCTTTCCGACCACCCTTAACGATCGCGATGTCCAGGTGCTGCAGGGGAGCAATCCA